>NZ_JBITVD010000005.1:202872-375233 GCF_044542805.1 Acidovorax sp. NPDC077693 | reverse complement strand
CGAAGGGGTCGCAGACTTGGGGTCGCCTTCTCTTTGGTGACTTTCTCTTGGCGAACCAAGAGAAAGTTACCGCGCCGCCGGGCGCGCACCCCGGCTCCCGCCCTAAGCACAGGCATGCCGCCCAATCAGCGAGCCCGCGAGCAGCACCCAGGTTTCGACAAGCTCAACCCGAACGGCTACGGGTTGCGATACGCAACGGCTTCGACAGGCTCAGCCCGAACGGCCTGCGTTGCGAACTGTTCGGCATGTAAACGGTTTCTCGAACGCAAAGTACCGGCATCTCGACAAGCTCATCACCCCCCCGCAGCAATCGCATCCAATGGCCACCGCGGCTTCACATCAAACGCATAGTCGCTGCTGGCCTCCTGCTGCCCCGCCTGCAGCCGCATCGCCGCCGCCATCGCAATCATCGCCCCGTTGTCCGTGCACAAATGCAGCTCGGGGTAGTGCACCCGCACCCCCGCAGCCGCACAGGCCGCATTCAGCTGCGCACGCAAATGCCGATTGGCCCCCACGCCCCCGGCCACCACCACGCGCTTCAAGCCTGTCTGCTTGAGCGCCGTCAGCGTCTTGCGCACCAGCACGTCCACGATCGCTGCCTCGGTGCTGGCGGCCAGGTCGGCCTTGCGGGCTTCGAGCGCATCGCCCAGCTTCTTGGCCTGCGTGAGCACCGCCGTTTTGAGCCCCGCAAAAGAAAAATCGAGGTCTCCGCTATGCAATAGAGGCCGCGGCAGCTTGAACGCCGTGGCACTGCCCTGCTCCGCCAGCCGCGACAACGCAGGGCCGCCCGGGTAGCCCAGGCCCATGAGCTTGGCGGACTTGTCGAAGGCCTCCCCGGCGGCGTCGTCGATGGTCTCGCCCAGGATCTCGTAGCGGCCCACGCCGTCCACGCGCATCAGCTGGGTATGGCCGCCCGACACCAGCAGGGCCACGAAGGGAAACTCCGGCGGGTCGGCACTCAGGAAGGGCGATAGCAGATGCCCTTCCAGGTGGTGCACGCCCAGCACGGGCTTGCCCAGCGACGCCCCCAGCGCGCACGCCACGCCGGCGCCCACCAGCAGGGCGCCGGCCAGGCCCGGGCCGCGGGTGTACGCCACCACGTCCACGTCGGCCAGCGTCTGGCCGGACTCGGCGAGCACCTGGGTGGTCAGGGGCAGCACGCGGCGGATGTGGTCGCGGCTGGCCAGCTCGGGCACCACGCCGCCGTACGCCTGGTGCATCTCGATCTGGCTGTGCAGCGCGTGCGACAGCAGGGTGGGCACGGCGGCGTCGCCGGTGGAGCGCACCAGGGCCACGCCGGTTTCGTCGCAGGAGGATTCGATTCCAAGGATCAGCAAACTCATCGCCCGAGTGTAAAACCCGCACCGGGATGGCCCGCCGCCACGGCACAAAGCCCCTGCGGGCGGTGGCCGGCAGGGGCTTTGCAGTGAGGAGCGTGGTGCGCGGAAGGCGGTGGAGCCCACCGACCTGGCGCAACCTCAGGGGACCGTTACCAGCGGTCCGACCGCATGCGCAGCTCCCAGCTGCCGCTGCGCAGCTCGTACACGCCCACGGCGCCGTAGCGCTGCTCGCCCTTGTCGTCCCAGGTCATGGTGCCGATCACGGGCGCGTAGCCGTTGATGCTGTGCATGGCCTTGGTGATCTCCTTCGGCTCTGCCGACTTGGCCTTCTGGATGGCGGCAGACAGCACGTACATGCTGTCGTAGCTGTAGTGGCCGCCATAGGCGGGCGGCTTCTTGTACGCCTCGATGTACTTTTCGAGGAAGGGCTTGCCGGTGGCGAATTCCTTGGCCTCCAGCACGGGCGACGTGGCGTAGATGCCGTCGATGATGCCGGCGCCCTTGACCATGTCGGTGGTCTTGATGGTGTCGCCGCCCAGCAGGCTGACCTTGGTGTGGTCGACCTTGCGCAGGGCCTCGAGCAGCGCCAGCGCCTGGAAGTCGTTCAGGGTAGAGACGATGACTTCCACCTTGGCGGCCTTGAGCTCGCCGGCCAGTTCATTGAACGCCGTGGTCTTGTCGTCGAACGACTTGCGCACCACGACCTCTTTCTTCTCGGTCTTGAGCTGCGCGGCCGCACCGTCGGCCAGGCCCTTGCCGTAGGGCGTGCCGTCGTCCAGTGCGGCGTAGCGGGACGCACCGAGCTGCGTGGCGGCGAACGAGCCGATGGCGCGCGCCTGCAGGGTGTCGTTGCCGACCATGCGGAACGTGGTGGGAAAGCCCAGCTGCGTGAACTTGGGGTTGGTGGAGATGGCGATCTGCGCAATGTCCTTGGCCGCGTAGATGGGCGCGGTCTCGATGCTCACGCCCGAGTTCAGGTGGCCTATGACCGCCACCACACCCGAATCCACCAGTTGCTGGGCCACGGTCTTGCCGGTGGCGGCGTCGGCCTTGTCGTCCACCGAGACCACCTCCAGCGTCACGCGCTTGCCATCCACGGTATAGCCGCCCTTGTTCAGCTCGGCCACCGCCAGGTTCACGCCGTTGAGCAGATCCTGCCCCAGCGCGCCCAGCGGGCCGCTCAAGGGCTGGGCCACGCCGATCTTGATGGTGTCGGGCACCTTGCTGCACCCGGACAGGAGCAGCAGCGCCGCAGACGTGACCGCGGTCAAGGCCAGGCCGGCGGAAAGAAAACGGCGCCGGTCGTTAAGCTTGTTCATGCAGATTCCTCATCAGTATGTCAATGTGACCAGATGTATATGCGAGTGAATGGAAGGCGGCTATCGGGTATGCCCTGCCAACCATAAAACTATTAGCAAGTTTCAGGCCCTGCAAGGCACGCAGGGCTCGGTGGTGTGATGATCGGACGTCCTGCACCGCTTCTGCGCACCAATTTGTGGCGTAAAAATTGCTTATGCTTCGGGGTATGAACGAGTCTTTGCGCATCGTGGTGGTGGCCCCGGACCTGGCCATCGCCGATCCCGACGACGAACACGCCGTGTTGCAGGCGGAACGTTCGCGGGCGCTGCGCATCGGGCTGCTGGAGAACAATTTCAACCTGGTGGCAACGCTGCCGGCCGACGTGTTCCTGAGCGAGCGCATCGCGCAGCTCCAGCCCGACCTGATCATCGTGGACGCCGAGAGCGAGGCGCGCGACGCGCTGGAGCATGTGGTGGTTGCCACGCGCGACGAGCGCCGGCCCATCGTGATGTTCACCAACGACGAGGACACCTCGCACGTCAAGGACGCGGTGGCCGCGGGCGTGTCGGCCTACATCGTGGCCGGCCTGTCGCCCCAGCGCATCCGCCCTATCCTGGACGTGGCGATGGCGCGGTTCCAGCACGAACAGGCCCTGCGCGCCGAGCTTGCCGATGCCAAGACCGAGCTCAAGGACCGCAAGACCATCGACCGTGCCAAGGGCCTGCTGATGCAGCGCCAGGGCCTGACCGAGCAGGCAGCGTACGAGAAGCTGCGCAAGACGGCCATGGACAAGGGCCTCAAGCTCGTGGACGTCGCCCAGCGCATGCTGGATGTGATGGACCTGCTGGGCTGAACCCGTGACATCCCCCTGAGGCCCTGCGCGCCCGCAGCAGGGGCTTCTCGGTGTGCTGCGTGGCCGCGCTTTTAACCTTCCCGCCCTGCCCTGGTCCGCGCCCAGTTCTCGCCCCACTCCCAGATGGTGCGCCGCACAAAGGCAGTGCGGGCGTTCCCGCTGCACCCATTGCACCACCATTTGATTAAAAATGGCCGCTACCGCTTGACAGACAAGCGCTAACAGCTATCAATTACATAGCAATCACCGCCCCGCGCTGGCGCGCAGCTGGTGCATCAAAGGTTGGCACGCAGCTTGCATAAACCCTGGCAAGACCAATGAAGGTCTTGCCCCTGACAGCAGCGGCCCAACGACGGGCCGGTGCTGATGCCAGGCCCCAATGCTTGGCAATGGACAAAGGCGTCCCCACCCGCCCCGACGTATGCATGTGTGCATCTCGCGGGGTGTGGTGTGGACGCCTTTTTGTTTTTAACGCTACGAGGAAGTGCCCCATGACCGATCTGCTCAAAACCAGCCTCAACCGCCGCACCGTGCTGCAGGCCGCTACCGTGGGCGCCGTTGGCGTCAGCCCCGCGCTGCGTGCGCTGGTGCATGCCCAGGGCTCGGACGCCCCCGAGAAGAAGGAGGTCAAGATCGGCTTCATCCCGCTGACGGACTGCGCCAGCGTGGTGATGGCCTCGGTGCTGGGCATCGACAAGAAATACGGCGTGACCATCATCCCCACCAAGGAAGCCTCCTGGGCCGGTGTGCGCGACAAGCTGGTCAACGGCGAGCTCGACTTTGCCCACGTGCTGTACGGCCTGGTCTACGGCGTGCACCTGGGCCTGGCCGGCCCCAAGAAGGACATGGCCGTGCTGATGAACCTCAACCACAACGGCCAGGCCATCACGCTGTCCAAGAAGCTGGCGGACAAGGGCGCCGTCAACGGCGCGGGCCTGGCCAAGCTGATGGCCAGCGAGAAGCGCGAGTACACCTTCGCGCAGACCTTTCCCACCGGCACGCACGCCATGTGGCTGTACTACTGGTTGGCGGCCAACGGCATCAACCCGATGAAGGACGCCAAGGTCATCACCGTGCCGCCACCACAAATGGTAGCCAACATGCGCGTGGGCAACATGGACGGGTTCTGCGTGGGCGAGCCCTGGAACCACCGTGCCATCATGGACGGCATCGGCGTGACCGCCACCACCACGCAGGACATCTGGAAGGACCACCCCGAGAAGGTGCTGGGCACCACGTCCGAATTCGTGCAGAAATATCCCAACACGGCGCGCGCCGTGACGGCCGCCATCCTGGAGGCCAGCAAGTGGATCGACGAAGGCCTGGCCAACAAGAACAAGATGGCCGAGACCATTGCCGGCAAGGCCTACGTGAACACCGGCGTGGACGCGATCAACCAGCGCATCCTGGGCCGCTACCAGGACGGCATGGGCAAGACCTGGGACGACCCCAACCACATGAAGTTCTTCAACGACGGCGCGGTGAACTTCCCATACCTGTCGGACGGCATGTGGTTCCTCACGCAGCACAAACGCTGGGGCCTGATCAAGGACCACCCCGACTACCTGAACGTGGCCAAGGCCGTGAACCGCATCGACGTCTACAAGCAGGCCGCCGCCGCATCGAAGACCCCCGTGCCCAAGACCGAGATGCGCAGCAGCAAGTTCATGGACGGCGTGGTGTGGGACGGCAAGGACCCCGCCAAGTACGCCGACAGCTTCAAGGTCAAGGCCTGATCGCCCTGGCCTGACGACGACATCCACTCCGCCAGCACCACCCGCCCCTCTTGAAGGAGAACACCATGGTCAGCGCCGTTTTTCACACCCCGTTGGATGCAGCCCCGCCGGTTGCCACAAAAGCCATGCACCCTGCAGCCACCGCCGCCACGGCCAGCGCTACGCCGGCCACCGGCACCAGCAGCCAACCGCAATCCACCACCGCCAGCACGCCGCCAGCACCGCGGCGTGACTGGGCTGCGCTGTCACGCAGCTTCTGGATGGCCGTGCTGCCACCGCTGTGCGGCCTGGGCCTGCTCATCGGCCTGTGGGCGGTGGTGTCCACCACCACCGGCGGCAGCATCCCCAGTCCCGTGGAGACCTGGAAGCAGGCGCTGGAGATCTTCAGCAACCCGTTCTACCGCAACGGCCCCAACGACCAGGGCGTGGGCTGGAACGTGCTGATGTCGCTGGAGCGCGTGGCCATCGGCTTCGGCATGGCGGCGCTGGTGGGCATTCCGGCGGGCTTCGTGATCGGGCGTTTCAACTTCCTGTCGCGCATGTTCAACCCGCTGATCAGCTTGCTGCGCCCCGTGTCGCCCCTGGCCTGGCTGCCCATCGGCCTGCTGGTGTTCAAGGGCGCCAACCCGGCCGCCATCTGGACCATCTTCATCTGCTCCATCTGGCCCATGATCATCAACACCGCCGTGGGCGTGCAGCGCGTGCCGCAGGACTACATGAACGTAGCCCGCGTGCTGAACCTGTCGGAGTGGAAGATCGCCACCAAGATCCTCTTCCCCGCCGTGCTGCCCTACATGCTGACCGGCGTGCGCCTGGCCGTGGGCACCGCATGGCTCGTGATCGTGGCGGCCGAGATGCTGACTGGCGGCGTCGGCATCGGCTTCTGGGTGTGGGACGAGTGGAACAACCTGAACGTCAAGAACATCATCATCGCGATCTTCGTGATCGGCATCGTCGGGCTGGTGCTGGAGTTTGCGCTCATCAAGCTGGCCACTGCGTTCACCTTCGAAGAAGTCAAGACCTGACCCACCCCTGAGCCGCGCCTGCGGCGCGTCATCCCCTCAGGCGCCCCCCAGCGGCCCGGCCAAGCCGGGGCCACCGCGGGCCTCGAAACAACCAGGAGTTCCTCATGCACACCTCTCTCACCACCAAGTTCATCGAAGTCCATGGCGTGGAGCAGACCTTCAAGACTGCCAAGGGCCTGTTCCCGGCGCTCAAGAACATCAACCTCACGATCGCCAAGGGCGAGTTCGTCGCGCTGATCGGCCACTCGGGCTGCGGCAAGTCCACGCTGCTCAACCTGATCGCGGGCCTGACCACACCCACCAACGGCGCGCTGCTGTGCGCCAACAAGGAGATCAAGGGCCCGGGCCCCGAGCGCGCGGTGGTGTTCCAGAACCACTCGCTGCTGCCGTGGCTGACCTGCTTCGACAACATCTACCTGGCGGTGGAGCGCGTATTCGGCGGCAAGGAAAGCAAGGCGCAGCTCAAGGCCCGCACCGATGCGGCCCTGGCGCTCGTCGGCCTGACGCCGGCAGCGCAAAAGCGCCCCGGCGAAATCTCGGGCGGCATGAAGCAGCGCGTGGGCATCGCCCGCGCCCTGTCGATGGAACCGCAGGTGCTGCTGATGGACGAGCCCTTCGGCGCCCTGGACGCATTGACGCGCGCCAAGCTGCAGGACGAGTTGCTGGAGATCGTGGCGCGCACGCAGAGCACCGTGGTCATGGTCACGCACGATGTGGACGAGGCCGTGCTGCTGTCCGACAAGATCGTGATGATGACCAACGGGCCCGCCGCCACGATTGGCGAGGTGCTGGCCGTCGACCTGCCCCGCCCCCGCCGCCGCGTGGAGCTGGCCGAAGACGCGCAGTACGTGCACTACCGCAAGGCCGTGATCGATTTTCTGTACACGCGCCAAGGGCACGTCGAGAAAGCGGCCTGAAGCCCCGGCGCTGCCAGCGCGTGGCAGCGCAACACCCCAGGCGCTGGCCGGTCCCGGTCAGCGCATTTTTCATTCGGCCCTGATGCGCACCGCCGGTTGAATGCGCGCGGCCCAAACCGCCGCCGCCGTGCAAGGGCCGCCCCGCCACTGGGGCGGCGCCCCGCGCAGCGCCTCGAAGGGCTCGTCAATGACTGCCGGTGATGTACTGCTCCAGCTGCTCGATGATGAATTTCTGCTCGGAGATGATGTCCTTGACCAGGTCGCCGATGGAAATCATGCCGACCAGCTTGCCGTTGTCCACCACGGGCAGATGTCGCAGGCGGCCGGTGCTCATCATCTGCATGCACTGCTCGCTGGTCTGGTCGGGCCGCACGAAACGCACGGCCGAGGTCATCACATCGCGCGCGATGGTGGCCGCCGAGGTACGGCCCAGCAGGGCGATCTTTCGCGCATAGTCGCGCTCGGTGAAGATGCCCACGATGGCATCGCCCTCGGTGACCACCAGCGCACCGATGCCTTTGTCAGCCATGAGCTGCAAGGCGGCCAGCACCGAATCGGTGGGCCGGATGGTGTGCACGGTGGCGTCGGGCTTGGCCTCGAGAATCTTGGAGACGATGGTCATGGAACCTCCCTCTGAAACCTGGAACAGGTACAGAGAGATTTCAGCCCATAAGCCCCGTCAGCGCAACCCGCGCAAGCCCGATTTGCGGCGCTTTGTAGGCGATCCGACCAATCAGTTGTTTCGTGCCTGTTGCATTCGGCCCGCAGCGAAACAAACTGAAAAGAACCGAAACCGCGACGAGACGACGCAACACGCAGTCATGGGCACGATGGAGCCCATGTTCAACGCACCTCTCCTGAGTTCAACCCCTGGTGGCAAGAGCCGCCCCCAGTTGCCGCTGACCGCATCGCAAGACGCCCTGCACACACGGCAACCCTTGGCTCCAGTGATTGTTTCCAATACCGGAACAGTCAGTTTGCGACCAGATGGTTTTTCTCTGAACAGCCCCGGCGTACAGTTCATCCCATCGATGAGCCGAACCCGCAAGGCGACTCACCGAACCCGGGATCTGGCGATGGACACCTTTCGTTCCTGTACTGGTTACCGGCTTTTTTGAGACGCTTTTTTTAACTTCAAGGATTTCATCATGAACAAGACCGCACGCTTCCTCTCCATCGCCGCTGTGTCCGCTTTCGCTGCCTTCGGTGCCCACGCTGACGAAGCCGACGCTTCGCAATTCGCCACGAAGTTCGACACGAACCGTACCCGCGCCGAAGTGGCTGCCGAAGCCTCCACCGTTGCCCAGACCCGCAGCATCGAGCCTGCTGGTTCGCGCGTCGTGACCTACAAGTCCACGGCTGACCGCGCTGCCGTGCGTGCCCAGGCTGCCGACGCTGTGCGCACCGGCCAGATCCCTTCGGGTGAGCAAGGCTGATCTGAATCCGAAGGATTCAACGCCTGTCTCTCGCTGACAAGTCAACAACCTGATTTCTAAAAATAACCTGGACTTTCATCATGAACAAGACCGCACGTTTCCTCTCCATCGCCGCTGTGTCCGCTTTCGCTGCCTTCGGTGCCCACGCTGACGAAGCCGATGCTTCGCAATTCGCCGCCAAGTACGACACCAGCCGCACCCGCGCCGAAGTGATGGCCGAAGCCTCCACCGTGGCTGCCACCAGCAGCACCATTCCTTCCGGTTCGCGCGTCCTGTCCTTCACCTCCACGGCCGACCGCGCTGCCGTGCAGGCCCAAGCAGCAGAAGCACTGCGCACCGGCCGGATCTCTTCCGGCGAAATCGGTTCGCTGTAATTTGCTGATATTGCGGCAGCATTAGCTGCTGCTAACCGACCCAAAGGCTGGGGCTCCGAAAGGAGTCCCAGCCTTTTTGCGTTTATGTCTGGAAAATCTCACAGGTGGCTTCCGCAGCTTTTGAAACAAGCATAAATGCCGGACCAATTACCCAAATCAGCACAAAGATCCACCCAACACCGCTCAAGTCAATTTATTCAATCGATTACGTTTTCGAACCATTATCTAAGGCGTGGCGGATCCAAGCCAACCATAAGATGCGCGCCCAGGAAATAACACCTTAAACCGCCTCTTAGACACAATTTTTCATGATCAGAGCTGCCGCGCTTTCTACCGCCAATTCAATCATCTCCGAGCTCAACAATTCTTCCGAATTCGCAGCACACGTAGCCTGGGGGGTGAACAGGACACAACTCATTGATCAGTTGAGGCAAAGGCTCAGCAATGATCAACACTCTTGGCCCCAACAGGGCGGCACCAGCCTATGCGGACCAGCAGCCTTCATGTTTTGTCTTATCAATGACCGGCCCGATCTGTATGTAGGGCACATCATTGATCTTTGGACTGGCCGACCCGCCACCTTGGGCCAGCGCAGTGTGCGACCCAGCACACAGGTTCGGGCCACGGCTGAAACCGAAACCATCAATTCGGAAGGAGTCAAAATGACAGTACCGCAGGCAGCTGGCATCAATGCCGTGGATTGGATCAGCATGGCCAGCCTGCGCAACGACAGCCCCAGCCTGATCCCTTTCTCCAGCTACGACCATCCCTCAGCCATGGGCTCAGCCATCACCCGTCCCGCCTATCTGAAATCTTGGTTCAATGCGGTGGGCTCCACCACCTTGCTCGACAACACCAATGAGATTTTTCCAATGGCGGACTGGAAGGAATTATTGGAGTTGGCTCCTTATCAGTCTAGCGCCTGGGTGGTCATGCTCGTTTCCGCATCCATGTTCGGAGGGACCGGGAGCACCTACAAAAACCATTGGGTAGTGTTGAATGACCCCATCATGGTCAATGGTAAGCCAATCAGTAGCTACAAAGCCGATAAAAAACCGGATCTTGCAACGGCTTCAATCGACACAAAAATATTCACCTGGGGGAATAGCAATCGAGAATTAGCAAAAGTCAGAGCATTTCAACACCTTTCTCACTTTCTCAAATGCTTTCATGGCGGCATTGCTTTTTCATCCATACCATAATCCCCCAAAACATCACACATGCACTTAAATCCAAGATGAGCACAAACCTGATTTGGTTGAAGAACTGGCGCCACACCAAAAACGCCACAATCTCAACTCTATTATTTTGCATAATTTTTTCGGCGAATTCTGCAGGCACGTCAAAAATGCCAGGCAACACAGTGGATGCATCCACCAGCACAGACACAGGTGTCATTTCACTCAAGCCTCTAGGGATTTTTGGCGGAAAACGTGAGAGCTTCGATCTAGTTTTCTCCACGACTGGGGAGCGTTTTGCATATAGAAACCATAACGAGCTTGAGTTATGGCAAACCCTGCCACTCAAACGTCTAGCTCACGTTGATTTGCAAATTTCGTCTTTCATTGACCAAATGATTTTCGATCCCACTGGTAAATTTCATTATATTGATCAAAATAGACATCACTGGATTACAAACGATTTACAACAAGGCACTGGTGGCAACATCAATCTATTGAGCCCCAACGGCCGGTATGCAGTACGTAGGGGACCTAGACAAAGTGAAGACAACTTTACGCCCAACTACCACGGCGCCAGCAGTGATATCTATGACCTTCAAGAAAAGCGGAGCGTATGCCAGTTTCCCAGCATGGGCTGGTTGTCCAACGCAGCTTTCACCAACAACTGGTTCGCTGTTCAACTAGCTTTTACAGGACCCCAACCACCAAAGCCGCTGGCGGTTTGCGAGATAGCCACAGGGCGTGCACTGATCATGCCGTTTGGTGATGCTAAAAACTTGCTCCCCACACTGGACCCGCAAGGCCGATGGCTCATGGTGCACTCCAGAGGAACGCGCTTTTTTGGCTTGTCCCAGTGGGCGGATCGCGCGCTCTTTGCACTGCCGCTTGCGCAAAACGCCTTTGCCAAAAATCCGGACGACGAACCCCACCCCTGCGCCGAGTTGCCTTGCGGACGCCCTGCGCCTCTGCCGCCAGTGCCCGGACTTCCCATAATGCAGCCGAAGATATCTCCTGACGGCGATTGGTTGATTTACACGGACAGTCAATCCGTTCAAATCTTCCAGAATCAAGAAATGCGGCAAGTCGCAGTGCTGACTCACGCCCCCTACCAACAGCTCGTAAAAAATGTCAGAACTGGAAAGCATGTTCTGGTCTTTTCGGGCAATAGTCGTTGGATAGGCTTGCAGGTCAATAGCCGCCTGTACCGCATCGATCTGAAAGCGAGTCCGCTGCGCCTGCAAGAAGTGGCGCCGCCGATAAATGACTTCAATCTGCAGGCTATCTCCAGCGACGGTGTGCACTGGCTCGTGCAGCACGAAACAGAGCGGGACAAGACTTTTCAAGGGGCCTTGTGGGGATCAGTACCTTGAGCGCTTTTGCATGCGTTCATTCAAGATGACCACTTCATCTAATCAACAACGGTTTGACCGTGACTTCACACCACGCCTTGCATCGTGTTGGGCAGCAAGGCGCCCATGCAGGCGATGAAAGAGTAGTACCAGGAGCGCCCGGATCTGTTTCTTAAGCGGCCATATGCTCGTCAGGGGTTCGACAGTTAGTGATGCTGGTTTCCGCTGCCATGTTTGGCGGTTCTGGCAGCACCTACAAGAATCATTGGGTAGTATTGAACGGCCCAATCACGGTGAATGGAAGACCCATCAGCGGCTACTCGGCCAATCAGAAACCGGACCTTGCCACTGCCTCCGTCCAGGCTCGGATATTTACGTGGGGAGACGAAGCCAAGGGGTTGGCAAGCACTACTGCCTTGCCACACCTGTCACACTTTCTCAAGTGCTTTCACGGCGGCATCGCTTTCTCTTCCATCCCTTAGTACATCCAGCGATCTTCCAATGTTCTCGCCCCACTTGATATCGAACCGTTTTCCTTGGCGCGCGGCCTGGATTCGCACTGGCACCTCCATCGTGGCGACGCTGCTGGCCACCACAAGCCTGGTGCTGCACGCTGCTGGCGCACCGTCAATTCCCACCCCAACTTCCGATACCGCTCCATCTTCGGGGAGCCGCATGCTGAACACACGCTCTCAGCCTGTGCCACTTCAGTCATTGGGCATGCTCGGCACTACCAGCGAAAGCGTACAGGCCGATTTTTCGCCCACCGGCGAAAGGTTTGCGCGCAGAAATGACAAAGAAATTGAGCTGTGGCAAACCTCGCCGCTCAAACGGCTCGTCCGCGTCGGAGCGAGCAGCTGGACCGCCATCCATCAGATGCTGTTCAGCGCCAACGGTCAGCTGCACTACATTGACTACGACAGGCATCACTGGATCACGCCGGATCTGCAGCAAGGAACGGGTATCAAGATGAGCCTCTTGAGTGCAGATGGTCGGCACGCGCTGCGCATAGCACCGCAGGATGGTGAAGATGGTTTCGAGCCTATCTACTACGGTGCGACCAGCGATGTCTACGACCTCCAGGAAAAACGCAGCGTGTGCCAATTCCCGCACGTTGATTTGTTGTCGGGCCCTGTTTTTGCCAACGGCTGGTTCGCGGTCCAACTGGCGTCTGTCGGGCCAAGGTCACCGCAACCACTGGCTGTGTGTGAGTTGGCCACGGGACGTGCAGTGCTCATGCCTTTTGGCGGGGCCAGCCGCTTGTACCCAACCTTGGATCCACAAGGTCGCTGGTTGATGGTCCACGCCAGCGGTACGCGCTTCCTGGGCTTGTCCAACTGGTCGGAACGCAAAGTCTTCGCCCTGCCTCTGGCACAGCACGCGTTCTCGCACAACCCTGACAACCAGCCCTACGCTTGTGTCCATTTGCCGTGTGGAAATCCCGACCCCTCGCCGATGGCAAACCAGCTACCCCAGTTCGCCCCACTCATGTCGCCCGATGGCTCCTGGCTCGTATTTCGCGGCAGCGAATCGCTGCAGATCTTCAGGAACCCCCATATGGCGCAAGTGGCCAAGCTGCCACATGCGGCCTTCAAAGACCCGTCCGCTGACGCAAAGACCGGGCACTACCGCATTGTGTTTTCAGCCAACAGCCGGTTCATGGGCCTACAGGTGAACAACCACCTGTACCGCCTCGATCTGCAGGGTCAACCGTTGCAACTGCAAGAAATGGCGCCCCCGGTGGCCGACTTCAATCTGCAGGCCATCTCCAGCGACGGCCTGCATTGGCTGGTTCAGCACAAGACAGGGCCCCAGCAAACTTTTCAAGGCGCTCTGTGGCGTGGCAGTCCTTGACCGGATTGCGAACACGAAACGCCTCTGACATGAGGTTGGAACAGGCCGACACACGGCATTGACGCGGTCGGCCAACCCTCAGACTGCCGTCACTTCCCACCGCGCGCCGCAGCCACCGCGCCCTGCACTTCCTTCCACAGGTCTTCGCCGACATTGGCGGCAATGCTCGCGTTCACCGCGCCCAGCTTCTCGCGCATGCGGCTGGCTTCGGCGGATGACAGTTCGTTGACCTGCATGCCCTTGGCCTTGAGGTCGGCCAGCGCCTTGGCGGCTTCGTCACGCGTGTCCTGGCGCTCGAAGTCGCGGCTCTTCCTGGCGGCGTCCAGCAGCACCTTTTGCTCGGCCTTGGAGAGGCCATCCCAGTACTTCTTGCTGACCAGCACGATCCAGGGGCTGTAGACGTGGTTGGTCACCGTGAGGTACTTCTGCACCTCGTAGAACTTGCTCGACAGGATGGTGTTGTACGGGTTCTCCTGGCCGTCGACCGTGTTGGTTTCCAGGGCGGTGAAGAGCTCCGAGAACGGCAGCGGCACGGCGTTGGCGCCGAGGGTCTTGAAGCTGTCGAGGAACACGTTGTTCTGCATCACGCGCAGCTTGATGCCGTTCATGTCCTCCAGCTTGGCCACGGGGCGCTTGCTGTTGGTCAGGTTGCGAAAGCCGTTCTCCCAGTACACCAGGCCCACCAGGCCTTTTTCCTGCAGCTTGTCCATCACCTTCTGGCCCACGGGGCCGTCGAGCACCACGTCGGCTTCCTTGGCGTTGTTGAACAGGAAGGGCGTGTCCCAGATGGCCATCTCCTTGGTGATACCCACCAAGGTGGCGGTGGAGCCCACCATCATCTCCTGCGCGCCGCCGACCAGCGCCTGCTGCATCTGCAGGTCCGAGCCCAGTGCGGCAGCACCGATGGCGCGCACCTTCATCTTGCCGCCCGACGCCTTTTCGACCTCCTGCACAAACAGCTTGGTGGCGCGGCCCTGGTTGGACACTTCGTTGAGGCCATAGCCGAAGCGGATGATGCGCGGCTTGAAGTCCTGGGCGGCGGCCTGGAACGAGGCGGCAAAGGCAGCCACCGATAGGGCGGCCAGCAAGGTACGGCGGAAAGTCTTCATGGTTGTCTCCATTGGCAAAGAATTGAAAGGCACGAGAAAGAAAGCACCGCGGACATCACCGCATCCACGTGACGGGCAAGGTCACGATCTGGGGGAAAGCCACCAGCAGCGCCAGGATGAACACGTAGGTGATGAGGAACGGGTTGACGCCCTTGATGACGCTGTGCATCGAGATGCGGCCCACGCCGGCCACCACGTTGAGCACGGTGCCCACGGGCGGGGTGATGAGGCCGATGGCACCGTTGAGCACGAACATCAGGCCGAAGTAGACCGGGTCGATCCCCGCCTTCACGGCAATCGGCAGCATCACGGGCGCGAAGATCAGGATGGTGGGCGTGAGGTCGAGCGCCGTACCGATGAGCACCAGCACGATCATCATCACCGCCATCAGGACGCGGGGGTTGTCCACCAGCGGGCCGAGCCAGCCGGTCAGCACGGTGGGCAGGTCGGCCAGCGTGATCATGTAGCTGGCCACCTGGGCGCCAGCGCACAGGAACATCACGATGGCGGTGGTCTTGGCGGCGCGCACCAGCACGCCGTAGATCTCGGGCACCTTCATCTCGCGGTGCACGAACAGCGCGACCACCAGGGCATAGAAGGCTGCGACGACCGCCGCCTCGGTGGGCGTGAACACGCCGGACTTCATGCCGCCGATGATGATCAACGGCATGAGCATGGCCCAGAAGGCCTTGAGCGTGGCGCGCAGGCGCTCGCGCAGGGGCAAGGCAGGCCGGCTGTCGGGCAGGTCGATGCCGCGCAGCACCCAGCGCCACGCGAAGATCAGGCCCACGCCCATCATCAGGCCGGGCACGATGCCCGAGACGAACAGCGCCGAGATCGAGGTGTTGGTCGTCACGCCGTAGATCACGAAGGGCATGGACGGCGGAATGATGGGGGCGATGATCCCGCCCGAGGCGATCAGCCCGGCCGATGTGTTCATCGGGTAGCCCTGCTGGCGCATCATGGGCAGCAGGATGGTGGCCAGCGCCGCCGTGTCGGCCAGGGCCGATCCGCTCATGCTGGCCATGAGGACCGCCGCGCCGATGGCCACGTAGCCCAGCCCGCCGCGGATGTGGCCCACCCAGGCCTGCGCCATGTCGATGATGCGCCGGCTGATGCCGCCGGAATTCATGAGCTCGCCGGCCAGGATGAAGAAGGGCACGGCGAGCAGCGGGAAGCTGTCGACCCCGGCCACGAGGTTCTGGGCCAGCAGCTGGGTGTCGAAGAAGTCGAGCACCCAGGCCATGCCGGCGCCGGTGAGCACCAGGGCCAGGCCCATGTTCATGCCGGTGCCCATGAACACCAGCATGCCCAGCGAAAAGACGATGAAAGCCTGAGCTTCGGGACCCATGTGCATCACTCCACTTCTGCGCCGTGACCCAGGTCCAGCGGCTTGCGTTGAATCAGTTCGATGAAGGCCATCACACCGATGGCCATCGCACACAGGAAGGCCGGCAGCGGCAGCAGCGCGGCCGAATAGCCCAGCACCACCGAGTGGCTGCCCAGACCCACCACCACCTGCTGCCATGCACCCCAGGCCAGCATGGCGCAGGCGGCGATCACCAGCAGCCGGATCAGCGCGCTGAGCGTTGCAAAAGCCAGCGGCCGGCGGGCCAGCAAGCCGGCCAGGCTGGTAAAGGCCATGTGTTCACCCGCGGGGTAGGCGGCCGCCGCGCCGATGAACACCATCCACACGAACAGCAGGCGCGACAGCTCTTCGCTGGCCACCACGCCGCTGCCAAAGCCGTAGCGCAGCACCACGTTGACGAAGACCGCCACGGCCATCACGCCCAGGCAGGCGGCCATCAGGGCCTCGGCCGTCCGGGTGAAACGGCCCGCCGGCCTGGGGGTGGGGGAATCGGGCGGGAGGGGTGTGTTGCTCATGCTGCCTCCGTGGCGGCAATCCAGGCGGACGCCTGTTGTTGAAGGGTTGCCAGGTCCACCGTGGCATCGAGCCGCAGCACGCCGGCCTCACCGACGGGCGACTCCAACGTGGCGAACTGGCTGTCGACCAGGGCGGTGGAAAAGAAGTGGGTCCCCGCCCGCGCCGCCACGCGCTGGCCGGCACTGGCGCGGTCGATCTCCAGGAACACGAAGCGCAGCCCGGGGCAGGCATTGCGCAGGCGGTCGCGGTACGCCTTCTTGAGCGCCGAGCAGGTCAGCACCACGCCCTGCGGGTGCGCCTGCAGCAGTTGGCCCAGCGTGGCGAGCCAGCCTTCGCGGTCGGCGTCGGTGAGCGCGATGCCCTGGCGCATCTTTTCCCGGCTGGCGGGGCTGTGGTGGTCGTCCCCTTCGATCAGGGGCAGGCGCTCGGCCTGGGCCAGGGCGGAACCCAGGCTGGACTTGCCGCAACCTGCCACACCCATGACCACCAGAAACACCGATGACGGTACAAAATTCATATTGGTAGCGCTATCCAACGAACTTTTGAAAAAGCATCCTCGCCGGATGCTCAAAATACAGAGGAAATTTCCGCCTCTTCGGATAAAAATCAGGCATTCGCCTTGTCCAAGCCAATGGACAGCGCTATCCTAACCAGATCCCAGCCCATACCCATCCGGGTTAACCCTTTGAACAAACCAGAGTCCCGCCGCCGCTCCAGCGGCCGCATCACGCTCAGCGACGTGGCCAAGACCGCCGGGGTGAGCCCCATCACCGCATCCCGCGCACTGCGCGGCGAGCGGGGTGTGGCCCAGGAGCTGGTGCAGCGTGTGAAGGATGCCGCGCAGCAACTGGGCTACGTGCCCGACCCCGCCGCCCGCGCCCTGGCGTCGCAACGCAGCGTGCAGGTGCCGGTGCTGGTGCCGCTGCTGTCCAACGCACTGTTCGTCGACGTGCTGGACGCCGTGCACCGCACGCTGTTCCCGCACGGCTACCAGGCGCTGATCGGTGTGACGCACTACGACCCGCAGGAAGAAGAGCAACTGCTGCGCACCTACCTGGCCCACCGCCCGGCGGGCCTGCTGGTGACGGGCTTTGACCGCACCGAGGCATCGCGCCAGATGATCGCCGCCAGCGGCGTGCCCTGCGTGCACCTGATGGAGATGACGTCGGCGCACGGCGTGTACTGCGTGGGCTTTTCGCAGCAGGATGCAGGCCACGCCATGACGGCGCATTTGCTCGCCCAGGGCCGCAAGCACATCGCGTTCGTCGCGGCGCAGCTGGACCCGCGCACCCTGCAGCGCGCCGAAGGCTACCGCCGCTGCCTGCGCGAGGCGGGCCTCTACGACCCGCGGCTGGAGCTGCTCAGCGCCCAGCCGTCCTCCATCCGCCTGGGCGCCGAACTGCTGGAAGAAGTGCTGCGCACCCGCCCCGGCGTGGATGCCGTCTTCTTCTGCAACGACGATCTGGCGCAAGGCGGCGTGCTGGCGGCGCACCGGCTGGGGCTGTCCGTTCCGGGCCAGGTGGCGATTGCAGGGTTCAACGACCTGGCGGGCAGCGACCAGATGCTGCCACCGCTGACCACCGTGCGCACACCGCGTTCGGCGATTGGCGAGGCCAGTGCGCAGATGCTCCTGGCGCTGATGCGGGGCGAATTGCAGGATCAGAACTCGGTGGACCTGGGCTTCGAGCTGACGGTGCGCGGGAGCACGTAGCCCCAGGCACGGCCGCTTCGCGGCGTCCTCCGGAGGAGGCTACCGGTGGCACGCGCAGCCGCATTCCGGGCATTGCCGGTCGTGGCAGCGCCCATTGCGAACGCGCTGCAGCCTGGCCAAGCTGGGGCAGGCTGTGCCGGCGAGCTTGGGGCCTTACACCGGGGCCAGCTCGCGGCTCGAAGACGACGCCCCCTTGCCCTTCATCTCCTTGCGCAACGCCACCGCATCCCGCGCCTGGTTTGGCGCCGACGCGTCGATGCGGAACACCTGCACCGTCTCGGTCATGGTCTGCGCCTGGCCGTTGAGCTGCATGGCCGAGGCGGCGTTCTCCTCCACCAGCGCGGCGTTCTGCTGCGTGATGGTGTCCAGCTGCGCGACGGCCGAATTGACCTGCGAGATGCCGCTGAGCTGCTCGTTGGAGGCGCTGTGGATCTCGCCGATCAGCGTGTTCACGCGGCGCACCAGCTCCAGCGACTCGGTCATGGTCTTCTGGGCGGCGTCGGTCTTCGCGTGGCCTTCGCTCACCTTGTTGGCCGAGTCGTCGATGAGCTGGCGGATCTCCTTGGCGGCCGATTGCGTGCGGTGCGACAGGCTGCGCACCTCCGATGCCACCACCGCAAAGCCCCGACCCTGCTCGCCCGCGCGTGCGGCCTCGACCGCCGCATTCAGCGCCAGGATGTTGGTCTGGAACGCGATGGAGTCGATGAGCTGCGTGATCTCGCTGATGCGGCCGGACGCGGCCTGGATCTGTTTCATGGTGCTGGCCACGCCATCGACCGCCTCGCTGCTGCGCTCGGCCACCTGGGTGGCCTGCGTGGCCAGCACCGTGGCCTGGCGCGCGGACTCGGCGGTCTGCTTGACGGTGCCGGTGATCTCTTCCATGGATGCGGCCGTCTGCTGCAGGTTGCTGGCCTGGGCCTCGGTGCGCGACGACAGGTCCTGGTTGCCCTGCGCGATCTCGCGCGTGGAGACCTGCATGTGCTCGCTTTCCTGCCGGGCGTCGCGCACGATGGACAGCAGGTTCACGTTGAGCTGCGCCAGCGCCTTTTGCAGGTCGCCCACGGTGTCGCTGCGCGACGCGGTGATCTTTTGCGTGAGGTCGCCGGCGGCCATGCGGTTGGCCCAGCGCAGCATCTGCGCCAGCGGAGCGACGGTGGCCTTGTGCAGGTACGACGCCATGCCCAGCGCCAGCAGCACCACCGCCACCCAGGCCACGCCGGATGCGACCGTCATCTGGTGCCCGCCCAGCCAGGCGGCGCCGAAGGAGGCGATCACCAGCAGCAAGGTGCACAGCATCATCTTGCCCATGGGACCCAGGCGCACCGCGTTGGCCAGACGCCCCCACGAGGTGTTCTTCACCACCTGGCCGGCGCGCAGCACGTGCACCTGCGCGCCCGCCTGTTTCTCGGCCTGCATCTGTCGGTACAGCTGGTCGGAAGCGTTGATCTGCTCGCGTGTGGCCTCGGTGCGCACCGACATGTAGCCGGTGGGCTGGTCGCCCTGCATCAGCGGTGTGACGTTGGCCATGACCCAGTAGAAGGAGCCGTCCTTGCGGCGGTTCTTGACCGCTGCCGACCAGGGCGCCCCGCTGGCGATGGTCTCCCACATATCGCGGAAGGCCTCCTCGGGCATGTCCGGGTGCCGGATCATGTTGTGGGGCTGGCCCAGAAGCTCTTCCTTTTCGTACCCGCTGACCTCGATGAACATCGGGTTGCAGTAGAGGATGCGGCCCTTGAGGTCGGTAGTCGAGACCAGGGTCTCACCCTTGGGGAAGGCATATTCTTGCGTGCTGACCGGGAGATTGACGCGCATGGAAAACCCTTTCGTGGAGATGCCTCGCACCCCAGCGGGAGAACTCGGCTGTTCTGAAAGCCGATCACATGCTAAGACCCGAATCGGTTTTTTTGAAACAACTAAATGTCCACCGGGCAGATTCTCCATCGTGGTGCAGTGCACCAACTCCAGGCCCAGCTGCCGCGCGGCGCCGCACCATAACGGAGGACGCTGCAGACACGATATTCAAATTAATAGCAGTAACCCCTTATGGAGCAAGCGTCAGGCGGCCAAAAGGCTTGAGATGGTGCAGCACCAACCGCTGGCATAGCCATTGCTTCGTGGAGGCTGCAGCCAAAGCTGGCTGCATGGCAGCCCGGTGCAACGGCGGATTGGGCGAACAGGACGTCGGCGTCTTCACGGAATGCGTACAGGCTCTGCAGTAGCAGCAGCCTGCGCGGTCCGTGCAGGCGCCTTTTTGTTTTTCTGGCCCGGTTGCAGATGGAGCCCCCTCCCGCCATCGCAGCCTTTCAGCGCTTCGCACACGACAGCCATGCTTCAATTTCGAGAGTTCCTCAAATCCGGCCACGCCCCCACGCTGTGGTCGTCGTTCCTGTACTTCGGGTTTTCGTGCGCCATCTGGGTGATCAACGGCGCGATGGCGCCCTTCATCCGCGAAAGCTTCAACCTCACGCCCACGCAGATGGGCATGATGCTGTCGATCCCCATCTTCGCGGGCGCGCTGATGCGCTTTCCGCTGGGCATCCTCGCGCAGTACATCGGCCGCAAGCGCGCCACGCTGGTCGAGATGGCGGGCATCTTCTTCGCCATGGGCTATGGCTTCCTGTTCGTGCACACCTACAACGACCTGCTGGCCATGGGCGTGCTGCTGGGCGTGGCGGGCGCGAGCTTCGGCGTGGCGCTGTCGCTGGGTTCGGGCTCCTTCCCCCCGCGCTACAAGGGCCTGGCCATGGGCATCGTGGGCGCGGGCAACGTGGGCACGGCAGTGGCAGCCCTGCTCGCACCCGCACTGGCGCAGAAGTTCGGCTGGCAGGCGGTGTACGGCTTTGCGGCGGTGAGCGTGGCCATCCCTGCGCTGGTGATGGCGGTATACGCCAAGGAGCCGCCAGACCTGGCGCCCCATTCGAGCTTTCGCGACCACATCGCCTGCCTGTTCGAGAAGGACGGCTGGGCCTTCAGCCTGATCTACGCCGTGACGTTTGGCGGCTTCATCGGCCTGACCACGTTTTTGCCCAGCTACTTCAACGACCAGTTCGGCGTGAGCAAGGTGCAGGCGGGACAGTTGACGATGATGGCGGCCTTTCTGGGTGCGGCCCTGCGCATCTTCGGCGGCTGGCTGTCGGACCACTGGGGCGGCGTGAACACGCTGACCGGCGTGCTGGCCATCACCGCCGTGAGCATGGTGCTGTGCGGCCTGGCGGAGAACTCCCTGCCCGTCACCATGCTGCTGTTCCTGCTGTGCTTTGCAGCGCTGGGCGCAGGCAACGGCGCACTGTTCCAGCTGGTGCCCCTGCGCTGGCCGCTGACCACGGCGGTGGCCGGATCGATGATCGGCGAGATCGGCGCACTGGGCGGCGGCCTGATCCCCAATGGCATGGGCATCTCGCGCCAGTACACGGGCACGTACCTGTGGGGCTTCGTCGGGATCGCCGTGTGTGCGCTGGCCATGCTGGTGCTGCTGCGGGTGATGCAGCAGCGCTGGACGCGGACCTGGGCAGAAAAGGGCGGCCGTGCGCGCAGCGCATGACGTGCGACAGCACGTAAGCGTGCAACGCTTGCCGACCTTTCGCTAAAAGGGAGGCCGTGCGCGCAGCGTATGACGGGTGCTGCCCGCCCCTCTACGTCCACACGCTCCATGCTGAGCGCTTAAAACCCCCTCTCCCCTCGCGGGAGAGGGTTGGGGAGAGGGGGCAGAACAGGCAGTGCGCCTCGTAGTAGCACCCCCCTCTCCCCCGCCCTCTCCCACAAGGGGAGAGGGAGTCAATACCGCGCCGCGCTGTGTGGTGAAGCTCTGGCGCCAAATCAAGGCGCAGCAAAGCGCTGCACTTCAAATAAAAACCGCCCCTACCGCTTCCTGGACAAGCGCTACCAGCTACTTTTTTGATAGCAAAACAATCCCCACCCTATCTCGGCAAGAACACCAGCCAATACACCAGCAACACATTCACCAGCACGCTCACCACCAGCGCGATCTTCCACAGCGCCATGGCGTCGCGCTGCATCAAAGGCTGGTGCCCGGCAGGCGCCAGCGGGCGCGAGGCACCACGCTCCAGTGCCAGCAGCATTTCTTCTGCCGTCTCGAATCGCAGCCCACGCTGCCGTGCCACGGCCTTCAACGCAATGTGATCGAGCCAGATCGGCACGCCCGGGTGGTGCCGGCTGGGAGCCACGGGGTCACGGTGGTAGCGGCCCAGCTGGTAGGGCACGACGTCTCCGTACGGCAGACGGCCCTGGCTGAGCAGTTGGTACAGCGTCACCCCCAGGGCAAACAGGTCGCTGCCGGCATCGGGCAGTTGCCCCTCGGTGTCTGCGCTGCGCTCATAGCCCGGCCACTGCTCGGGGTTCATGTAGGTAGGGGTGCCCGCGTGCAGGCGGCGCGTGGCGGCGGGTTCGCGGCCGGACAGGGCGACGCCCAGGTCCAGCACGCGCAGCACGCCGTCGTCGCCCAGGTGCAGGTTGTCGGGCTTGATGTCCCGGTGCACCACGCCCTGGCGGTGCAGCCAGCCCAGCACCCGCGCGGCCTGCACGGTGACCGCCAGGGTCTGGGCCACGCTCAGGTGCTCGCGGCGGCGCAGGCGCTGGCCCAGCGTGGCGCCTGCATGCCAGTCGTACAGCAGGTAGAAGGCGCTGGGGCCGGGGAGCGCGGCCTCGTCCGCGATGGCGCTGGCACTGGTTCCCGCACCGTGGGGCGGCCAGTCGTTCAGCCGCGCCAGATGCGTGGCCGCCTGGCCGGACTGCATGCGCCGCGCCACCCAGGCTTCGTGGGCCAGCGTGGCGCGCTCTTCGGCGTCATGGGCGCGCGATGGCAGCAGGGTCTTGAGGGCGTACAGCCGCTGCGTGGCGCCCTCGCGCCCGGCATCGCGCACCTGGTAGATGCGGTGGATGCCGCTGTCGGCCACCAGCGCCGTCACCGTGAGGCCGTCGACCCGGTCGCCCACCTTGAGCAGCGGCAGCACGGGCAGGTCCTGGGCGCGGCGGGACTCGTCCTGCAGCGTGGCCTCCTGCACGCCCTGCACGCGCACCACCAGCGCGGTCACGTTGTCGTTGCTGCCGCGGCGCAGTGCGGCGTCGGTCAGCGCATCGCTCAAGGCCTGCGCGGCGCCGCCCTCGCGCAGCAGGTGGCGCAACTCGCGCTCGGGCACGCGGCCATGCACGCCGTCGGACAGCAGCACGAACAGGTCGCCGCTGTGCAGCTCGCCCTGGCTGTAGTCGACCACCACGTGGTCGTCCAGCCCCATGGCGCGGGTGATCTGGTGCGCGAAGTCGAGCTGCGCCATCACGTGGTCGGTGGTCAGCAACTGCAGGCGGCCGCAGCGCAGCAGATAAGCCCGCGTGTCGCCCACGTGGGCCAGCGTGTACGACTGCCCCCGCAGCACCAGGGCTGTGAGGGTGGTCAGCCCCACCGCGGGCTGGCGGCGCCGGTTCATGGACGCCAGCCAGCCGTTGTGCGCACTCAAGATGCGGTCCAGCGCCACCGTGGTGTCCCAGGTGTCGGGCGTGGCGAAGTAGTCGTTCACCAGCGTGTTCACGGTGGTCTGCGCGGCCTCGCGGCCATTGCCGCCGGTGCTCACGCCATCGGCTATGGCTGCAATGGCACCCCGCTCGCGGTCGCGCCCTTGGCCTTCCACCAGCGCGGCAAAGTCCTCGTTCAGCGGCTTGCGCCCCGCCTTGGAGGTGAAGCCAAAGTCCAGTTCAAAACTCATGCACCAGCTCCATGCAGGTTTCATGCCCAAGGTGGTGCATGCCGCGCCAGGCCAGGGCACCCGCACCCAGCGCCTGCGCAGCCCTGGGGCCGATGCGCACCACCACCCAGCCATCCCGCCGTGTGCCGCCCCACATCAGTGCGCAGCGACTGGCACAGGCATTGCTTTACACCACCAACGACCCTTCGGGGTCTCGCGGCTCCCCCTTGCAATGGCGCACGGAAGAGCTGCCCGGACAAAGGCGTCCCCACATGCCGTTTCGAGATGGATCGAGGCAGCATCGTGAGGGACGCCTTTTTTGTTTTTCGCACTGGCCCCGCAGTGGCGCAGAAGGAGTCATGAATGAAAAAGCTCAAACTGGTGATGGTAGGCAACGGCATGGCCGGCGTGCGCACCCTGGAAGAGCTGCTCAAGATTGCCCCCGACCTGTACGACATCACGGTCTTCGGCGCCGAGCCCCACCCCAACTACAACCGCATCATGCTGTCGCCCGTGCTGGCGGGTGAGCAGACCCTCGACGAAATCATCCTGAACGACTGGTCCTGGTACACCGATCACCACATCGCGCTGCACACCGGCTTCACGGTGAACGAGGTGGACCGCGTGCGCCGCGTGGTCAGCGCCACCAACAGCGCAGGCGATCTGGTCACGGCCGAGTACGACCGGCTGATCCTGGCCACCGGCTCCAATCCCTTCATCCTGCCCGTGCCCGGCAAGGACCTGGCCGGTGTGCTCGCCTACCGCGACATTGCCGACACGCAGGCGATGATCGACGCTGCCGCCACCTACCAGCACGCCGTGGTCATCGGCGGCGGCCTGCTGGGCCTGGAGGCCGCCAACGGCCTCATGAAGCGCGGCATGACGGTGAGCGTGGTGCACGTGGGCAACACGCTCATGGAACGCCAGCTCGACGACGTGGCCGGCCGCATGCTGCAGCAGACGCTGCAGGAGCGCGGCATGAATTTCCTCCTCAACGCCCAGACGCAAGAGCTGGTGGGCGGCGCCGACGGCCGCGTCACCGCCGTGAAGTTCAAGGACGGCCGCACGGTGCCCGCCGACCTCGTGGTGATGACCGTGGGCGTGCGCCCCAACACCGCGCTGGCCGAAAAGATGCGCCTGCACGTGAACCGCGGCATCGTGGTCAGCGACACCCTGCAGACCATCACCGACGCCCGCATCTACGCCGTGGGCGAATGCGCCGCGCACCGGGGCGTCGCGTACGGCCTGGTGGCCCCGCTGTTCGAGCAGGGCAAGGTGCTGGCCAACCACCTGGCAGAGATGGGCATCGACCGCTACCAGGGCTCGCAGACGTCCACCAAGCTCAAGGTCACGGGCATCGACCTGTTTTCGGCGGGGGACTTCCAGGGTGACGAACACACCGAGGAGATCGTGATGAGCGACCCCATGACCGGCATGTACAAGAAGCTCGTCATCAAGGACAACAAGCTGGTGGGCGCCTGCCTGTATGGCGACACGGTGGACGGCAGCTGGTACTTCGAGCTGCTGCGCGAGGGCCGCGCGGTGGAAGATATCCGCGACCAGCTGATGTTCGGCCCGTCGAGCGCGGACTGACCGCCTCCATCCACAACCCACTTGCGCAACGCTACCCCAAGGCCACCACGATGAAGACTGCCGCCGCCCGCCTGCCCGCCGCCCTGCACCGCAGAACCCTGCTGACCACCGCAGGCGCCGGTGCCGTGGCCTGCGCCCTGGCCTGGGTGCCGGGGCCAGCACACGCACAGGTCGCCAACCTCAACGACGCCATCAACAAGGCCGGCCGCCAGCGCATGCTCAGCCAGCGCATGGGCAAGGCCTGGCTGGCCCTGGCGCACAAGGTGCAGGAGAACGCCGCACGCCAGGTGCTGGAGCAGTCCGTGGCGCTGTTCGAGCGCCAGCTGGCCGAACTCAAGGCCTACGCGCCCGCCCCGGTGATCCGCGAGACCTACGGCCAGCTCGACACCGCCTGGGCCGCCCACAAGGCCACGCTGATGGCCGGCACGCCCGCACTGGCCGGCGCCGCCGCCATGCTGCAGGCCGACGCCAAGGTGCTGGCCCTGGCCCACCTGGGCACCGTGCAGTACGAGGCCGCGTCGGGCAAGCCCGTGGGCCAACTGGTCAACGTGGCGGGGCGCCAGCGCATGCTGAGCCAGCGCATGGCCAAGTTCTACCTGGCGGCGCTGCTGCCGGTGGACGCCGCAGCGGCTGCGTCCGAAATCGCCAAGGCGCGCACCGAGTTCGTGGCGGCCAACGAGGTGCTGCGCAAGGCACCCGAGGCCAATGACCGCATCCGCCAGGAGCTGCAGCTGGCCGACGGGCAATGGGTGTTCTTCGACGCGGCCCTGCAGCGCATGCAGGCCGGCAATGCCACGGGCAACACGGCGAGGCTGGTGTCCGATGTGTTCGTCGCCAGCGAGAACCTGCTGTCCAGCATGGACAAGGTGACAGGCCTCTATGCGGCCCTGGCCAACTGACAGGCCGCCATCGCCCACCGCCCCACACCATCACCACAAGACCACGGCATGACAGAGACCCGATCCACCTGCCCCTACTGCGGCGTAGGCTGCGGCGTGATCATCGAGAGCGACGGCCCGCAGATCATCGGTGTGCGCGGCGACCCGCACCATCCCGCCAACTTCGGCCGCCTGTGCACCAAGGGCTCCACCCTGCACCTCACGGCCAGCAGCCCCGTCACCCTGCAGACGCGCCTGCTGCAACCGCAGCAGCGCCTGCAGCGCACCGATACGCCCCAGCCGCTATCCTGGGACGCGGCCCTGGGCCTGGCGGCCGGCCAATTCGCCGACATCATCCAGCAGCACGGCCCCGACGCGGTGGGCTTCTACGTCAGCGGCCAGTTGCTCACCGAGGACTACTACGTCTTCAACAAGCTGGCCAAGGGCCTGATCGGCACCAACAACATCGACACCAACTCGCGCCTGTGCATGAGCAGCGCCGTGGCGGGCTACAAGCAGACCCTGGGTGCCGATGCACCACCCGCCTGCTACGACGACGTGAAGCACGCGCAGTGCCTCTTCATCGTTGGCAGCAACGCGGCCTGGGCGCACCCCATATTGTTCCGCCGCATCGAAGATGCGCGCGCCGCCAACCCCGGCATGAAGGTCATCGTGGCCGACCCGCGCCGCACCGACACCGCGGGCATGGCCGACCTGTTCCTGCCGCTGCAACCGGGCAGCGACGTGATGCTATTCAACGGTATGCTGCACCTGATGCTGCGCGAGGGCTGGACCGATGCGAAGTACATCGCCGCGCACACCAACGGCTTTGCCGAACTGCAGGCGCTGGTGCGCGAAGCCACACCCGAGCGCGTGGCCGAGGTGTGCGGCATTTCGGTGGCCGACCTGACCACCGCCGCAAAGTGGTTTGCCACCTCGGCATCGACCCTGAGCCTGTACTGCCAGGGCCTGAACCAGAGCAGCAGCGGCACGGCCAAGAACGCCACGCTCATCAACCTGCACCTGGCCACCGCGCAGATCGGCAAGCCGGGCGCGGGCCCCTTCAGCCTGACCGGCCAGCCCAACGCCATGGGCGGGCGCGAGGTGGGAGGCCTGGCCAACCTGCTCAGCGCGCACCGCGACCTGGCCAACCCCCAGCACCGCGCCGAAGTCGCCGCGCTGTGGGGCGTGGCCGACGTGCCCGCCACACCGGGTAAGACAGCCGTGGAGATGTTCCAGGCCGCCGCCGACGGCGAGATCAAGGCGCTGTGGATTGCCTGCACCAACCCCGCGCAGAGCATGCCCGACCAGGCCACCGTGCGCCGCGCCCTGCAGCGCGCCGAGTTCGTGGTGGTGCAGGAAGCCTTTGCCACCGCCGCCACCTGCGCGTACGCCGACCTGCTGCTGCCCGCCACCACCTGGGGCGAGAAGACCGGCACGGTGACCAACAGCGAGCGCCGCATCTCGCGCGTGCGCAGCGCCGTGCCCGCACCGGGCGAGGCGCGGCATGACTGGGCGATAGCCGTGCAGTTCGCCCAGCAACTCGAGGCGCGGCTGCGCCCCGGTGCAGCCACCCTCTTCCCCTACACCACCGACCACGCCGACGCAGGCGCTGAACGGGTATGGCAGGAGCACCGCGAGAGCACGCGCGGACGCGACCTGGACATCACCGGCCTGTCGTGGAGCCTGCTCGAATCGCAAGGCCCCCAGCAGTGGCCGCTGCCTGAGGGCACCACCACCGGCAAGGCCCGCCTGTACGAAGACGGCATCTACCCCACGGCAGACGGCCGAGCCCGCTTTGCCGCCCACGCCTGGAAGCCCGTGGCCGAGCCGCGCGAGTCGCGCTACCCCTTCAGCCTGACCACCGGCCGCCTGCGCGACCAGTGGCACGGCATGACGCGCACCGGCACCCTGGGCCGCCTGTTCGGCCACGTGGCCGAGCCCAGCGTGCAGCTGAACCCGCAGGACATGCAACAGCGCGCCCTGAAGAACGGCGATCTGGTCTACGTGACGAGCAAGCGCGGCACCATCGTCGTGCCCGTGCAGGGCGACACCACCGTGGGCGTGTCGCAGGCCTTCATGGCCATGCACTGGGGCAGCGAGTTCCTGAGCGGCTGCTCGTCCACCGGCGAACGGCTGGCGGGCGTCAATGCGCTGACCACCTCGGCCTACTGCCCCACGTCCAAACAGCCCGAGCTCAAGCACGCAGCCGTCAAGATCCTGAAGGCCGAGCTGCCCTGGACGCTGCTGGCCATGGCCTGGCTGCCTGCCGACACGGCGCAGGCCACGCGCGAGGCGCTGTCCGCGCTGATGGCGCAGTTTCCGTTTGCCAGCTGCGTGCCCTTCAGCAACAACACGCCGTTGAACGAACCGGGCCGCGAGCGCGTGGGCGTGCTGCTGCGCGCCGCCGCGCACGAAGCCCCGCCGGACGCGACCATCGAGCACATCGAATCGCTGATGGGCCTGGCCGCCAACGACACGCAGCGCTACGCCGACAAAAAGCGCGGCCAACGCCGCGCGGCGCGCCTGGTGCGCCGGCCTGATGCCATGACGCTCGAAGGTATCGTGCTGGCCGGCGACACCAGCGCCGAAGGCTGGCTCAAGACCCTGCTGCAGGAAGAACTCCCCGCCCAAAGCTACGGCCGCCTGCTGCTGGTCCCCGGCGCCAAGGCCCCGGTGGCGGTGCAGTCGCGCGGCAAGACGGTGTGCACCTGCTTCAACGTGGCGGACATCGCCATCACCACCGAACTGGCCCGCTGCCACGGCACCGACGCCGACCGCCTGGCCCAGCTGCAAGGCGCACTGCGCTGCGGCACCAATTGCGGCTCCTGCATCCCCGAACTCAAGCGCATGGTCCGTGCCACCGGCCCCCTGGCGACCAAACCTCTGGCGCAGGCCACCATATAACCAAAAGTTGTCTGGGTTGCGTGAAAATAGCACCTCAGCCCCACTTCGAACCCCCACAAGGACGTGTGCAACAGGGCTCCAGCTAGGCATTTTCGGCGCAGACAGTACGTCTGTACGGCAAGCCGAAATAACGACGCTGGAGCCCTGTTTCACAAGTCCCGCTAAAAAAATACCATGGGCATAAGCCAGTACATCAAGGAAATTGGGCGCGGCGCGCGCGGCGCCAAGCCGCTCACGCGCGAGCAGGCCACCGACCTGTTCGGCCAGGTGCTGGACGGCCACGCGAGCGACCTGGAGGTCGGCGCCTTCTGCCTGGCCATGCGCATCAAGGGCGAGACGGCCGAGGAGATGTGCGGCTTTCTCGACGCCACGCACCAGCGCCTGTCCCTGCTGCCCGCCACCGACCGCCCGCTCATCGTGCTGCCCAGCTACAACGGCGCGCGCAAGCTGCCGGTGCTCACCCCACTGCTGGCCCTGCTGCTGGCCCGCAAAGGCTTGCCCGTGCTGCTGCACGGCATGCGCACCGAGGCGCGCCGCATCCTGGCGTCGGATGTGCTGCTCGCGCTCGATATACCAACGCTGACAGCTCCTGAAAAGATAGCAAACGGAACCGTGCGCCACATCCACACCCAGCACCTGCATGCGGGCCTGGCCCGCCTGCTGGCCGTGCGCGAGGTGGTGGGCCTGCGCAACCCGGGGCACAGCGTGGTCAAGCTGATGAGCCCGTGCGCTGGGCCGTCGGTGGTGGTCACCGCGTACACCCACCCCGAATACTTCGAGATGCTGCAGACCACCTTCCGCACGCTGGGCATGACCGCCCTGCTGTCCCGCGGGCTGGAAGGCGAGGTCGCCACCGACCCGCGCCGCACCCCGCGCTACGACGGCTTCGTCCACGGCGCACACGAGCTGCTGGACGCCCAGCAGCCCGGCACCGCCAGCGAGGTGCCCGGCCTGCCCGCCGAGATCGATGTGGCCACCACCGCCGCCTACACCCGCAGCGTGCTGGCGGGCGAGCTGCCCATTCCGCCCGCCATCGAAAAACAGGTGGAACACATCTTGCACCTAGCGGATCAAACAGTCCCGGAGACATCGCCATGAGCCGCCCCACGCCACCCGCCAGTCCCTCCACGCCCGCCGCCGCAGTCACCTTGACGCCCCACCTGGGCACCGGCGGCCGCTGCACCCTGGTCGGCGCCGGCCCGGGAGACCCGGAGCTGCTGACCATCAAGGCCCTGAAGGCCATCCAGGCGGCCACGGTGCTGCTGGTGGACGACCTGGTCAGCGATGCCATCGTGGCCCACGCCCCGCCCACCGCCCGCGTCGTCTACGTGGGCAAGCGCGGCGGCTGCAAGAGCACGCCGCAGGCCTTCATCGAAAAGCTGATGCTCATGGCCGTGAACGAGGGCGAGAACGTGGTGCGCCTGAAGGGCGGCGACCCCTTCATCTTCGGCCGCGGTGGCGAAGAGGTGGAGCACCTGCGTGCCGCGGGCGTGCAGGTCGAGGTCATCAACGGCATCACCTCGGGCCTGGCAGGGCTGACCTCGCTGGGCGTGCCGCTGACCCACCGCGAGCATGCGCATGGGGTGGTGTTCGTCACCGGGCATGCGAAGCCTGGCGATGCGGGCACCGACTGGCGCCAGCTGGCGGCCACGGCGCGCGACGCCAAGCTCACGCTCGTGATCTACATGGGCGTGAGCGGCGCGGCCACCATCGAGCAGGAGCTGCTCACCGGCCTGCCCGCCCATACCCCCGTGGCCATCATCCAGCACGCCAGCCTGCCCCAACAGCGCCACGCCATCACCACGTTGGGCGCCTTGCACGCCACCATCACCCGCGAGGGGCTGGCCAGCCCCTCGGTGATCGTGGTGGGCGATGTGGTGCGCGGCGTGGCGCTGGCATCGCAGGACCTGCCGATGGCACGCCGCGCGGGCTAGCGCCTCTGGTACGGCATGGACTGGCGGCCAGGACGGGCCGCCGTGCACTGCCGCGGCGCCAATGCCGACCCACGACCCCCTGCAGGGCCGCGGTGCGTGCGCGGCTTTGCGCCCACGGCTGCGCAGCGCAGCGGGCGGTCAGCGGCGCCTTGGCTGATGGCCGTTGCGACCCCGCTGCACGCTGGCCCGTCGAATGAACATTGGCCCGGCTATTGCTTGTTGTGGGTATCTGAATGCAACAAGCACAAGGACCACCATGGCAGCCTATCTCGTTCCCTCTCGCACCGGCATGCCTGCATCGCCCTCCACCGTGTCGGCACCGTCGCCCGCCGCCTCGCGCGACACCGACATGTCGCTGGTCAACCTGGCCGCACGCCAGCGCATGCTGTCGCAGCGCATGGTGCTGCAGACCGTGCTGGCCGCCGGTGGCAGCGAGCTGCACTTGAAGGCGGCGCGCACCACGCTGGCCCTGTTCACCGCCAGTCAGGCCCGCCTGGTCGACACGCCGCGGCACCTGGACGGGGCAGATGCTGAGCGTGTGCGCAAGGTCTACGGTGCCCCTGGCGGCGTCGGCGCCACCATCGATGCCTTTGCCCGCCAGGTCGGCACCGCGCTGGACCTGACCGAAGCGCGCAGCCCCCGCGTGGAGGACGCACTGGCACGGCTGGTGGAAAACACCGATGCCGCACTCGAAGCGCTGAACACCGCCACCACGGTGTTCGACCAGGTGGGCAAGGCCAAGGCCGAGGTCCTCATGAAGGAGCTGGCCGGCATCGTGGCCTCCATCCAGACGGTGGCGCGGGAGGCCAAGGTGGTGAGCTTCAACGCCCAGGTGATGGCCGCCCGCGCGGGCCAGCATGGGCGGGAGTTTGCGGTGGTCGCCAATGTGCTGTCGGGCATCACCAACGAAATCGACGGCCTTTCGCTCCAGGCAGTGTCGCTGGCGGGACGCAGCCGCAGCGCCGCCTGACCGGGGCTCGCTCGGGCCACTCGCCGCAGCGTGGTCCGCTGGCTCGTCGACACGCAAAACGTCGGACGGCGTTGCGTTGTGTGGTGTGGTGTGGTACGGCGCTGAACACCGCTGCATGGCGAACCCTCGCCCTTGGCTCGGTGCCGTTGCACCGTGATCGACAAAGCGTCTGTGGGACGCGGCCAACACCCAGACGCGTCCCTAACAGGCGCTTACAAGGCGGGCCCGATACCTCGGCATTTGCGTGCTTGGCGGACCTATGATTTCCATAGAAATTGCCTGCCCAGCCACCCGCTGGACTCCCCGATCCGGAGACGCACGGCACCCAACACCCAGCCAGAGAGGATTCCATGCAGCTCACCACACTTTGCCAACGCCTGGCGCTCGCCGGCTGTCTGCTCGCCACCTGCAGCGGCGCCTGGAGCTACTCCATCAACGCCGGCAAGGTCACCGACAGCGCCGGAAATGCGGTGCAGCTGCGCGGCGTCAACTGGTTCGGCTTCGAGACCCAGACGAACGTGGTGCACGGCCTGTGGGCCCGCAACTGGAAGGACATGATCACCCAGATGCAGCAAAGCGGATTCAACGCCGTGCGGCTGCCGTTTTGCCCCGCCACGCTGCGCGGCAATGCCCCCAACAGCATCGACTACAGCCGCAACGCCGACCTGCAGGGCCTGTCGGCCATCCAGGTGATGGACACCATCGTGCAGGAGCTCAGCCGCCGGGGCATGTATGTGCTGCTGGACCACCACACGCCGGACTGCCAGTCCATCAGCGAACTCTGGTACACGCCGAGCTACAGCGAGCAGCAGTGGATCGCGGACCTGACCTTCCTCGCGCAGCGCTACGGGGGCGTGGCCGGCGTCATCGGCATCGACATCAAGAACGAACCCCACGGCGCAGCCACCTGGGGCACGGGCAACCAGGCCACCGACTGGAACCGCGCGGCCGAACGCGCTTCCGCCGCAGTGCTGCAGGTGGCGCCGCACTGGCTGATTGCGGTGGAAGGCATTGGCGAAAACCCCGTGTGTTCCAGCAACACGGGCCACTTCTGGGGCGGCAACCTGGAGCCGCTGGAATGCACGCCGCTGAACATCCCCGCCAACCGCCTGCTGCTGGCACCGCACGTCTACGGCCCTGACGTGTATGTGCAGCAGTATTTCAATGCGGCGGATTTCCCGGCCAACATGCCGGCCATCTGGGACCGGCACTTCGGCCGGTTTGCGCAGGCCGGCTATGCGGTGATGCTGGGCGAGTTCGGCGGCAAGTACGGCCGGGGCGATGCACGCGACGTGCTGTGGCAGAACGCGCTGGTGGACTACCTCGTGGCCAAGGGCATGCGCAGCGGCTTTTACTGGTCTTGGAACCCCAACAGCGGCGACACCGGCGGCATTCTGAACGACGACTGGGGTACCCTGCGCGCGGACAAGGTGCAGTTGCTGCAACGGCTGTGGGGCAGCGTGGCACCCGCGCCTGCTCCCGCACCGACACCAGCACCTGCACCGACACCAGCACCTGCGCCCACTCCAGCACCTGCGCCCACGCCTGCACCCTCCCCCACTCCGGCACCGGCACCCACACCTGCGCCCGCTCCAACGCCCGCTCCGGCACCCGCACCCAATTTCTCGGTCGTGCAGATCATGGACAGCGACTGGAGCGCCGGCTATTGCCAGCGCGTCCGAGTCATCAACATGGGTTCGGCGTCCGGCAACTGGGCCGTCAACATCCCCATCAGCGGCACCATCAACAATCTGTGGAACGCCACCTGGACGCAATCCGCAGGCCGCTTGAGCGCTTCGGGTGTGGCCTGGAACAAAACCCTGGCCCCGGGCGCCACGGCCGAGTTCGGATTTTGCGCGGCGCGCTGAACGGCGGCTTGCTCACACCAGCCGACGGCTTCATGGCTGGCCACAGTGACCACGGCAAGCCACGCTGTCAAGGCGCGGCGCCTGCCGGCGGCCGCAGGCTAGGTGCCCGCCGTCTCCCGCACCTGCGTGAACCGCTCGGCCAACTCCTTGCGCAAGGCCTTGCGCAGCAGGGCCGCCTCCCAGCGGCGCTTCTCGTCCGCCGTGGTGGGCGACAAGGGCGGCACCTTCACCGGCTTGCGCGATTCGTCCACCGCCACCATGGTGAAGAAGCAGCTGTTCACATGCCGCACCACCTGCGTGCGGATGTCTTCGGCCACCACCTTGATGCCGATCTCCATCGACGAGGACCCTGTGTAGTTCACGCTCGCCAGAAACGTCACCAGCTCACCCACATGGATGGGCTGCAGGAACATCACCTGGTCCACGCTCAGCGTGACCACGTAGCAGGCCGAATAGCGGCTGGCGCACGAATACGCCACCTGGTCCAGCAGCTTCAAGATGGCCCCGCCGTGCACATTGCCCGAAAAATTGGCCATGTCGGGGGACATCAGCACGGTCATGCTGAGTTGGTGTGAGGGGATGTTCATGCTGGAATTTTAGGTGGGGGTGGGATGGGGTGCGTCGCGCCCTCGCAACGCCGCGGCCGCTAAACTTGGGCGCAGCACAACCCATGCCACGGCGCCAACGGCCGGTCGCCCCAGACCATGGCCCCAAGCGCCGCAGGCCGCCCGAATGCGGCGCATACCGATACCAGGCACACGATGCCGGAGGGAACAGCAACATGCTCGACATCGACAAGCTCAATGAATTCACCGAAAGCCACGGTGCGCTGCGGCGCGGGCGTGGCCTCGTCTCGGGGGTCATCGCCCTCACCCTGGCCATCCTGTGCTTTCTGGGGGTGCTGGCGTTCCACTTCCCCGAATACCTGACCACGCCGCAGTTGCGCAAGAGCTACGACGTCTCGGTCATCCGCTACATCATGCTCGGGGCCATGGCGGTTGCAGGCGGCATCTCGCTGGTCAACATCCTGTTCAACCGCTCGCGCTGGCTCTCGACCTTCGCCTTCGCCATCGTGGCCCTGGCCGCCTTCCTGGGCGGCCACAAGGTCGAAGTGGACCCCAACTTCCCGGACAACACGCCCTACATCGGCCTGGACTGGTTCATCCTCGACCTGCTGGGCAGCTCGCTGATCTTCATCTTCATCGAGAAGCTGTTCGCGCTGCGCAAGGACCAGCCCATCTTCCGCGAGGAGTGGCAGACCGACTTTCACCACTTCATCGTGAACCACATGGTCGTGGGCTTCGTGCTGCTGGCCACCAACCTCATCGTGCACAGGTTCTTCGGCTGGGCGGCCAGCGACGGCATCCGCGGCTGGGTGCAAGGACTCAACTTCTGGGTGGCCCTGTTCCTGATCGTGCTGGTGGCCGACCTCGTGCAGTACTGGACGCACCGCGCCTACCACGAGGTGCCGGTGCTGTGGCGCCTGCATGCCGTGCACCACAGCGTCAAGAGCATGGACTGGATGGCCGGCTCGCGCCAGCACATCCTGGAGCTGCTCATCACGCGCACGCTGGTGCTGGCGCCGATCTACGTGCTGGGGTTTTCGAAGGAGGTCATCGACGCGTACATCGTCGTCGTGGGCTTCCAGGCGGTCTTCAACCACGCCAACGTGAGCGTGCGCCTGGGCCCGCTGCGCTACGTGCTGGTCACGCCCAATTTCCACCACTGGCACCACAGCCAGGACCAGGAAGCGCTGGACAAGAACTATTCGGCGCACTTCGCGTTTCTGGACTACCTGTTCGGCACGGCCGTGAAAAGCGACAAGCTCTGGCCCGAGAAGTACGGCGTGCTGGGCGACTATGTGCCCAATGGGTTCGTGAAGCAGTTCAAGTTTCCGTTCACCTGGAAGGGGTGAGGCGACGCGGGCCGCACGATTAAAAAACGCGCGGTCAGAGCGTGCCGAGTTCCTTCTCGAGCGCCCTCAGCTGCTCGCGCAGCTCCTCGGTGCGGGCCTCGCACGCGGTCTTTTCCTTGGCTTCAGTGGCCGCCCGCTCTTGCGCAAACTGGGTGCCCGAAGCCAGCGTGCTGCGCCGCAAGGGACCCGCTTGCGCCACGGCCTCCGCAGGTTGCGCTGAGCACTCCCTCTGGTTGCGCTCCACGGCTGCACGCGCCTGCGGCACACCTTGGGTCTGCAGGTAGTTCTTGCGCTGCCAAGTGGCGCCGAACGCGCCCTCCTTGGTTGCAGAGGATGCAGGTGCAATAGGAGTCGCACCTTGCATCGCGGGCCGCGCCTCGATCTTCTCGCTCTGCCCACCCACGCACGGCGCATCCTGGAACGCCACCTTGCCATCGGCGCCGGTGCATTTGTTGATGGCCCAGGCCGGGGCCAGAAAGCCCAGGGCCAGGGCGCAGGCGGCATAGCGGATGGTGGGGTGCATGGATCGGTCCTCGAAAAATGGCGGCGCGTGCCGACGGCCATCCTACAGCGCCACACGGCCGGTGGTCCAATGGCGACCACTACAATCCGCCGCTCCCATGACCACCCCATTCTTTGACGCCATCATCATCGGCGCCGGCGCTGCCGGCCTGTTCTGCGCGGGCCAGGCGGGCCAGCGGGGCCTGAAGGTTCTGCTCATCGACCATGCCGAGAAGGTGGCCGAGAAGATCCGCATCTCGGGCGGCGGGCGCTGCAACTTCACCAACCGCGACCTGGACCCCGCCGCGCCGCACAAGCACTTTGTCGGCCAGAACCCGCAGTTCTGCCGCTCGGCCCTGTCGCGCTACACGCCGGCGGACTTCATCGCGCTGGTGCAAAAGCACGGCATCGCCTTTCACGAAAAGCACAAGGGCCAGCTGTTTGCCGACCGCTCGGCCGAGGACATCATCGCCATGCTGCTGGCCGAATGCGCGGCCGGCGGTGTGACGCACTGGCAGCCGTGTGGTGTCAAAAAATTGGGCTATTTGCCCTCTTCCGCTGATCCGACAAGCGCCGGCAGCTATCAAATTGATACTGACCGGGGTCCAGTGCAGGCACGCTCGGTCGTCATCGCGACCGGTGGCCTGTCGATCCCCAAGATCGGCGCGACCGACTTTGGCTACCGGATGGCGCAGCAGTTCAACCTGCCCCTCGTCGAGCGCCGGCCCGGCCTGGTGCCGCTGACGTTCGACGGCGATGCCTGGGCACCGTTTGTGCAGCTGGCGGGCCTGGCGCTGCCGGTGGACATCAGTACCGGCGCCAAGAAGGACCGCATGGCCTTCCACGAAGACCTGCTGTTCACCCACCGCGGCCTGTCGGGGCCGGCGGTGCTGCAGATCTCGAGCTACTGGCGCGAGGGCACGCCGCTGGCCGTCAACCTCGCGCCCACCGTGGACCTGCCCGCGGCACTGGCGCAGGCCAAGTCCCGCTCGCGCAAGCTGATCGCCAACGAACTGGCCACGCTGGTCCCGAGCCGTCTGGCCGATGCCTGGGCGGGCCGCGAGGCCGACTGGCAGCGCCCGGTGAACGAGGCCTCCGACAAGGCCCTGGCGCGGCTGGCCGAGCAGCTGGCCCGCTGGGAGCTGACCCCCACGGGCACCGAGGGCTACAAGAAGGCGGAAGTGACCCTGGGCGGCGTGGACACCAAGGCGTTGTCGCAGCAGACCATGGAGTGCAAGGCACAACCCGGCCTGTACTTCATCGGCGAGGTGGTGGACGTGACCGGCTGGCTGGGCGGCTACAACTTCCAATGGGCCTGGGCCAGCGGCCATGCGTGCGCACAGGCGTTGAAGGCGACACCCCCCTGAGGCCCTGCGGGCCTTCCCCCCGCTCTCGCAGCGCCAGAGCGCTGCGGGCAGGGGGACGACGCCCTCGCTGCGGGGCGGCCCTTGCTCGGCGTCCCTCGCCTGCGCAGCGCATGTTCGGCCGCTACGCCGTCCCAACCGCCCTGACTTGCAGCGCCCGCTGCTGCAGCGCCCAGTCCTCCAGCTGCGCCACCGCCAGCGGCCGGCTGAAGTGGTAGCCCTGCAGCTCCTCGCAGTCGAGCACGCCCAGCACCTGCGCGGTGGCCAGGTCTTCCACGCCCTCGGCCACGATCTTGAGCCCCAGCGTGTGGCCCAGCGCGATGATGGCGCGCGTGATGGCCATGTCGGCGGGGTTGTTCAGCATGTCGCGCACAAAGGATTTGTCGACCTTCAGGCGGTCGATGTCAAAGCGCTTGAGGTAGGCCAGGCTCGAATACCCCGTGCCGAAATCGTCGATGGACAGTTGCACCCCGAGCGACTTGAGCGCCGCCAGTTGCTGCTCGGCCGCGTGGGCGTTGTCCATCAGTTGCGACTCGGTGATCTCCAGCTCCAGCCGGTGGGCGGGCATGCCGGTGCGGGCCAGCAGCGCCTCGATGTCGGGCACGAGCAGCGGGTCGGCCATCTGCGCGGCCGACAGGTTGACGGACACCGAGATGTCCGCCAGCGGGTGCCGGGCGCCACCACTGCCACCACTGCCGCCACTGCCACCGCCGCCATCCCCCGCTGAGCGCGGCAGCGCCTGCCAGCGCGCCCACTGCTCGCAGGCCTGCTGCAGCACCCAGCTGCCGATGGCGCGGATCATGCCGGTCTCTTCGGCGATGGGGATGAACTCGCTGGGCGGTATGGCGCCGATGGACGGGTTGTTCCAGCGCAGCAGGGCCTCCACCCCCAGCAGGCGCCCGCCCTTGGCCGCCAGGCGCGGCTGGTAGTGCAGGCTCAGCTCGTGGCGCTCCAGCGCGCGGCGCAGGTGCTGCTCCATGGTCTGGCGCGCCAGGGCGCGCTGGTCGGTCTCCACCGAATAGAAGCGCGCCGCGTCACGGCCGGTGGTCTTGGCCTCGTACATGGCGGCGTCGGCGCGGCGCATGAGCTCGTCGATGTCGCCGCCATCCTCGGGGTACACGGCGATGCCCACGCTGCACGACACGTTCAGCTCGTGCCCCTCCACCGGGTGGCTCTGGCGGATGAGCGGGATCAGCCGCCGCTCCACCAGCTGCTGCACGTCGTCGTGCCCGGCCACGTCGCGCATCACCACCACGAACTCGTCGCCGCCCAGGCGGCTCACGGTGTCGCGGCTGCGCACGGCCTGCGTGAGGCGTCCGGCCACCGAGCGCAGCAGCCCGTCGCCGATGTGGTGGCCCAGCGTGTCGTTGATGGCCTTGAAGCGGTCCAGGTCGATGAACAGCACGGCCACCTTCTCGCCGGTGATCGGCGCCTGCGCCAGCGCCAGCTGCAGGCGCTGCACGCACAGCGACCGGTTGGGCAGCTCGGTCAGCACGTCGTGGTGCGCCAGGAACTGGATGCGCTCTTCGTTGAGCTTGCGGTCGGTGATGTCGATGGCGATGCCGATGTGGTTGGCCACGGCCCCGCCCTTGCTCTCGCGCACGGCAGACACCATGAGCCAGGCCGGGTAGGTCTCGCCGGAACGGCGGCGAAACCGCACCTCGCCCTGCCAGGACTCCTTGTCGAGCATGGTGCGGCTGATCTGCGCCGACAGCGGCTCGCCGCCCGCCTCTTCCAGCAAGAAGCCCAGGTCCTCGCCGATGACCTCGTAGAAGTCGTAGTGCGTGCTGCGGCAGAACGCCTTGTTCACGCTGATGATCTGCTGCTCGGCGTTCATGATGATGATGCCCTCGGACGAGGCCTCGAACACCTTGGCCCACAGCTCCAGCCGCTGCTCCATGACCTTGAGCACGTTGATCGGCGTGAACGCCGTGAGCACCGCGTCGCGGCCCTGGAACTGCAGGCGCCGCGCCGACAGCACGGCCCACGAAGGCTCGGTGCTGCCCTTCCAGCGCACCTCGAACTCATCGACCGAGCCCTGGTCCGCCAGGCGCTGGAAGAACCGCGCCCGCACGCCGGGCTCCAGCCCCACGGCCCAGGGGTCGGTCTTGCGCCCGTCCAGCCAGTGGCCGGCCGGCGCGTTCGAATGCAGCACCTCGTGCTCGGGCACCGAGGTGACGACCATCGGGATCGGGAACGCCTCCACCAGCTCGCGCTGCGCCTCGGCCGCACGGGCGCTGGCGGCCAGCTCCTGCTGCAGCACGCGGTCGCGGTCGAGCTGCGAGAGCATCTCGTTGAACGCGGTGACCAGGCGGCCGATCTCGTCGCGGCTCGACCAGTGCGCGCGCAGCGTGTGGTCGCCGCTCTTGCGCACCTCGTCGGCCACGCGCGCCAGCTGCTGCAGCGGCTTGGCGATCTGCCGGGCCACCAGCGTCACCAGGCTCAGGATGCAGCCCAGCAGCACCAGCGCCGTGCCCAGGTGCAGCCACATGCGGGCATAGAGCCCGTCCACGCGGCGGTTCAGCAGCCGCTCCAGGTCGGTGATGCCCACGCCCCAGGCATCGCGCAGCGCGCCCAGCACCTGCGCCTGCTGCGCGCCCACCTGGGCCAGCGTCAGGCGCGACTCCCCCGCCGCCATGCCCTGCAGCAGCGCCTGAAAGCTCTCCAGCGAGGCCTTCAATGCCTCGCGCTGCGCCATGAGGGCGGTGCGCATCTCGGGCGATCCGGCGATGAACGCCTGGTTGTAGTCGGACTCGATGCCCAGCATCACCGCGTCCAGCCGGCCCACCAGCGTGAGCAGCTCGGACGACCACTGCGGCCCGCGCCCCGTGGGCGCCGCGTGCAGGAACACCACGGTGTCGTGCACCGCCTGCAGCAACTCGGGAAAGCGCAGCACCACCAGCGACATGCCGTAGTAGCTGTCCAGGTCCGGGTCCAGGATCAGGTTGGACTGGTTGCCCACGGTGGTGAGCAGCTCGCGCCCCTCGCGCAGCAGCTGGCTGCGCAGCCGGGTCAGCGCGATGGGGTCGGTGGTGGGCGGCGGGCTTTGCACCAGCTGCTGCAGCACCGAACTGAAGCGCTCGCCCACCTCGTGCGTGTGCAACTGGTCGTCGTAGGCCTGGCGCACACCCGCCAGCCGCGTGAGCACGTCGGCCACCAGGGGCGGCTGCTGCTGCGGCGCGGCGAGGAACTGGCCCATCAGCCCATCGCGCAGGACCGCCGCGTAGGTGGTGCCCACGATCTCCTTGCGCGTGAAGTCGATGGCCACGTACTTCTCGTGGATCAGGATGCTGGAGACGTAGATCACCGCCGACAGGTCCAGCAGGTAGATGAGCATGAGCTTGCGGCCCACACTGAGGCGGCCCAGCCAGCCCGAAACGCGGTGCATGAATGCCATGGTCTTGGTGTCTGCGCGTGGCGGGCCCCGGTCAAGAGGGCCCGCCGTTCGCGGTGAATGTTGCTGTTACAACATGAAGCAACTTCCACGCCACTCGGGCTCTTGGCGCGGGCGCAGACCCGATTCCGTGCGGGTTTTGCTTTCCGACTCGCCGCTGCGGGCGACTTCCGGCCCGGTGGCGAGCAGGGGTGCACAAGGACCGCTTGCACAATGCGGCGGGACAAGGGCTATAATCTCCGGCTTTGCTGGCAATGCCCCGTCGGCCAAATACTAGTTACAGACGGGGAACCCGCCACACACGGCCTTCAGGCTCGATCTCCTGGAGTCCCTCTGTGGGCACATTTTGGAAACCATTTAGCTAATGACTACGATCCGCGTAAAAGAAAACGAACCCTTTGACGTCGCACTGCGCCGCTTCAAGCGCACCATTGAAAAGCTCGGCCTGCTGACCGACCTGCGCGCCCGTGAGTTCTACGAAAAGCCCACCGCCGAGCGCAAGCGCAAGAAGGCAGCCGCCGTGAAGCGTCACTACAAGCGCGTTCGCAGCATGCAACTGCCCAAGAAGCTGTACTAAGTACAACTTCGGCTTTGTCCCTCACCGGGCAGCCGCCAAACCCGCGCTAGGGACGCCAAGCGCGGGTTTTTGTTTTTTCGGGTCTGCCAAAAGGCTTTCTGGCGTCGTTGCAACGCCTTGCCGTAGCGGGACTACTGTCTGCGGCGTTGACGCCTAGCCAGAAAGCCTTTTGGCAGACCCTGTGTCCCCTGTCCCTGCCTGAAACCCCAAGAAGGAAGCCGCCATGAGCCTCAAGGAAAAGATCACCGAAGACATGAAGACCGCCATGCGCGCCAAGGACAGCGAGCGCCTGGGCACCATCCGCCTGCTGCAGGCCGCGATGAAGCAAAAGGAAGTGGACGAACGCATCGAGCTGGACGACGTGGCGGTCGTGGCCATCGTGGACAAGCTGATCAAGCAGCGCAAGGACTCCATCACCGCCTTTGAAGGCGCGGGCCGCCAGGACCTGGCCGACAAGGAAAAGTCGGAAATGGCCGTGCTGCAGGCCTACCTGCCCGAGCGCATGTCGGCCGACGAGACGCTGGCCGCCGTCAAGGCCATCGTGGCCGAGCTGGGCGCTGCAGGCCCTGGCGACATGGGCAAGGTCATGGGCGTGGTCAAGACCCGCCTGGCCGGCAAGGCCGACATGGGCCAGGTCTCTGCCGCCGTGAAGGCTGCGCTGGCGGGCTGATCGCCCCGCGGTGGCACAGCGCCATGGAGCCACAGCGCCACGGCGCTGCGGGTGGCCCAGGCCATCCACTATCAAAACAATAGCTGCTGGCGCTTGTTGGACAAGCGGTAGCGGCTATTTTTTCATCAAGGGCTGAGCGACCGCCGGGCCTGCGCCTGCAGACCCTGCCCCCTGTGCGTCCAAGACCTGCCCGCCTTGCGACCGCACCTTGCCCCACTCCGTGCGGAAATACTCCTCCAGAAACTCCACGCACACCCGCACCTTGGCCGAGCGGTCCAGCCGCGTGGGGTACACGGCCCACACATTGGCCTCCTGGTACCAGTCGGGCAGCACCTGCACCAGCCGCCCGGCCCGCAAGTGCACGCCCACGTCCCACAGCGAGCGCAGCGCGATGCCGCGGCCATCCACGGCCCACTGCACCACCATCTCGCCGTTGTTGGCCGAGAGCGGGCCGCGCACCTTCACCGTCTCGTCCACCGCGCCGCTGCGCAGCCGCCACACACCGAAGGGGTGGTCGCGCTCCTTGATCACCAAGCAGTCGTGGCTGGGCAGCTCGGCCAGCGTGCGGGGTGTGCCGTGGCGCGCGAGATACGCGGGGGCGGCGCACAGCACGCGGTGGTTGTCGGCCAGGCGGCGGGCGATCAGGTGCGGCGCGATCTCGTCGCCCACGCGCACGTCCAGATCGAACCCCTCGCCCGCCACATCCACCAGCCGGTCGAAGACTTCGAGCCGCACCTGCAGGCCCGGGTGCTGCTCCACCAGCCGCGACAGTGCAGGCGCCACGATCTGGCGGCCAAAGCCGAAGCTGCTGCTCACCCGCAGCTGCCCGCGCGGCTCGCGCCGGGTGATGGCCACCTCCTGCAGCAGCTGGTCCATGTCGTCCAGGATGCGCTGCGCCCAGTGGAAGACGCGCTCGCCCTCCTCCGTCACCGCCACGCGCCGGGTGGTGCGGTGCAGCAGCTTCACGGCCAGCTCCTGCTCCAGCAGGCGGATGCGCTTGCTCACGTACGCGGGCGAGACGCCCAGCTCCGTGGCCGCATCGCCAAAGCTGGCTTTGCGCACGACCACGGTGAACACGCGCAGGTCGTCGGTGGCCGGGTTTTTATGCACGATGTGTGAAGAATAAGAGCACAGTTGCCGGATTGTATTTTTTGGTGGCCTGCCGAACAATCCTGCTACACCCTGATTTTTTCTTCCTCTCTCCAGACCCAAAGGAACCCGCATGAGCACCAGCCCCACCTACAAGATCGCCGTCATCCCTGGCGACGGCATCGGCAAGGAAGTCATGCCCGAAGGCCTGCGCGCGGTACAGGCCGCCGCCCAGCGCTTCGGCATCGAGCTTGAAACCACCACCATCGACTGGGCCAGCTGCGACTACTACGCCGCCCACGGAAAAATGATGCCCGACGACTGGAAGGCGCAGCTGTCGGGCATGGACGCGATCTTCTTCGGCGCGGTCGGCTGGCCCGCCACCGTGCCGGACCATGTGTCGCTGTGGGGCTCGCTGCTCAAGTTCCGCCGCGAGTTCGACCAGTACATCAACCTGCGCCCCGTGCGCCTGTTCGAAGGCGTGCCCTGCCCCCTGGCCGGCCGCAAGCCTGGCGACATCGACTACTACGTGGTGCGCGAGAACACCGAAGGCGAGTACACATCGCTCGGCGGCATCATGTACGAGGGCACCGACCGCGAGATCGCGATCCAGGAGTCGGTCTACTCGCGCCACGGCGCCAACCGCCTGCTCAAGTTCGCGTTCGACCTGGCCCAGAGCCGCCCCAAGAAGCACGTGACCCTGGCCACCAAGAGCAACGGCATCGCCATCAGCATGCCCTGGTGGGACCAGCGCGCCGACGACGTCGCCAAGGCCTACCCCGACGTCAAGCTGGACAAGCAGCACATCGACATCCTCACCGCCCGCTTCGTGCTGCAGCCCGGCCGCTTCGACGTGGTGGCCGCCACCAACCTGTTCGGCGACATCCTGAGCGACCTGGGCCCCGCCACCACCGGCACCATCGGCCTGGCGCCCTCCGCCAACCTGAACCCCGAGCGCAATTTCCCCAGCCTGTTCGAGCCCGTGCACGGCTCGGCGCCCGACATCTACGGCCAGAACATCGCCAACCCCATCGCCATGATCTGGTCCGGCGCGCTGATGCTGGACTTTCTCACCCAGGGCCAAGGCGCGGGCCGCGCCGCGCACGATGCCATCGTCGGCGCGATCGAAGAAGTGCTCAAGAGCGGACCGCGCACGCCGGACCTGGGCGGCAGCGCCAACACCACGCAGATCGGCGAGGCCATTGCAGCATTGATTGCGAAGGGCTGAAATCGATCAGGCTCAGGCCACCACCGCTTGCGCACCCTGGTGCTCGGGCAGGTAAGGCCCCAGGTACCTCAGCGCGTTGGCCACATAGGCCTCCTTCTCGCCCACCGGGGCCACGTAGTGCAGCGCGGCCGTGGCGGCCTCCAGGCCCTCCGAGCGGGCGATGATCCAGGCGGCCAGGTAGGGCGATGCCAGGCAGCCGCCCGCAGTGGCCACGTTGCCCTCCGCGTAGAACGGCTGGTTCAGCACGTTCACGCCCGCGGCTTGCACCCAGGGCCTGGTGGTGAGGTCGGTGCACGCGGGTACCGCCCCCAGCAGCCCCAGCCGGGCCAGCACCAGCGTGCCCGAGCACTGCGCCGCGATCAGCTGGCGCGCAGGGTCCAGCGACAGCTGGGCCATCAGCGCTGCGTCTTCCACCACCTCGCGGGTGCGCACGCCGCTGCCCACGATGACGGCATCGGCCGTGCGGGCCTCCGCCAGCTGGGACTGCGCGCGCACCGTCACGCCGTTCATCGACGTGACCTCCGGCGTGGGGCAGCACAGGCTCACGCGCCAGCCCGGGCGCTTGATGCGGTGCAGGATGCCCAGCGCGATGAGCGAGTCGAGCTCGTTGAAACCGTCGAAGGTCAGGATGGCAATGTGCATGGCAGGTGCGCCGCAGCGGGCGTGTGGGGTGGGGTTGAAGACAGAGTTCATCGTAGGCAAGCTGCCCCATACAATCAAAAAATTGTCCTGAGTACATCCCGCAGCCATCGTTCGGGCCCATCTCATTCGCCCTGCACCACACCCCCGCGCAACATGACCCAGCCCTTGTTCCAACCCGTCGTGGACGACCTCGCTGCACAGATTCGCGCAGGTCGTCTGCCGCCCGGCACCCGCCTGCCCACGCACCGCCAGCTGGCACGCCAGCACGGCATCGCGCTGACCACGGCCACGCGGGTCTATGCCGAGCTGCAGGCCCTGGGCCTGGCCAGCGGCGAAGTGGGCCGCGGCACCTTTGTGCGCGAGGCCCCCGTCTCCGCGGGCCAGGCCGTGGACCAGCAGGCCGTTGCCGCCGGGGTGATGGACCTGAACTTCAACTACCCATCACTGCCCGGACAGGCCCGTCTGCTGGCCAGCGGCCTGCGCAGGCTGGCGGCGGGCGGCGACCTGGAGGCGCTGCTGCGCTACGCCCCGCACGGGGGCCGCCAGCACGAGCGCGCATGCGTGGCACAGCACCTGGCCAGCGCACGCGGCCTGGTGGTGGACCCCGCCCAGGTGCTGATCGTGGACGGCGCCCAGCACGGCCTGGCCGTGGCCTGCATGGCGCTGCTGCAGCCCGGCGACGTGGTGGCGGTGGACGCGCTCACCTACCCTGGGTTCAAGGCGCTGGCCGGCATGCTGCACCTCACGCTGGCGCCGCTGCCCGCCGCGGCAAACGGCACCGAGGGCCCCGACCTGGACGCGCTGCGGCGCCTGTGCGCCCGCCGGCGTGTGAAGGCCATCTACACCATGCCCACCCTGCACAACCCGCTGGGCTGGGTCTGCAGCGCGCAGTGGCGGCAGGACCTGGCGGCCATCGTGCGCCAGCATGGCCTGGTGGCCATCGAGGATGCGGCATATGCCTTTCTGGCCAAGGATGCGCCCGCGCCCCTGGCCACCGTCGCCCCCGAATCCACGGTGTACGTGTCCGGCCTGTCCAAGAGCGTGGCCACCGGGCTGCGCTTCGGGTTCACGGCCGCGCCGCCGCAGTGGGCACCGCTGCTGCAGCGCGCCATCCGCACCACCACCTGGAACACGGCGGGCGTGGTCACTGCCCTGGCCTGCGGCTGGCTGCAGGACGGCACCGTGCGCCGGCTGGAGGCAGAAAAGCGCCGTGACGCCACGGTGCGGCAAGCCATCGCGCGCAAGGTGCTGGCCGGGCTGCCGCTGGTGGGCCACCCTGCGTCGTACTTCAGCTGGCTGCCCCTGCCCGAGGGCGTGCGCGCCGACCGCGTGGCGGTGGCGCTGCTGAAGAGCGGCGTTTCCGTTTCCACCGCCGAGCCGTTCGCCACCTCGCGCCAGGTGCCCCACGCGATACGGCTGGCACTCGGCTCGGTGGGGCACGAGCAACTGCGCACTGCGTTGCAAACGGTGCGCAGCGTAGTGCAGGACCTCACGGATCGCTGACACGTGGGCGGTCGGCGCACATCGCCATCGCCCCTCCTCCCACCACGCAAAAAACTCCAGCGTTTGCGGGAGTCTCTGGTGCGAGGGCGCAATCCTATGCAGATCAGCGCCCGCACTTGGCTGCCAATGCGCGAAGCTGCGGCGTCGATCAGTGATCTATTTCGTCGGCCAATCTCCCAGCACATCCTCAGTCACGTCATTGCAAAGCGATTGCAAAACGCGCTCGCGCCGCCGGGGTTCCCTAAACCCCGGGTTTGCCACCAGCAACATGGCGAGTCCATGGGCCATATCGTTGATTTGCACCAGGGTAAGCGGTCCGTCCACCGCGTCATAGGCGAGTGTGGCATCGAACCCAGCCATGATGCGCTGGACGTCAGCGCTCGGCACAGACCCAATATCCAAGCCCGGTGCAATCAGCCCCACCAGTTCTTTGGCCTCAAGGGCGTAGAAATCTTGGTCCGACTGACTCAGCGCGGGATACAGGTGGGCAGCCCGGTAATACCCGCATGCCCATGCCCGAGTCCAAGTCCCCGCGTGCTGCGCGAACCGTGTTTGCAGCGACTCGATGGCCGGCTCATCCAGAGTCAGAAAGGCCACTACCGCCGCGTGAAAGGTGCTGAGGAACGATTCGTGCTGAGACATGCCAATGCCTTCGGTAGTGTCAGCTGCCCGCCACCTTCATCCGGTTCACCAGCACCGAGCCCACCGACTTGGCGCCGTAGTTGTACACATCCGCCCCCACGGCCTCGATGCCCTTGAGCATGTCCTTGAGGTTGCCCGCGATGGTGATCTCGTGCACGGGGAAGGCGATGCGGCCGTTTTCCACCCAGAAGCCGCTCGCGCCGCGCGAATAGTCGCCCGTCACGTAGTTCACGCCCTGGCCCATGAGCTCGACCACGAACAGGCCGGTGCCCAGCTTCTGCAGCATGGCATCGAGGTCGTCGCCCGGTTGCGTCAGGCGCGACGTCAGCGTCAGGTTGTGCGAGCCACCGGCGTTGCCCGTGGTCTTCATGCCCAGCTTGCGTGCCGAGTAGCTCGACAGGAAGTAGCCCTGCACGCGCCCGCCCTGCACCACCTTGCGCGGCGCCACGCGCACGCCTTCTTCGTCGAACGGAGAGCTGCCCTTGCCGCGCAGCACGAACGGGTCTTCGGCGATGTCGATGTGCTTGGGGAACACCATCTTGCCCAGCGAGTCGAGCAGAAAGCTGCTCTTGCGGTACAGCGAGCCACCGCTCACGGCCTGCACGAAGCCGCCCAGCAGGCCCGCGGCCAGCGTGGATTCGAACAGCACCGGGCACTGCGTGGTGGGGATCTTGCGGCTGCCCAGGCGGCTCAGCGCGCGCTGCGCGGCGTAGCGGCCCACGGCCTCGGGCGAGGCCAGTTCGGCAGCGTCGCGCATGGAGCTGTACCAGGCGTCGCGCTGCATCTCGGCATTGCGGCCGGGCAGCGATGCGATGGGCGCCACCGAGAAGCTGTGGCGCGAGCTGGCATAGCCACCCCGAAAGCCGCGCGTGTGGGCGCTGAAGAAATGGCTTTGCTGCGCCGACACGCCCGCACCTTCGCTGTTGGTGATGCGCCGGTGGGTCTTGAGCGCCGCGGCCTCGCATTCCATGGCCATCTGGGCCGCCTGCTCGCTGTCGACGGCCCAGGGGTGGAACAGGTCCAGGTCGCGGTGGGTGTCGGTGGGCGCGATGTCGTCGGCATCGGGCAGGCCCGCCACCGGGTCTTCGGCCGTGAAGCGGGCGATGTCGTACGCCGCCTGCACGGTTTGCTCGATGGCCTTGGTGGAGAAGTCGGAGGTGCTGGCGTTGCCACGGCGGTTGCCGAGGTAGACGGTCACGCCCAGCGACTTGTCGCGGTTGCGCTCGACATTTTCAAGTTCGCCCTTGCGCACGCTGACCGACAGGCCGCAGCCTTCGGACGCTTCGGCGCCGGCATCGGTGGCGCCCAGCTTCTTGGCGTGCGCCAGGGCGCGGTCCACCAGCTCTTCAAAGAAGGGGCGGCTGTAGCTGAAGCCCGAGTCGGGAGTGCGGGGGGCGGTGGCTGCGGCAGCAGCGCCAGGCGCGCGCGCGGCGCTTTGGGAGGGTTTGTTCATAGCGACGGCTATGATACTTGCCGCTGTGGCGCGCGCTGCGCCACCTCCCATTTGCCCCCACCCCATGTCACGCAAACCCAAAAAAGGCTACTTTGTGAGAGGCCAGTTCGTTGCCGAAGGCAGCGAACTGGACATTCAACTCAAGGCCGAACTCAAAGGCACGCCGGATGCCAGCCGCACGGATATGAAGCGCGAGAGCGATGAACTTCAGGATCTGGGCAAGGAACTGCTGGGCCTGCGCGCCGACCTGTTCAACAACGTGGGGCTGCCCGACAAGCTGGTGGATGCCATCAACGAAGCCAAGCGCATCACCAACTTCGAGGGCAAGCGCCGCCAGATGCAGTTTGTGGGCAAGCTCATGCGCAAGCTCGAGCCCCAGCTGGTGGATGCCGCCCGCCAGGCGCTGGAAGTGCAGCGCACTGGCTCGGCCTCCGACAAGCTGGCCCTGCACCTGGCCGAGCAGTGGCGCGACCGCCTGATCGCCGACGACGACGCCCTGCCCCAGTGGATGGACGAGCACCCCGGCACCGACACGCAGCAGCTGCGCGCCCTGATCCGCCAGGCGCGCAAGGATGCCCAGCCCGCAGGCAAGGAGGCCAATGTCCAGGTCTCCCAAGGCCTGGCGCCGCGCAAGGGCCGCGCGTACCGCGAGCTGTTCCAGCTGGTGCGCGAGCACCTGGGCGGCGGTGCCGGCGACGCCGATGACCACGGCGACCTGGACGAAGACGGCGACGAGGACGGCAATGACTGACACCCCCACAGGCATGGGCGGCGCGCTGCACGATGCCGTGCGCATCGGCATCGTCTCGGTCAGCGACCGCGCCAGCACCGGTGTGTATGAAGACAAGGGCCTGCCGGCCCTGCAGGACTGGCTGGCCCGCGCGCTGCACAACCCCATCGCCTTCGAGCCGCGCCTGATCCCCGACGAGCAGGAGCGCATCAGCGCCACGCTGATCGAGCTGGTGGACACGGCAGGCTGCCACCTGGTGCTCACCACCGGCGGCACTGGCCCCGCCCTGCGCGACGTGACGCCCGAGGCCACGCTGGCCGTGGCGCACAAGGAGATGCCGGGCTTTGGCGAGCAGATGCGCCAGATCAGCCTGAAGTTCGTCCCCACGGCCATCCTCTCGCGCCAGGTGGCGGTGATCCGCGGCCAGAGCCTGATCATCAACCTGCCCGGCCAGCCCAAGGCGATCGCCGAGACGCTGGAAGGCCTGAAGGACGCCGAGGGCGGGCAGATCGTGCCCGGCATCTTCGCGGCCGTGCCCTATTGCATCGACCTGATCGGCGGGCCGTACCTGGAAACGCACGATGCAGTGTGCAAGGCGTTCCGACCCAAAAGCGCGGTGCGGGCGCCGCGCCAGGCCTGAGTTTCGGCACATTGATGTGTCGGCATTTTTGAACTACGCCCACCGTTCGGGCTGAGCTTGTCGAAGCCCTGCGCTGCGCTTCGACAAGCTCAGCGTGAACGGCTCAGTGGGTTGTTGCAAGCCAGATCATTCGAAGAAAAATAGCTGCTACCGCTTGATAAGAAAGCGCTGGCAGCTATATTTTCAATAGCAAACCGTGCCAGTGCGTCGCGATGGTTTGGCGGCGCCTACTTGCCCACCAGCTCGTTGAACTTGCCGGCCTCGAACTGCTCCTTGATCGCCGCATCGCACGGTACGCAGTCCTTGGCCTGCTGCGATGAAGCCGACAGCTTCTCGATGGCCTGCCACAGCAGCGCGATCTGGTGCTCCTGCGACGAGGCGTTGTCGATCAGGCCGCGCATGGCCTGCGAGAGCGGGTCGTCTTCCTGCGTGATGCCGTAGGCCGTGAACTTGCGGGCCTGCTGGGGTTCGGTGACGTCGGCGCTCTCGCCGGCCTTGGACGGGATGATGCGGGCCGGAATGCCCACGGCCGTGGCGCCCGGCGGCACGGGCTTGATCACCACGGCGTTGCTGCCGATCTTGGCGCCGTCGCCCACCTCGAAGCCACCCAGCACCTTGGCGCCCGCGCTCACCACCACGTCGCGGCCGAGCGTGGGGTGGCGCTTGGCGCCCTTGTACAGCGAGGTGCCGCCCAGCGTCACGCCCTGGTAGATGGTGCAGCCGTCGCCGATCTCGGCGGTCTCGCCCACCACCACGCCCATGGCATGGTCGAAGAACACGCGCTCGCCGATCTTGGCGCCAGGGTGGATCTCGATACCCGTGGACCAGCGCGCAAAGTGCGAAATGAAGCGCCCCGGCCACTTGAGACCGTTGTTCCAGCACCAGTGCGCGGGCCGGTGCAGCCAGATCGCGTGCAAGCCCGGATAACAGGTGATCACCTCCCACGTGCTGCGCGCGGCAGGATCGCGGTCGAGGATGCACTGGATATCGGAGCGCAGTCGGGCGAGCATCGGTTCTTCTGGTTATGAGTTTATGGCCGCACAGTCTATCGTTTTGGCCCGCCGGCCTCGATCATGGCTTTGGCGACACCTCGCAGGATGTGGATTTCTTCGGGGCTGAGCTGCGCGCGATTGAAAAGCTGGTTAAGGCGGGGCATGAGCTTCTTGGGTGCGGCCGGGTCCAGGAAGCCGATGGCCGTGAGCGCCTGCTCCCAGTGGCCCAGCATGCCGGCCACCTGGGCGGCGTCGGCCAGGCTGCGGTCGGTGGTGGCGTCCTGCACCGCAAAGCCGCCCAGCGCCAGGCGCCATTCGTAGGCGATGACCTGGATGGCCGCGCCCAGGTTGAGCGAGCCGAAGCCGGGGTTGGTCGGGATGGAGAGCGCCACATGGCAGCGGTAGACGTCCTCGTTGGCCATGCCGAAGCGCTCGGAGCCAAAGAGAAAGGCCACGCCAGCCTGTCCGCCGGCGGTGGACACCAGATCGGCATCTGGCGCTTGTCCAGACTGCGCCGCCAGCTCACTTTTCAGGAGCGTCTCGAAGTGATCCCGGGGCGCCGCCGTGGGCGGGCCGAAGTCGCGCGGGGTCATGGCAGTGGCGCACAGGTGGCTGATGCCGTCGAGCGCCTCGTCCAGCGTGGCGACGATGCGCGCGTTGTTCAGCACGTCCAGGGCGCCGCTGGCGCGCTGGATGGTTTCCTCGCGCCGCAGCACGTTGGCCCAGCGTGGCGCCACCAGCACCAGATCGTCGAAGCCCATGGTCTTCATGGCGCGGGCGGCGGCGCCCACATTGCCGGCGTGGCTGGTGTTGATCAGGACAAAACGGGTCTTCATGGCGCAGGAACGGGTTGGAGCGCAACGGCGCGGAAAAGCCGTGCGTTAGGCAAAAAAAGGCGGTCCGGGTAAAATCCCGCCCTCATTGTCGCCGCCCGCATCGCCGGGACGGGCCGACCCGCTCATGATTCGCAGGCCGCCACGCTCTTTCGTGCCGGGGCGCCCTGCTCACCACCACAATCTATGTCGTCCAATCTGCACCCCATGCTCAACGTGGCCATCAAGGCTGCACGCGCCGCCGGCGCCATCATCAACCGCGCGGCCCTGGACGTGGAATCGGTGCGGATCTCGCAAAAGCAGATCAACGACTTCGTGACCGAAGTGGACCACGCGTCCGAGAAGATCATCATCGAGACCCTGCTCACGGCCTACCCCGGCCACGGCATCCTGGCCGAAGAGTCGGGCACGGAATACGGCGCCAAGGATTCGGAATTCGTCTGGATCATCGACCCGCTGGACGGCACCACCAACTTCATCCACGGCTTTCCCGTCTACTGCGTCAGCATCGCGCTGGCCGTGAGGGGCAAGGTCGAGCAGGCCGTCGTGTACGACCCGAGCCGCAACGACCTGTTCACCGCCACCAAGGGCCGCGGCGCCTACCTGAACGAGCGCCGCATCCGCGTGAGCAAGCGCACCCAGCTCAAGGACTGCCTGATCTCCACCGGCTTCCCCTTCCGCCCGGGCGACAACTTCAAGAGCTACCTGAACATGATGGCCGACGTGATGCAGCGCACCGCCGGCCTGCGCCGCCCCGGCGCCGCGGCGCTGGACCTGGCCTATGTGGCCGCGGGCTTCACCGACGGCTTCTTCGAGACCGGCTTGTCGATCTGGGACGTGGCTGCGGGCTCGCTGCTGGTGACCGAGGCCGGCGGCCTGGTGGGCAACTTCACGGGCGAGGCGGACTTTCTGGAGCAGCGCGAGTGCCTGGCCGGCAACCCGCGCATCTACGGCCAACTGGTGCCCATCCTGGGCAAGTACAGCAAGTTCGCCGGCGCTGGCGACAAGGCCGCAGTGCGCCAGGCCGCGTTGGCGGACGGCGGCAGCGGTGCCGATCCGGTCGATGCGCAAGAGCCCGCCGCAGCGGACGATGCGGATGAAGGCCACGAGGACAGCACCGCAGGCAAGGACCGCAGCGCCAAGGGCGACGACGCGCCGTTCTGATGCCGGTGTTGTGAGCCGGGAGGCCTGAGGACGCTGGTCGGGCGCCAGCGCCAGGGGCCCACCGCCCCGGTGGCGCTCCGCAGCCCGCAGCCCGCAGCGGTCAGCCGTCGAACGTCGAACGTCAGCCTTCAGCCCGGGTCCGGATACTTCTGGGCGATGTTGCGGAAGTCCTCCGCGATGTCCACGAACGCATCCACCATGTCCGGGTCGAAATGCGTGCCCTTGCCCCGCACGATGGTGTTGCAGGCCTGGTCGTGGGAGAACGCGGGCTTGTAGACACGCTTGCTGATCAGTGCGTCGTACACGTCCGCCACGGCCATGAGGCGGGCCGACACCGGGATCTCTTCGCCCTTGAGGCCCTCGGGGTAGCCCGAGCCGTCCCACTTCTCCTGGTGGCTGTAAGCGATCTCCTTGGACACGCTGAGAAACGCCACGCGCATGCCCAGGCGGCGCTCGGCCTCCTGGATGGCGTTGCGGCCCAGCGTGGTGTGGGTCTTCATGATCTCGAACTCTTCGACCGTGAGCTTGCCCGGCTTGAGCAGGATGGCGTCCGGGATGCCGATCTTGCCGATGTCGTGCAGCGGCGCCGACTTGTACAGCAGCTCGATCATGCGGTCGGTCAGCGCATGCTCGAAGCGCGGGTGGTTGCGCAGCCGCTCCGCCAGCGTCTTCACATACAGCTGCGTGCGGCGGATGTGGTTGCCGGTCTCGTTGTCGCGCGTCTCGGCCAGCGAGGTCATGGCCATGATGGTCACGTCCTGGATGGCCTGCACCTCCAGCGTGCGCATGGCCACCTCGCGCTCCAGGTACGAGCTCTTGTCGCGCAGGAAGTCGGCCGTGGCCTTCAGGGCCAGGTGCGTGTTCACCCGCGCCAGCAGGATGGGCGGGCTGATGGGCTTGGTGATGTAGTCCACCGCCCCCAGCGCCAGGCCCATGCGCTCGTCGTTGGGGTCCGAGCGCGCGGTCAGGAAGATCACCGGGATGTCGCGCGTGGCGGGCGCGGCCTTCAGGCGGCGGCAGACCTCGTAGCCGTCGATCTCCGGCATCATGATGTCCAGCAGGATCAGATCGGGCGGCGTGCTCGACTGCGCGATCTTCAGCGCCTTCTCGCCATGGTTGGCCACCTTCACCAGATAGTGCTCGCGCAGCAGGCTGCCCATCAGGGTGAGGTTGTCGGGCGTGTCGTCCACCACCAGCACCGTCGCGATCGGCTTGTCGACGAGTGCGGATTGCTGGGGGGCAAAAGGCGCGTGGTCCATGGAGTCGGGTCCTGCGTAGTGCTCTGCCCGGTGTCAAAGGGCAGCGGGGTGTTCGGGGTGCGGCACCGTCGCCATCGCCCCCAAGGCCTGCTCGAAGTCGAAGTTGAGGGTGTGAACCTCCACGTGCGCGAAGGCCGGTCCCAACACGGACTTCAGCACAGAGACATTGTGTTGCAAAAACTCGGTCGCTGCAGGGTCATCCTGCTCCAGCAGCGTGCGAAATCGCTGTAGGGCATCTCCCGCAGACAGCGCAGGAACGCCCCCAACCGCTGCCGGCGTGCTGGCCGCAGGGCGTGGCGCCACCGCCTGCTGCGCCCAGGCCTGCAGCGCCTGCAGCAGCGGCTGCAGGGCCGTGGCCAGTGGCACCAGCGCGCCGGTCACGCCGTCGCCCCGCTGGCCGCTGCGCAGCGCCTGCTCCAGCAGCTGGGCCTGGTCGGCCACCCCCTGCGCACCGATGTTGGCCGCCACCGAGCGCAGGGTGTGGGCCAGCCGCTCGGCCAGCACCACGTCGCCCACGGCCAGGGCCTGCTGCAGGTCCTCCAGCACCGTGGCCTGCCCCTGCGCGAAGCGCCGCAGCATCTCGGCGTAGAGCCCAGGCTTGCCCAGGGCGCGCTGCAGGCCCAGGGCCGTGTCCAGCCCGGGCACCGCGGGCGGCGGTACGGGTGCAGCGTCGGCGGGCAAGGCGGCCGCCGGGTCCTGCAGGCCGTCGGTCACCGCCTCCGGTGACAGCGCCTGGCCCAGGCCGGGGCGCGGCCGTATCCAGCGGGTCAGCGCCGCCCACAGCGCGGCCGGTTCGATGGGCTTGGCCACATGGTCGTTCATGCCCGCGGCAAAGCAGCGCTGGCGGTCGGCCTCCATGGCGTTGGCGGTCATGGCCACGATGGGCAGGCGGGCAAAGCGCGGGTTGCTGCGCAGCTGGCGCGTGGCGGTCTCGCCGTCCATGATGGGCATCTGCATGTCCATCAGCACCACGTCGTAGGCCTTGCGTTCGATGCACTGGATGGCGGCCTGGCCGTTCTCCGCCACATCCACCGCAAAGCCCGCTTCCTGCAGCAGCTCGACCGCCACCATCTGGTTGAGTTCGTTGTCCTCCACCAGCAGCACCCAGGCGCCGCGGATCGCCAGCGGCAGCTCTTCGGCGGCGGGCGCCGGGGTGACCAGGCGGCGCGCACTGAAGGTGGAATGCTCCTGGGGCTGCATCAGCGTGTCGAACAGCAGCGATGCGTTGACCGGCTTGATGAGCACCGTCTCGATGCCCTGGGAGCGCGCTGCGCGCATCACGTCCTCGCGGCCGTAGGCGGTGATCATCAGCATCTTGGGCACCTCGGCCATGCCCAGGCCGCGGATGTGGCCGGCCAGCTCCACGCCGTCCATGCCCGGCATGTGCCAGTCGAGCAGCAGCAGGCCGAACGGGCGGCGCTGCGCCATCGACTCGCGCAGGCGCTCCAGCGCCTCCAGCCCGGAATGGGCCTGGTCCACCTCGAACCCCATGGCCAGCAGCATGTCGGACAGCACGGTGGCCGCGGTCTGGTTGTCGTCCACCACCAGCACGCGGCGCCCGCGCAGGTCGGGCGGCGGCAGCAGCACGCGGGCCGGCGCGCCCCGCTCCAGCGGCAGCGACACCCAGAACGTGGAGCCTTTGCCGAACGTGCTCTCGGCCCCGACCTCGCCGCCCATCAGCTCGGCCAGGCTCTTGCAGATCGCCAGGCCCAGGCCCGTGCCGCCGTAGCGGCGGGTGGTGGAGGTGTCGGCCTGCTGAAAGCTCTGGAACAGCCGGCCCATCTGCTCGGGCGTGAGCCCGATGCCGGTGTCGCGCACTTCAAAGCGCAGCATGACGCGGTGGCCCGCGGCCTCCAGCAGCCGCACGGCAATGCTGATCTCGCCGGCGTCGGTGAACTTGATGGCGTTGTTGGCGAAGTTGATGAGGATCTGCCCCAGCCGCAGCGAATCGCCCACCAGGTTGGGCGGCACGTCGCAGGCCACGTCGCACACCAGCTCCAGCCCCTTGGCGCCCGCCTTGTAGCCCACCACGTCCGAGACGCTCTCGAGCATGCGGTCGAGCACGAAGGGCTGCTTTTCGACCGTGAGCTTGCCCGCCTCGATCTTGGAAAAGTCGAGGATGTCGTTGATCACGCCCAAGAGGTGCTGGCCGGCCTGCTGGATCTTGCTCACGTAGTCGTGCTGGCGGGGTGACAGGCCCGACTTGAGCGCCAGGTGCGACATGCCGATGATCGCGTTCATGGGCGTGCGGATCTCGTGGCTCATGTTGGCCAGGAAGTTCGACTTGAGCGCGGTGGACTCCTCGGCCAGCTCCTTGGCGCGGCGCAGGTCCTCCTCGGCGCGCTGGCGGTCGGTGATGTCGACGAAGGTGCCGATGGCGCCGCCCGGCGATCCGTCCGGGCGCGAGAAGCCATGCAGCCAGAACAGCGTGTGGTGGATCTTGCCGTCGGCGTACGGCATGTCCACCTCCTTGTGCACCGACTGCACGCCGTGCAGCGCCTCCTGTGCGTCATCGTCGAACTGCGCGCGCTCGCTCTGGGGGAGGAAGGTCAGGTCCATCACCGTCTTGCCGATCAGGGTCTCGCGCTGCACGCCGAACGACTGCTCGTAGGCGCGGTTGAAGCCGATGTAGCGGCCGTCCGCCCCCTTGTAGAACAGCGGCACCGGGATCGCGTCGATGAGCGCCTGCTGGAAGTCGAGCTGCTCGGCCACCTGGGCCTCCAGCAGCTTCTGGTCGTGGATGTCCACGTTGACGCCCACCACCCGCACGGCCTGGCCGGCCGCATCGCGGAAGATGCGCGCGGCCGACAGGAACCAGCGCACCTCGCCGTCGGGCCGCACGATGCGCCACGAGTCGCGCAGGTCCGTGTTGCCGCTGGCCAGGCACTGCGCAAAGTACGCCAGGGCGCGGTCGCGGTCCTCGGGGTGCAGGCGCTCCGTCCAGTCGTGCCGGCTGCGCAACTGGTCGCCCGGCGGCAGGCCCAGCATGGACACCAGCTTTTCGCTCCACAGCACCTGGTCGGTCATCAGGTCGATGTCGAACACGCCGATCTTGCCGGCCTCCTGCGCCATCTCCAGGCGGTCGCGGGCCTGCTGCACGGCCAGCTCGGCGCGCCGCTGCTCGCTCACGTCCTCGATCACCCAGATCGACGCGGCCTTGAAGCCCTCCATCTGCAGGCTGCGTCCGGCCAGGCGTGCCTCGAAGCTGCTGCCGTCCAGGCGGCTCAAGGTGGCCGTCTCGCGCAGCGCCTCGCCCGCGGCCAGGCCCGGCCCCACGCGCGCGAAGAACTGCTCGGCACCCGCGGGCGTGCCGAACAGCCGCGACATGCCCATGCCCAGCAGCTCCGACGCCTCGCCGCCCATCAGCTCCACGAAGGACGGGTTGAACTGCCGGAAGTGCCCGTCGCACACCAGCAGGATGGGCGGGGCGTTGTCGAAGATGGCGGTCTGCTGCTCCAGCAGCTCGTTGAGCAGGCGTTCGCGCCGCTCCAGTTCCTTGTGCGACTGGATGCGCTCGGAGACGTCTTCATGCAGGCCCACGATGCCGATGCGCTTGCCGTTCTCGTCGAGCACCGGCGACAGCGTGGCCTCGTCGTGGTAGGTGCTGCCGTCGCGCCGGCGGTTCACGAAATGCCCCTGCCACGAGCGGCCTGACAGCAGCGTGGACCACATCGCCTGGTAGGTCTGCGCGGGCGTCTGGCCGCTGGCCACGATGGACGGTTTCTTGCCCCGCACCTCGGCCAGCGAATAGCCCGTGTTGCGCTCGTACTGCGTGTTGACCCAGTCGATGCGCCCGTCCCCGTCGGTGATCACCACCGACACCGGGCTGCTCTGCAGCGCAGCGCCCAGCAGCCGAAAGCGCTCCAGCGCCGCCGCCACGCGCGCACGGCTGCGCAACAGATCGAGCAGCAGCAGGCCCAGCAGGAACAGCAGCACGAACGTGGCGCCGCCGACCTGGATGCGCTGCGTGGGCGACATCAGCGCGCTGATGTCGTCCAGCACCACCAGCTGCCAGGGGCCGCCCGGGTCCTTCCAGTCGATGCTGCTGCGGCTGAGCGCATAGGTCACGCCGTTGAGCTGCACCTCCTTCGCGTCGGTGGAGAACGGCAGCGCGGACGCCACGCCGTTCTCGAAAAGATGGCCGAACTGGCGCGTGGCCCGGATCGCATCGATGCGCGCCTGCGTGAGCGGCGGCGCCACCGCAAACTGCCACTCGGGCCGGGTGGACGCAAACGCCACGCCTTGTGGAGACAGCAGCACCGAAGGCAGCTCGGAGCGCCTGAGCAACTCATCCACCGCCTCGAAGCCCACCTTGAACATCACCACCCCGATGATGGAGCTGGCCGGCGTATCGCGGTCGTACAGGGGGGCGGCGTAGTACAGGCCGCGCTCCTGCGAGTTGCTGCCGATGGCGGCGTAGACGCTGACCGCACCCTCCACCGCCTGCTGGAAGTACGGCCTGAAACCCAGGTTGATGCCGGTGGAGCGGGCGCCGGCCGTCTCGTGGGCCACCACCGTCCCGTCGACCGACATCACGTACACGCCATGCACCAGGAACCTTCCGCGCGCAACGCCCAGCCTGGCCAGCGCTTCCGGGTGGTCGGGCGGGAGCTTGCCGGTGGCCATGTCCTTGAGCAGCGGCTCGCTCAGGCCCAGCAGCGACACGGCCCCGAGCATGCTGCCGCCGGTGGTCTGGCTGATCAGCAGGTCGGAGGTCTGCTGCAGCTGGCGGGAGCGGTCGTCGTCGCGCTCGCCCGCGCGCCAGTGCACCACGCCCTGCACCACCAGCCACGCGCCGAACATGGCCAGCACGGCCACCAGGGCCAGGCCCCGCTTGCCGGGGGCATTGCTATCGAGCACCTTGTCCAGGAACATGCCGACACCTCCGCCCGCGCGCTTCACACCGGGCCCCTGGCCGCTGGTGGATGCGCACCACGGCGGGGCGATCCCCAGCCGCCGTGCGATTCGGCGCCGGGCGCACAAGCCCGCCATCGCCCTGGTGTGCGCTGCGCAGTCTCAGCGTGTGGCAAACAAAAAGGCATCGATGTCCTCCACCGGCCCGGGCCGCCCGAACAAATACCCCTGGAACCCCTCGCACCCGTGCAGCCGCAAGAACCCCAGCTGCCCCGTCGTCTCCACCCCCTCGGCCACCACCTCCAGGTCCAGGCTCTTGGCCAGCGCCAAAATCGTCCGCACGATCGCCGCGTCGTTCGGGTCCGACAGCACGTCCCGCACGAAGCTCTGGTCGATCTTCACCTGGTCCAGCGGCAGCCGCTTGAGGTAGGACAGGGATGAATAGCCGGTGCCGAAGTCATCCAGCGCAAAGCCCACGCCTTCGCTCTTGAGCTGCACCATGCGCGCGATCGTGTCTTCGATGTCCCCCAGCAGCAGGCTTTCGGTGAGCTCGAGCTTGAGCCTTCGGGGGTCCGCCCCGTGCTCTCTCAGGGTCTGCAGCACTTCGGCCACGAAGCCGGGCTGGCGGAACTGGCGGGCGCTCACGTTCACCGAGATCGACAGGTGCGCCGTCTCGACGTGCTGGCCCCAGCGCTGCAACTGCGCGCAGGCGGTCTGCAGCACGTACTGGCCCAGCGGCAGGATGAGCCCGGTCTGCTCGGCCAGCGGGATGAAGTCGCCCGGGCTGATCATGCCGCGCTGGGGGTGGCGCCAGCGCACCAGCGCTTCGGCCCCCATCAGGGTCGCCTGGTGGTCGACCACGGGCTGGTAGTGCACCAGCAGCTCGCCCCGCGCCAGCCCCTGGCGCAGGTCGGCTTCCAGGTTGGAGCGGGCGTTGACCGCCGCCTGCATGTCGGGGTCGAAGAAGCGCTGCGTGTTGCGCCCTGCGGCCTTGGCCTGGTACATGGCCAGGTCGGCGCGCTTCAAGAGTTCGTCCACCGACAGGCGTTCGTCGCCAAAGAGGGTGATGCCGATGCTGGGGGTGCTGTAGTGCTGGGCGCCGTCGAGTTCGAAGGGCTGGTTCAGGTGGGCCAGCAGTTTCTCGGCCACGGTCTCGGCCTGGGTGGCGGCTTCGGCCAGGTCCGGGGCCAGGGCTTCGAGCATGACGACGAATTCGTCGCCGCCAAAGCGGGCCACGGTGTCGGCCTCGCGCACGCTGCCCACCAGGCGGGCGGCCACCTGGGACAAGAGCTGGTCGCCCATGTCGTGGCCCAGGGTGTCGTTGAGGTCCTTGAAATTGTCGAGGTCGATGAACAGCAGGGCGCCCAGGTTCCTGGTGCGCTGGCAGGCAGCGATGGAGCGCTGCAGGCGGTCCAGCAGCAGGCGGCGGTTGGGCAGGCCGGTGAGCGCGTCGTAGAAGGCCAGGCGCTCGATCTCCTGCTCTGCGCGCTTACGGTCGGTGATGTCCATGGTGAAGCCATGGGACACCACCGAGCCGTCGGGCTCGCGGTGCGGTATGGCGTTGGTCATGTGCCAGCGGATGCTGCCGTCGGGCATGCGCACGCGGTATTCGCACTGCCAGGGCACGAGCTTGCGCACCGAGGTGATGGCGGACCTCTGCACATGCGGCAGGTCCTCGGGCAGCACGCGCAGCATCAGCACCTCGTGGTCGGCCGTCACCTCGTGCGGCTCCACCCCCATGAACTCGCGCACCGCGTCGCTGATGTACTGCACGCTGGTGCTGCCGTCGGCATGCAGGCGGTATTCGTAGATGAAGCCGGGGATGCGGCTGGCGATGCGCTGGATGAAGAGCAGCTGCTCGCGCAGCTGTTCGGCCGCGCGGTGCTCGTCCGTCACGTCCTGCACCACGCCCATCACCACCTGCACGCCGTCGCGCGGCAGCGTGCGCTGCACGCGCGAGCGCATCCAGCGCACCTCGCCATCGGGCCGGCGCCAGCGGTACTCCACATCCAGGCCCTGGCCGCGCTCGCGCACCTTGTCGAACACGCCGCGGTCCTCGGGCAGGATGCCGCTCACGGCGCGCTCGGGATCCACCCACTCCTGCTGCTCGAAGCCGGCGATGTTGCACAGGCCGGGCGACCACAGCAGCACGGTCTCGCCCGGGTCCTCGATGCGGCGCCAGTGCCCTGCGCGGGCCAGGCTTTCCATGGTGTTGAAGACGTCGGTCTGCTCGCGCAGCTCACGGCGCACTTCTTCGAGGGCGTGCTCGGCGTTGGCCAGCGCGGCACGCAAGGTCTCGGCCTCGGTGGCGTCGCGCACCGTGACGACGATGCAGTCCGTGGTCACGCGGCGCGCGGACAGGTCCCAGGCCAGCAGCAGGCGCCCGGCTTCGCGCACCACCTGGCGGCACTCCAGCGGCGCCCCCACGCGCACGACGCCGTGCAGCTGGTCCAGCAGCTGCGTGCCGGCCAGCAGGTCGAACACCTCGCTGGCATCCGCACCGGGGTGGCGCACCGCACCGAGCCCCGGCATGCGGCGCGCGGCGGCGTTGGCGGCCAGCAGCAGCAGGCGGCCGCCCTGCAGCCGGAACTCCATCAGCGCCACCGGCACCGCATCCACCAGGGCCTGCAGGCGCGCCTGCGCCATGGGCTCGATGGCCCCTTCGCCAGCGGGAGCAAGAAGGTCGGTCAGCAGTTCGGACGAAATCACGGTCGGTCTGAAACCTCTGAAGGAAAGGGGCCTGCGCGCGCACAGCAGCCGGTTGCAAAGCCGTGGCGGCCACTGCGCCAGGCCATGGCACAGCATACAGGCAAGAGTATGTCAAAACGTAACGCCATGACAAACAGACATGTAACCGCGTGAGGGGAAACCCCAGGGGTGAACTGCTACAGTCCACGCCTCATTTCAAGAGCACGCCCCTGCATGTCCGACACGTTCGAGCACCACACCCCCATGATGCAGCAGTACCTCACGCTCAAGGCCGGGTACCCCGACACGCTGCTGCTCTACCGCATGGGCGACTTCTACGAAGTCTTCTGGCAGGACGCCGAGAAGGCCTCGCGCCTGCTCGATATCACGCTCACGCAACGCGGCCAGTCGGGCGGGCAGCCGGTGCTGATGGCAGGCGTGCCCTTCCATGCGCTGGAGACCTACCTGGCGCGCCTGATCAAGATGGGCGAGTCGGTGGCCATTGCCGAGCAGGTGGGCGAGGTCGGCGCGGCCAAGGGACCGGTGGAGCGCAAGGTGGTGCGCGTGGTCACGCCCGGCACGCTGACCGACACCGAACTGCTGTCCGACAAATCCGAATCGCTGCTCATGGCCGTGCACCAGGCGCCCCGCGCGCGCTGCGGCCTGGCCTGGCTGAGCGTGACCCAGGGCCGCGTGTACCTGGCCGAATGCGCGCACGACGAACTGGGCGGCTGGCTGGCGCGCGTGGCCCCGAGCGAGCTGATCTACAGCGCCGGCGTGACCGAGCGCTTCGAGCAGCAACTGCAGGTGCTGCGCCAGGGCGGCGCCTTCACCTGCCCGATCAGCCTGCGCCCCGACTGGCAGTTCGACAGCGCCTTGGGCGAGCGCAAGCTGCTGGAGAACCTGGGCGCCGCCAGCCTGCAGGCCTGGGGCGCGCAGGACCTGGGCGAAGCGCACGCCGCCGCCGCCGGGCTGCTGGCGTATGCCGAGCACACGCAGGGCCGCACGCTCACGCACGTGCACAGCGTGCAGGTGCAGCGCGGCGACGACCTGATCGACCTGCCGGCCACCACGCGACGCAACCTCGAACTCGTCAAGACGCTGCGCGGCGACGACGCGCCCACCCTGTTCTCGCTGCTCGATACCTGCATGACCGGCATGGGCAGCCGCCTGCTCAAGACCTGGCTGCTGGAGCCCCAGCGCGACCGCGACCAGGCGCGCCAGCGCCTGTCGGCCACGACGGCGCTGCGCGGCGACGCGGGTGCCGGCGGGGGCAGCGGCCCGTGGTCCCTGCTGCGCGGCGAACTCAAGGGCGTGAGCGATGTGGAGCGCATCACCGCCCGCATCGCCCTGCGCCAGGTGCGCCCGCGCGAGCTGGTCGCCCTGTGCAAGACGCTACAAAAATCAGAGCACCTTGCGCTTTCCGGGCAAGCACCAGAGCCCTATTTGATTCAAATCTTCAGCCACCTGCACCCGCCCGAGGGCTGCACCGCGCTGCTGTGCGCGGCCATCGACGAGGAGCCTGCGGCCCTGGTGCGCGACGGCGGTGTGATCGCCAGCGGCTTCGACACCGAACTCGACGAGCTGCGCGCCATCCAGACCAACTGCGATGCCTTCTTGCTCGACCTGGAAACCCGCGAGAAAGCCCGCACCGGCATCCCCAACCTGCGCGTGCAGTTCAACAAGGTGCACGGCTTCTACATCGAGGTCACCAGCAGCCATGTGGACAAGGTGCCCGACGACTACCGCCGCCGCCAGACGCTGAAGAACGCCGAACGCTTCATCACGCCCGAACTCAAGACCTTCGAAGACAAGGCACTGTCGGCCAACGAGCGCGCCCTGTCGCGCGAGAAGTGGCTGTACGAGCAGATCCTGGACCAGCTGCAGCCCCACGTGCCCGCCCTCACCCGACTGGCCCAGGCCCTGGCCGCGCTGGACGTGCTGTGCACCCTGGCCGAGCGCTCGCTCACGCTCAACTGGTGCGCGCCCCAGTTCGTGCCCGAGCCCTGCATCGAGATCGAAAACGGCCGCCACCCGGTGGTGGAGGCGCGCCTGGCCGAGACATCCAGCGGCAGCTTCATCGCCAACCACACGCGCCTGAACGCCAACACGCGCATGCAGATCATCACCGGCCCCAACATGGGCGGCAAGAGCACCTACATGCGGCAGGTGGCGCTGATCGTGCTGCTGGCCTGCATGGGCAGCCACGTGCCCGCATCGCACTGCCGCCTGGGCCCCATCGACGCGATCCACACCCGCATCGGCGCGGCGGACGACCTGGCCAACGCGCAGTCCACCTTCATGCTGGAGATGACCGAGGCCGCGCAGATCCTGCACGCCGCCACGCCGCACAGCCTGGTGCTGATGGACGAGATCGGCCGCGGCACCAGCACCTTCGACGGCCTGGCGCTGGCCAGCGGCATCGCCACGCACCTGCACGACAAGACGCGCGCGTTCGCGCTGTTCGCTACGCACTACTTCGAACTGACCGAGCTGCCCGCCAAGGCACGCCACGCCATCAACATGCACGTGAGCGCCACCGAGTCCGGCGCGGACATCGTCTTTCTGCACGAGATCCAGCCCGGCCCCGCCAGCCGCAGCTACGGGATCCAGGTGGCCAAGCTGGCGGGCATGCCGTCCCCCGTGCTGCACCACGCCCGCCATGCCCTGGCCGCGCTGGAAGAGCGTGCGGGCGAAAACGATCTGCAGGTGGATTTGTTCGCCACGCCGGAGGCCCCCGAGGGCGCGGGCGCCAGCCCCATCGAAGCAGCCCTGGCGGGCATCCACCCCGACCAGCTGAGCCCGCGCGAGGCGCTGGACGCGCTTTACCAACTCAAGAAGATGCTGGCCAATTGAGTGTAAATGCCACCTGCCGCATGCCTGGCGTGCGCTGCCAGCTATTATTTCAATAGCAATCCACTCAAAACTGCGCCAGCGCCGTGCGGCGCGCAGGGCCTTGCACGGGCCATGCACCAACCTGGAGCGCAAGCCGGACTAAACTTGCGGGTTCCCCCACCCTAGACCCACCATCTGCTCCATGACGTATTGCGTCGCCATCAAACTCAACGCCGGGCTGGTTTTCCTGTCCGATTCCCGTACCAACGCCGGCCTGGACCAGATCAGTTCTTTTCGCAAGATGATGGTCTATGAGAAGGCGGGCGACCGCTTCATGGTGCTGCTGTCGGCCGGCAACCTGTCCATCTCCCAATCGGTGCGCGAAATCTTGCAGACCGAGCAGCTCAAGGACGGGGACTCGGGCGAGACCATCTCCATCTGGAACGCCAAAAGCATGTTCGACGCCGCCCGCGTGCTGGGCGCTGCGGTGCGCCATGTGCACGAGCGCGACGGCCTGGCGCTCAAGCGCTCGGGCGTCGACTTCAATGTGTCGATGGTGTTCGGCGGCCAGATCAAGGGCGAGGGCATGCGCCTGTTCCAGGTCTACTCGGCCGGCAACTTCATCGAGGCCACGTCCGAGACGCCGTACTTCCAGGTGGGCGAGTCCAAGTACGGCAAACCCGTGCTCGACCGCGTACTCACGCCCGAAACGCCGCTGGACGAAGCCGCCAAGTGCGCGCTGGTGTCCATGGACAGCACGCTCAAGTCCAACCTGTCGGTGGGACTGCCGCTGGACCTGGTGGTCTACGAGGTCGACCGCTTCTCCACCGAGAAGGTGGTCTGCATCGACGAGAACAACCCGTACTTCCGCATGCTGCACGACAACTGGGGCCAGAAGCTGCGCGAGGTGTTCGACAGCATCGAGGACCCGGCCTGGGGCGGCGGTGCCACCAACGTTCCCATCATGGTGAACCCTGCGCGCAGCAAGCCGCTCAAGAAGATCACCAACCACCTGGACAAGCTCATCTGACCTGCCCCGCCCGCCCCGCCCGGGGTGCCGGCTGCAGCCCTTGCTCCCTGCGCGTACCTCCATGCTCCCCATCGTTTTCTCGCACGCCAACAGCTTTCCGGCGTGCACCTACCGCGTCCTCTTCCAGCACCTGAAGGCCCGCGGCTTCGAGGTGCATGCCGTGGAGCGGTACGGCCACGAAGCGCAGTACCCCGTCACCAACAACTGGCCGCACCTGGTGCAGCAGCTGGCCGACTTCGCCACGCCGCAGGTGCAGCGCCTGGGCCAGCCGGTGTTTCTGGTGGGGCATTCGCTCGGCGGCTTTCTGAGCGTGATGGCTGCCGCGCGCCACCCCGAGCTGGTGCGGGGCGTGCTCCTGATCGACTCGCCGCTGCTGGGCGGCTGGAAGGCCAATGCCGTCGACGTGGCCAAACGCACGCAGGTGGTGGGCTCGATCTCGCCGGGCAAGATCAGCCGGCAGCGCCGCTTCAGTTGGGCCAGCAACGACGAGGCGCTGGAACACTTTCGCAAGAAAAAGGCGTTCGCGCGCTGGGACCCGGAGGTGTTGCACGACTACGTCACCCACGGCTTGGTGGACCACGATGGCAAGCGCATCCTGGGGTTCGACCGCGCGGTGGAAACCGCCATCTACAACACGCTGCCGCACAACCTGGGCCGGCTGCTGGCCGCGCACCCGCTGCAGTGCCCCGCCGCCTTCATCGGCGGGCGCGACTCCGAAGAGATGAAGCAGGTGGGCATGGCCCTGACCCTGCGCATCACGCAGGGCCGCACGATGATGCTGGACGGCAGCCACCTGTTCCCGATGGAGCAGCCGGTGGCCACCGCGGCGGCCATCGAGGCCTCCTTGCTCAATCTCGCTTCGCTGAAAGCCCTGACCCCGTGATGCGCTGAGCCGCCACGGTGTGACGCTGATATAACACCAAAACGGCCCGCAAAAGTACCGAAAAGGCACTGAGGTTTCTGCAAAAACAAGGGGCGCGAATCACGGGCGCATCCTCTACACTGGGGGTTTGTTACAGCGTGATACACCCCACATGCCTGCAAAGACTCCCCTGACTGCCCGACTGCCCGCGGTGACCTTCGCGTTGCTCGCGGCATTCCTGGTGGTCACGGCCTTGCGCACGCACAACGACACCACCATTGCCATCGTCACTGCGTCGGTGCTCATGTTCGCGTGCTGCTGGGCCAGTGCCACCCATTTGCTCGGCGCCCGCCCGGCGCTGCAGTTCGTGCTGATCGCGGTGAGCCTGGGCTGGTTCGCCGAGCAGATGGGCAGCACGCACGGCTGGTTCTTCGGGCACTACACCTACACCGATGTGCTGGGGGCCCGGCTCGTCAACGTGCCCATCGTCATCCCCATGATGTGGTTCTCGCTCACCTACGCAGGCTACGTGATCAGCAACCTGATCGTGTGGCAGTCGCCAGTGGACGGCGCGCCGGGGCTCGGCAATGCGGCCATGCTGTCGTTCCTGGCCGCGATGATCGTCACCGCGTTCGACCTGGGCGCCGACCCCTACCTCGTCTACACGCTCAAGGCCTGGATCATGGCCAAGACCGACGGCGCCTGGTTCGGCGAGACCGTGCAGGGCTTTTTCGGCTGGGTGTTCGTCGCCTTCTGCATCATCTTCAGCTTTCGCCTGTCGGTGCGCCGCCGCCCGCTGCAGCCCGTGAGCCCCTTCCTGCGGCGCCACGCGCTGGTCCCGCTGGCCATCTACGCGTCCGGCATGGTGTTCCAGATGGTCCTGGGCAACCCGGTGGAGATCCGCTCGATCGCCCCGTTTGCCATGGGCATACCGTTGCTGTGCGCCATGGCCGGATTCCAGCGCTGGCGCACCCCCACAGAAGCCGCAGCATGAAGACAGCCACCATGACGAACTCCCGCCACTTCCCGCTTCCCGACGCCGAACTGGCCGGCATGCAGCACCACGCCGACCCGCTGGCCGACCAGACCATTGCCGACATGCTCGGCCCCTGGCCCCCCGGCATGGTGGATGCCGATGCCGAGCAATGGAAGCGCCTGGACACGGTGAACATCCTGCTGGGCCAATGGGCCGACAACGCGGGCATCGCGCAGTGGACGATTGCGGTGGGCCCGGTGCATGGCACCGTGGGCGGCAAGCCGGCCGATGGCTATGTGGACCAGGCCATGGCCGATGCGCTGAACCACTATGTACGCACCGCCCAGGTGCTGCCCGACTGGGCCGACGCCCGCCAGATCGAGCGCGCCGAAAAGCTGTTCATGGAGCACGGCGCGCTGTCGTGCATCCTGCTGTTTTGCGCCAGCCTGCCCGAGTGCTACGTGATCCCCGACCTGTCGGCCGTGCTGCACACCGCCGGGCAGCTGGAGCAGAACACCGAATACCGCATACGCTCCACCGCCGCCATGATCTTTCCGGTGATGATGCACGGCGGCCTGAGCGAACGCGGTGCGGGCGTGGCGCAGGTGCTGAAGGTGCGGCTCATCCACGCCACCATCCGCAACCTCATCCTGCACGGCAGCCCGCAGCGTGCCGTGGACCATCTGAAAGCGGGCGATGCCAGCGCCATCGCGCCCACGCCGCTGCCCGCCAGCGGCGGCCGCGGCGTCACCATGTTCCAGATGCTGCATGCGCGCGGCTGGGACGTGGCCGATGACGGCCTGCCCTGCAACCAGGAAGAGCTGGCCTACACGCTGCTGACCTTCGGCTATGTGTTCCTGCGCAGCCTGCACAAGCTGGGCATCGGACTGCCGCGCCACGAGGAAGAAGCCTACCTGCATGCCTGGAACGTGGTGGGCCACGTCCTGGGCATCGAACGCTCGCTGATGGTCGACACCATGGAGCAAGGCCAGGTGCTGATGGCGCAGATGCAGGCGCGCGGGCGTGCAGACCCGATCAGCCCCGATCCCCGCCCGGCCCTGGGCCAGGCGCTGATGCAGACCATGGCCAAGGCTTTGCCGTGGGACATCGTCAAACCCTTCCCCCAGCTCATGACCCGCTACCTGTGCGGGCGCGACACGGCCAGCGACCTGGGACTGACCCAGCCCGTGCCCTGGCCATCGGCGCTGTTGTTCTGGGTGGTGCTGATCGCGGCGCGCGTGCTCGATGCGGTGGTGCGCCTGGCAATGCCCCGGTTCTCGATAGTCCGCGCCCTCACCCGCGTGCTGGGCTACCACTTCATGAGCCGGGTGCTCATGAGCCAGACACGGCCCTTGCAATTGCCGACCGCGCTGCTCAACCAAGTCGACGACGTGGTCCACAGCTGGAGCGACGACCCCAACGCACCCCGTTGGCTCAACCGCCTGGAAGACCGCCTCACCACGCACGGCAGCTGGAGCCTGGGCCTGGGCCGGACCCAGAAGGCGCAGGCCACGGGCTCCGCGCAGGCGCAGCGACCCGCGTAACCAGGGCCTCCCCACTGATGCACCTGTTGCTCCATGCCCTCCTGCTCCCGGCCCGGCTCTGGCGCGCGCATCGCGGCTTGGCACTCACCCTGCTGTGGCTGCTCGCACCCATGGCCGTGCCCCTGCAGGCACGGGCTGACGCGCCCCTGGTGCTGACGCAGGCCCGGCCCCAGGTGAATGCGTGGGAAGCCATCACCCTGCAGGCCGACCCCACGTACAGCCTCACGGCCGAGGACATGCTGGAACGCCTGGACGCGTTCGAGGCGCCCGCCCGGCGTGGGGGATCATTGGGTGTGCACAAGGCCGCGATGTGGCTGCGCATTCCCGTCATTGCGCCCGAGGCCCCGCGCACGCCCTGGGTGGTGGATCTGGGCTACAGCTCGCTGCAGGCCGAGATCTACCTGACCCGCGGCGGCCAGGTGATCCAGAGACTGCGCACCCGCCAGCCGGGCGAGGGGCAGCTGTCCAGCCGCACCCCTGCGATGGCGTTCGAGCTGCAGCCCGGGCAACCGTACGACCTGCTGATCCGGGTGCAGGCGACGGGGCCGCTGATCCTGCCCATCACGGTGGGGGAGATGCCCTATCAGATGCATGCAGCCCTGAGCGAGCAGATGCTGCAGGGCCTGCTCAACGGGCTGGCGTTCTTCCTGCTCGCGTACAGCCTGGTCCAGTGGGTCACGCAGCGCGACCGGATGTTCGGCTTCTATGCGCTGGTGGTGCTGGGCAGCGCGATTTTTTCGCTGCAGTTCTTCGGCCTGGGCGCCCAGTTCCTGTGGCCCGACAATCTCTGGATGGGCCGGTATGCGGGCCTGGCAGCCGGGCTGATGGCCCTGGCGGGCTCGTTCCTGTTCCTGGGCCACACGCTGGCCGGCGACACACCGCACAGCCGGTACGCGCGCACCATGCGGGCGGGCGCGGCGATCACCGCCGCGGTGTGCGCCGCGCTCGTGCTCGGCTGGGTGAGCGTGCCCATCGGCATTGCCTACATGAGCCTGGCGGGTGCCCTGCCCTCACTCATCAGCCTGCCCGCGGCCATCACGCGGGTGCGGCGCGGGGACCCGATCGGCGCCACCCTGCTGGCTGCATGGGTCGCTTTCGGCGTCGCCGCCGCGGTCATGGTGTGCCTGGTCCAGGGCTGGGTGCCCGCGAACTTCTGGACGCTGCATTCGTTCCAGTTCGGCGCCACGCTGGACATGCTGCTCTTCTTTCGCGTGCTGGGCCTGCGCGCCAACGCGGCCCAGGCACGCGCCGTGGAAGCCATGCAGGAGCGCGATCTGATGCGCTCGCTGGCCCACACCGACCACCTCACCGGCCTGAGCAACCGGCGCGGCCTGCAGCATGCGCTGCATTCCGCGCTGGCGCAGTGCTCCGAGCAGCGGCTGGTGGCGCTCTACCTCATGGACCTGGACGGGTTCAAACCCGTCAACGATGCGCACGGCCACGACGTCGGCGACGACCTGCTGGTGGCCGTGGGCCACCGCCTGCAGCGCAGCGTGCGCCACCACTCGGACATGGTGGCCCGCATGGGCGGCGACGAGTTCATCATCATGGCGCAGGGCCTGGAAACACCGCAGCAGGCGCATGAGCTGGGCCAGGCGCTGCTGCGTGCCTTCGAGCAGCCGTTCAGCCTGAGCCACCTGCGGCTGCACGTGGGGCTCACGGCAGGCTATGCCATCGCGCCGCTGGACGGCGCAGACCCGCAGGTGCTGCTGCGCCTGGCCGATGCAGCCATGTACGCCGGCAAGCAAGACGGCAAGCGCACGGTACGCCGTGGCCGCAACGACCTGGCGCCGGCCACCTGAACGAGACAGCCACACCACCTGCAACCCCGCGACCCTGCTGCCTCCTATACTGCCCAAGCGTCGATCCACACCATGCGCACCGTCCCCCTCTTGCTGCCGTGGCAACGGTTGCCGGCCCTCCTCAGGCGCTGGATGATGGGCTGCGTTCTGGTGTGGCTGTCGGTGGGGTGCCACGGCAGCTGGGCGCAGGGCGACGGCAACGGTCACGACAGCCGCATCCTGCTGCGCGACGAGGTGCACTCGCACGAAGCCTGGCCCGCCGTCACCATCCTGAACGACGCGTCGCGCGTGCTGTCGGTGGACGACGTCATGCGGCGCACCGCCGAGTTCGCCGCGCCCCCGCGCAGCAGCGGAACGCTGGGCGTGCGCACCGACGCAGTGTGGGTGCGCGTGCCGGTCAGCGTGGCGCCCAGCTCCGACGGCACCTGGGTGCTGGACATCGACTACCCCGTGCTGCAGCGCATCGAGGTCTACCTGACCCATGGGGGCCACGTGACCCAGCAGGCCACGCTCGGCAGCCTGCAGCCGTTCTCGCAGCGCCCGCTGCGCACCCGCACGCATGCCCTGCCGCTCCTGATGCAGCCAGGCCACCACTACGACCTGCTGCTGCGCGTGGAGACCACCGGCGCGATGGTGCTGCCCATCACGCTCAACAAGCCCACCGCATGGCACAGCGCCGCCATGAACGAGCAGATGCTGCAGGGCATCCTGACCGGCCTGGCGCTGTGCCTGTTGATCTACAGCCTGGCGCAGTGGATCAACCTGCGGGACATCCTGTTCCTGCAGTACGCGCTGCTCATCACCGGCAGCACGCTCTTTTCGCTGCACCTGTTCGGCCTGGGATCGCAGTACCTCTGGCAGGACAACATCTGGCTCGAGCTGCATGCCGCAGGCCTGTCGGCGCTGATGGCCACCTGCGGGTCGTTCCTCTTCATCAGCCAGGCCCTCGTGGGCCACCGGCCGCAAAGCCGGCTGCTGCGCGCCATGCGGGCCGGCGCGGTGCTGTGCGCGCTGCTGGCCGTGGTGCATGCGCTGGACGTGCTGAGCACCGCGGCCATCGCCGCCGTGGTGAGCATCCTCGGGCTGGTCCCGGCGCTCATGGGCATCCCCGGCGCCGTGCGCCGCGCGCGGCAGGGCGACCCGGTGGGCACCAGCCTGCTGCTGGCCTGGCTGATCTACTTTGCCGCCACCGCCACGGTGATCGGCGTCATCCGCGGCTGGGTGCCGGTGAACTTCTGGACCATGCACTCGTTCGGTTTCGGCGCCACGCTGGACATGCTGCTGTTCATGCGGGTGCTGGGGGTGCGCACCAAGGCGCTGCGCACCGAGGCCATCGACGCCAACCGCGAACGCGATGCCATGCGCTCCCTGGCCCACACCGACCCGCTCACCGGGCTGCCCAACCGGCGCGGGCTGAACATCGCGCTGGCCTCGGCCCTGCCCCGGTGCGGCCCCGACAAGCTGCTGGCGGTGTACGTGATGGACCTCGACGGCTTCAAGCCCGTCAACGACCGGCACGGCCACGATGTGGGCGACGAGCTGCTGGTGGCCGTCACGCGCCGCCTGCAGGGCCACCTGCGGCAAAGCGACGTGGTGGCGCGCCTGGGCGGCGACGAGTTCGTGGTGATGACGGGCGACCTGGGCAATGCGCAGCAAGCCCACGAGCTCGGGCTCAAGCTGCTCGATGCCTTTCGCTCGCCGTTCTCGCTGGGCCAGTTGCAGGTGCAGGTGGGCCTGACCATCGGCTACGCGCTGGCGCCGGAGGACAGCAACGACGCCGTGGGCCTGCTCAAGCTCGCCGATGCGGCCATGTACAGCGGCAAGCAGGGCGGCAAGTTCTGCCTGCGGCGCAACACCGGCGACCTGGCGCTGTCGTCGTCCTGACCTGCGTTGCTGCGGCCTCCCTACGGGCTGCGTGTCGGGGGGCGGCCGCCGTGCCCGGCGGCCTGCCGACCCCTCGCATGCACTGCGCGGGCAACAGCGGTCATTCAGCACTGGTCAAAACCCACGGCCTGCGATAAACACGGGGCTCCCTTTCACTCTGGAGGATAGTTCGCCATGCCCCATCGCAAGAGCCCTGCCCGTCATGCCAAGGACGAACGCATCGCACTTTTCAGGTCACACGCCGCATTGAACACGGCCGCCGTGGTTGCCGGCGACGGCGCCGGTGAAGCCATCTCGTGGGAGGCCATCGCCGAACTCGAATACAACATCGTCGGGCGCGTGGTGCTGCCGTCGGACCGCAACTACGACAAGGACCGGCAGGAGTCGAACCCCGCGTTCCAGGCCTACCCCCAGGTCATCGTCTACTGCGTGTGCGAAGGCGACGTGCTCGAATGCCTGGCCGTGGCGCGCAAGTACCGGCTGTGGGTGGCGGTGCGCAGCGGCGGCCACAGCACGGCAGGCTACTCGGTCAACAGCGGCATGGTGATCGACCTGAGCGGCATCTCGGGCGTCACGCTCGACCCGCTGGCCCGGCGCGTGCATGTGCTGCCCGGCACCGACTTCGACACCTTCAACGGCGCCATGAGGGGCACCGGCTGGCACGTGCCCACCGGCGCCTGCGGCAATGTGCGCGTGGGCGGCTTCGTACAGGGCGGCGGCTTCGGCTACACCTCGCGGGCCTTCGGCATCCAGAGCGACATGGTGGAATCCTTCCGCGTGGCGCTGGCCGACGGCAAGATCGTGCTGGCCAGCGCGGCCGAAAACCCCGAGCTGTACTGGGCGATGCGCGGCGGCACCGGCGGCAACTTCGGCGTGCTGCTGCAGGTGACCTACCGCATGGTGCGCCTGGACGACGTCTGGGCCTGGGCCATCAGCTGGGACGAGGCCCATGCCGCCGAAGTCCTCACCCTCATGCAGCGCGACTTCATGAAGACCGGCGCGCCCGATGCGCTGGGCTACATGATGAACCTCGGCTACCAGAACGGCGTGCCCGTGTACATGGTGCAGGGCATGTACACCGGACCGCGCGATGCGGGCCTGGCGGCCATCGCGCCGCTGCTGGCCGTCCCCAGTGCGAAGCTGCTGGTGGACAAGACCGGCAGCTACCCGGCCATGAACACATGGCTCGAAGACCACCCCTACACCCTGCCCGACAACCTGCCCAATGGCGTGGCCGAGTCCAAGGCCAGCGGCTACATCAGCGCGCGCCTGAGCACCGCCGACTGGCAGCGCATCATCGACTACTTCAAGACCTCGCCCAACACCTGGTCGCTGGCCTACCTGGAGGCCTACGGCGGCGCCATCAACCGCTACCCGGTGGAAGACAGCGCCTTCATCCACCGCAGCGCAGATGCCGACCTGGTGGTGGACGTGTTCTGGCGCAACCCGGCCGAGCGGGCGCAGATGGAGGCCTGGCTTGACGGCTTCATGGCGCTGGTCAAGCCGTTCCTCAACGGCCACGTCTACCAGAACTACCCCGACGGCAGCCTGGAGAACTTCGCCGACGCCTACTGGGGCCCGGCCTACCCGCGGCTGCGCAAGGTGAAGGCGCAGTACGACCCGACCAACTTCTTCCACTTCGCGCAGAGCATCGCGCTGCCGGGGTAGCAGCAGCTTGCCGCCAGGGCCCAGCGCCCTGGCGTTGCGTTGCGTGGTGTGGTGTGGCAGGTCACGGCCTGGCAGTGGCCCCGGCCCGGGCGCCCTGCCCGCCGGCCAGCCGGCGAATCAGCCCGCGTCCGCGTCTGCGTCCGCGTAGTGCAGGCGCCCCTTGCCCGCGCGCTTGGCGCTGTACATGGCCTGGTCGGCGCGGTTGATGAGATCGTCGATGTGGCCGCCCAGCGGGGGGCACACGGCCACGCCGATGCTCGCGCCGATGGACAGCTCCCGCCCGTCCACCAGCATGGGCTGCTGCAGCGCCTCCAGCAGCCGGTGACCGATGGTGTCCGTCACGTCGCGGGTGACGTCGTGCTCCAGCATCACCAGGAACTCGTCGCCCCCCAGGCGCGCCATGGTGTCGCCGGACCGCACGGTGCCGGCGATGCGCCGCGCCACGATGCGCAGCACCTCGTCGCCCGCGCGGTGGCCCTCGGTGTCGTTCACGCTCTTGAAGCCGTCCAGGTCGATGAACAGCAGCGCCAGGCAGCCCACGCTGCGCGCGGGCTCCAGGGCTTTTTCCAGCTGGGCCTGGAAGGCCGCCCGGTTGAGCAGGCCAGTGAGCGAATCGTGGTTGGCCAGATAGTGGTGCTGGCGCGCGATCTCGATCTTGGCGGACACGTCCTCGACCAGCGCCATGATCGATGTGACCTGCCCCTCGGCATCGGTCAGCGCCGAGTTGAACCACTCGCAATGCACCTCGGACCCGTCGTCGCGCGTGAAGGAAGTCTCGGCCCGGTTTTGCGACTCCTGGCCCGACTGCAGGCGCTGCAGGGCCAGCTGCAGGGTCGCATCCGCGGGCGAGAGGTCCAGCAACTCGTTGAGCAACTGCCCTTGCAGGTCCGCCACATGCAGCCAGCCCATGAGCTGTACCGCGCGCTGCGAGCAGTGCAGCAGCCGCAGGTTGTGGTCCATTTCCAGCACCGCCAGCGGGCTGTTTTCCATGTGCGAGGACAGGCGCTGGTTGGCGGCGCGCAGCGCGTCCATGGTGACCTGCAGCTCGTGCACATCGAGTGCGGTGGTGATGAAGCCCTCGATGGAGCCTTCACGGTTGTGCCAGGGCGTCAGGCAGATGGTGCGCCACTCGTCAAAGCCGTAGGGCGTGCGCAAAAGACGCTGGTACTGAACCCGCTCACCCGACAGAACGCGGGCGACGAAGGGCATGAATGCGGTGACCGCCGCATCGCCGTACATGTTGGTCAACGACTTGCCCGCCAGTTGCTCCGGCACGGTGCCGAACCAGCGCGCGTATTCATCGTTGACATACAGCATCGTGAGGCTGCGGTCCACCACCGCCATGGTGGCGCCAGCGCTGCGCGTGATCACATCAAGCAACTCGTCCTTGGACAGGCTGTGCCCGGGGGCGATGGCCCGATAGTCGGACAACTCTGGATCGTCTTGCATCATGCGGCGAAAGCCCCAGCGGGGCAGGGTCATCGGTGGAACGCCCCGCGCGCCAGCCCTCCAGGAAGGTCACCGCCGCGCGCCTCGGCCCCTGCGCCGAGCGGCCGGGTGTGCCATCAGCTTATCACTTTCGTCCCATAACCAATCCGAGTGAATGCGCAGCCGTCAATCCGCCCACTGCACCCAGCCCGTCCAGGCGGTCACCAGCACGATGATGCCGAACACGATGCGGTAGTACGCGAACGGCACGAAGCTGTGGCTGCTGATGTAGCGCAGCAGCCAGCGCACGCACAGCCAGGCGCTGATGAACGAGAACACCAGCCCGACCGCGAACATCGGAATGTCGGCCGCCGACAGCAGCGCGCGCTCCTTGTACAGGCTGTACACCCCGGCACCGATCAGCGTGGGGATGGCCAGGAAGAACGAGAAGTCCGTCGCCGCCTTGCGCGACAAGCCCAGCAGCATGCCGCCGATGATGGTGGCGCCGCTGCGGCTGGTGCCGGGCACCATCGCCAGGCACTGCACCAGGCCGACCTTGAGCGCATCGAGCGGCGTCATCTCGTCCACCGTCTGGATGCGCGTGGCGGCCGGCGAGCGCCGCTCGGCCCACAGGATGATGAAGCCGCCCAGGATGAAGGTGCTGGCCACCACCACCGGCGTGAACAGGTGCGCCTTGATCATCTTGCCGAACAGCAGGCCCAGCACCACGGCGGGCAGGAAGCCGATGAACACGTTGAGCGCGAACCGCTGGGCCTGGCGCTCGGTGGGCAGGGCCACCAGCGTCTCGCGGATCTTCTGCCAGTACACCAGGATGACGGCGAAGATGGCGCCCGTCTGGATGGCGATGTCGAACACCTTGGCCTTGGCATCGTCGAAGCCCAGCAGCGAGCCCGCCAGGATCAGGTGCCCCGTGGAGGAAATGGGCAGGAACTCGGTCAGGCCCTCGACCACGCCCATGATGGCGGCCTTGACCAGCAATAGAACGTCCACGCGCACTCCTTAAGGAAAATTTAAGCCAAATCGGGCTCTACCGCTTGCCTGGCAAGCGCTAGCAGCTATCAAAACAGGAGTATATGCGCAGCGGGCCTGTGGCGGGCCCGCGCAGGCTCCAGCCCCCTCAGGGCCGGGACTGCGGGAGCGTTTGAGCCGGAGCCTGCTGCTGCTCCTGCCACGGCGCCTGCCACCCGCCGCCGAGCGCCTGCACCAGCGTCACCGCCGCCAGCTGGCGGTTGACCTGCAATTGCAGCAGCGCGCGCTGCGCCGACAGCGCCGAGACCTGGGCCGTGACCACCTCGGTGTAGCCCACCTGCCCTTCGCGGTAGCGGTTGAGCAGCTGCTGCGCCGTGCGCTCCGCCGCGGCCACCGCCTCGCGGCGCAGGGGCTCCTGCTCCTGCAAGGTGCGCAGCACCGTGAGCTGGTCTTCCACCGTCTGGAAGGCCGTGAGCACCGTCTGGCGGTAGACCGCCACGCGGCCCTCGCGCGCGGCCTGGGCTTCTTCCACGCGGGCCGCCGTAGCGCCGGCATCGAAGATCGTCTGCGCCACCGACAGGCCCAGCGACCACACCAGCGTGGACGCCTTGAACAGGTCGGCCACGCTGCTGCCGCCGCTGCCCACCGACGCGCCCAGGCTCAGGTTCGGGAAGTACGCTGCACGCTGGATGCCGATCTGCGCATTGGCCGCCGCCACCGCACGCTCGGCCGCCGCGATGTCGGGCCGGCGCTGCAGCAGCGTCGAGGGCACCCCCAGCGGCACGTCGGGCACCGCAGCCACCCACTGCGCACGCGCCAGCGAAAAGTCGGCCGGGGCGCGACCGGTCAGCACGGCCAGCGCATGCTCGAAGCGCGCCCGGTTCTGCCGCACGGTGGCCAAGTCCGCGCGCGCGTTGGCCAGCTGGGTCTGCGCTTGCAGCACGTCGGTCTGCGCCACCACCCCGGCACCGTAGCGGTTGCGCACGATCTGCAGGCTGCGCTCGTAGCCCTCCACCGTGGCCTGCAGCAGCTCGATCTCCGCATCCGCCTCGCGCAGCTGAAAGTACGCCGAGGCCAGCGTGCCCACGGCCGACAGACGCGCCGAGGCCAGGTCGGCCTCGCTCGCCTGCGCGCTGGCCTGGGCGCCGGTGACGCCGCTTTGCAGTCGGCCCCAGAGGTCCGGCGCCCAGTCGACCCCCAGCGATGCCTGGGTGGTCAGGCCCGAGCGGGCAGCGCCCTCGCCGCCGGTGCGCGTGGCACCGCCCGACAGGCTCACCGACGGGAACAGCCCTGCCCGCTGCTGCCGCACCACGGCCTGCGCCTGCGCATAGGCGGCCACGGCCGCGGCGATGTTCTGGTTGGACAGCTGCACCTGCTCGGCCAGGCGGTTGAGCTCGGCGTCCTGGAACAGCTCCCACCAGGGGCCGCGGTCCAGCGCGTCGGCAGGCGCCGCGGGTGCCCAGGTGGCACCGGCCTCCTTGAACGACGCGGGCACCGCCATCTCGGGCTGCTGGTAGGGCGGCGTGACCGAGCAGGCGGACAGCAGGGCAGCGGCTGCCAGCACCAGTGCCAGCGTGGTCGGGCGGGCCATGGGGGGCCGGGCGGCGTGCGCGCCGGGTGTGAGCGGGGCGTGGAGATGTGTCATGGGCACCGATCAGGTGGCCGCGCCGGGGGCGCCGGCACGGCTCAGATGTTGTTCGTTGGGGGCGGGCGTGCGCAGCCTGTCCAGCAGCACATAGACCACGGGCGTGGTCAGGAGCGTGAGCAACTGACTGGCGATAAGCCCGCCGATGATCGCCACGCCCAGCGGCTGGCGCAACTCCGAGCCCTGCCCGAAGCCGATGGCCAGCGGCAGCGCGCCCAGCGCAGCCGCCATCGTGGTCATGAGGATGGGCCGAAAGCGCAGGATGCAGGCCTCGCGCACGGCATCGAGCGCCGACAGTCCGCGCGCGCGCTCGGCCTCCAGCGCAAAGTCGATGATCATGATCGCGTTCTTCTTGACGATGCCGATCAGCAAAAACACGCCGATGAGCGCGATGATGGTGAACTGCATGTTGAACAGCAGCAGCGCCAGCACCGCCCCCACGCCGGCCGAGGGCAGCGTGGTCAGCACCGTGATCGGGTGGATCAGGCTTTCATACAGCACGCCCAGCACGATGTAGATCACGATGATGGCCGTGATGATGAGAAAGGCCTGCTGCCCCTGAGACTGCTGCGCGCTGAGCGCCGTGCCCTGGAAGCTGCCGCGCACGTTGGTGGGCATGGCGATGTCGGCCTCGGCCTGCGCGATGACCTGCTGCGCCTGCCCGAGCGACGTGCCCGGGTCGATGTTGAACGACACCGTGGTGGCCAGCTCGCCGTCCTGGTGGCTGATGGAGGTGGGCGACGCCCGCTCCACCACCTTGGCGATCGCGCTCAGCGGCACCATGGTCGATGCCGCCGTGCTGATCACCTGGCCGGTGGACGCGCCGCGCTGGCCCGGGTTGGCCACCGTGCCGGTGGCGCCGCTCGGGTTGGCGGCCACGTAGATGTCCTTCAAGGCCGGCGGGCCGCGCGTGTACTCAGGCGCCCACTCCATGATGACGGCGTACTGGTTGAGCTCGCCGTAGATCGTGGCCACCGAGCGCTGGCCGAAGGCGTTGTACAGCGCGTTGTCGATGGCCGACGACGTCACGCCCAGGCGCGATGCGGACGCCTTGTCCACCTCGATGTACGTCTCCACGCCGTTCTCGGCCAGGTCGGTGTCCACGTCTTTCAGCAGGGTCTCGTCCTTGAGCCGGTCGGCCAGCTTGCCCGCCCACAGCTTGAGGTCGGCCATGTTGTCGCTCTTCAGGGTGTACTGGTAGGTCGAATTGCTCGACCGCCCGCCCATGCGCAGGTCCTGCACCGGGTTCAAAAACACCCTGAGGCCGGTGATCTGGTTGAGCTGCGGCCGCAGCCGCGCGATGACGGCGGGCGTGCTGTCGGTGCGCTGCTTGAGGGGCTTCAGGTTGACGAACATGAAGCCGCCGCCCGCGCGGCTGCCGCCCGAGAAACCCACCACCGTGTCCACCGCCGGGTCCTTGCGGATGATGTCCACCGCCTGGCGCAGCTTGGCCGCGAGCGCGTCGGACGAGATGCTCTGGTCGGCGCGCAGGCCGGCGTTGAGCTGGCCGTTGTCCTGCTCCGGAAAGTAGCCCTTGGGGATCTTGGCGAACAGGTAGACGTTCAGCCCCACCACCGCCAGCAGGATCAGCACCACCAGCCCCTTGCTGGCCAGTGCCCAGTCCAGGCTGCTGGTGTAGGTGCGCAGCACGCCCTGGTAGCCGCGCTCGGCCCAGCGGGCCAGGCGCGATGGCGGCTTGTCATCGGCCGGGTCGTGCGCGCGCAGCAGCCACGCGCACATCATGGGCGTGGTGGTGAGCGAGATCACGAGCGAGATCATCACCGCGGCCGACAGCGTGATCGCGAACTCGCGGAACAGCCGGCCCACCTGCCCGTCCATGAACAGCAGCGGTATGAACACCGCCACCAGCGACAGGCTGATGGACAGCACCGTGAAGCCCACCTCGCGCGCGCCCTGCAGCGCCGCCTGCATGCGGTCCATGCCGGACTCGATGTGGCGCATGGTGTTCTCCAGCACCACGATGGCATCGTCCACCACGAAGCCGGTGGCCACCGTCAGCGCCATCAGGCTCAGGTTGTTCAGGCTGAACCCCAAAAAGTACATCACGCCGAAGGTGCCCAGCAGCGACACCACCGTGGCCACCGCCGGGATCACCGTGGCCCGCGCCTTGCGCAGGAACAGCCCCACCACCAGCACCACGAGCGCGATGGAGACCATGAGCGTGAGCTCGATCTCCTTGAGCGACGAGCGGATGGAGTTGGTGCTGTCCGACGCCACCGCCACCTGGATGTCCTGCGGCAGCTGGGCCTGCAGGTCGGGCAGCAGCGCGCGCACCGAATCCACGGTCTCGATGATGTTGGCGCCCGGCTGGCGCGTGACCAGCACGATGATGGCCGGCTCGCCGTTGAACAGGCCCACCGTGCGGCGGTTCTCCACGCCGTCTTCCACCCGCGCCACATCACCCAGCCGCACCGCAGCGTTGTTGCGCCACGCGACGACCAAGGATTCGTATTCGGACGCCTTGCGCGCGGGCGACGGCGTGTAGATCTGCAGGCGGCGACCGTCGCCCTCGATGGCGCCCTTGGGGCGGTTGGCGTTCGAGGCCTGGATGGCGGCGCGCACGTCTTCGGTGCTGATGCCGTAGCGGTTGAGCGCGAACGGCAGCAGCTCCACGCGCACCGCGGGCAGCGAGCCCCCGCCGATCTCCACCTCGCCCACGCCGTCCACCTGCGACAGCCGCTGGCTCACCACGTTGGACACCGCGTCGTAGATCTCGCCCGGCGTGCGGGTCTTGGAGGTGAGCGCCAGGATGATGACGGGCGACGCCGCCGAGTTGCGCTTGCGGTAGGTGGGGTTGCTGCGCAGCGTGGAAGGCAGGTCCGCGCGGGATGCGTTGATGGCGGCCTGCACCTCGCGCGCCGCGGCGTCGATGTCGCGGTTCAGGTCGAACTGCAGGCTCACGCGGGCGGAGCCGTTGGAGCTCGACGAGGTCATCTCGTTGACCCCCGCGATCACGCCCAGGCGCCGCTCCAGCGGCGTGGCCACGCTGGTGGCCATGGTTTCGGGGCTGGCGCCGGCCAGGCTGGCCGACACCGAGATGGCCGGGTAGTCGACCTGCGGCAGCGGCGACACCGGGAGCACGAAGAACGCCGCGATGCCCGCGAGCGCGAGGCCAATGGTCAGCAGCACGGTGGCGACCGGCCGCTCCACGAAGGGGCGCGAAAGGTTCACCGCACGTCTCCCGCACCCGCACCGGTGCGCACACCGGCAGCTGCTTCAGGCCCTGCCCCCTGCTGCGGCGCCGCGGCAGTGCCCCGGCCCGTGACGCGGCGGCCCATGCGGTCGAACGCGAGGTAGATCACCGGCGTGGTGAACAGCGTGAGCATCTGGCTCAGGATCAGCCCGCCGAAGATCGCGAGGCCCAGCGGCCGGCGCAGCTCGGCGCCCTCGCCCCAGCCCAGCATCAGCGGCAGCGCCGCGAACAGCGCCGCCAGCGTGGTCATGAGGATCGGCCGAAAGCGCAGCAGCGCCGCCTGGTGGATGGCCTCCTGCGGCGACTTGTTCTGGTTGCGCTCGGCGTCGATGGCGAAGTCGATCATCATGATCGCGTTCTTCTTGACGATGCCGATCAACAGGATGATGCCGATGATGCCGATCACCCCCAGGTCGTTGCCCGTGAGCATCAGCGCCAGCAGCGCGCCCACGCCCGCCGACGGCAGGGTCGAGAGGATGGTCACCGGGTGGATATAGCTCTCATACAGCACACCGAGCACGATGTACACGCACACCATGGCCGCCAGGATGAGCCACAGCTGGCTGGACAGCGACTTCTCGTACGCGCCGGCCGCGCCCAGGAACTCCATCGACAGCCCGGCGGGCATGCCGATCTCCTTGGCGGCCGCGCGGATCGCATCCACCGCCGCGCCCAGCGACACGCCCGGCGCCTTGTCGAAGCCCAGCGTGGCCGCCGGGTACTGCGCCACGCGCGTGACCTGCAGCGGCGCAGGTTGCTCGCGGATGGTGGCAATGGCCGCCAGCGGCGTGGGCGCGCCCGAGCCGGTGCGCAGCTGCAGCGTGCCGAGGGCCTCGGGCGTGTTGAGCTGGTCCTGCTGCGCCTCCAGGATCACGCGGTACTGGTTGGTCTCGGTGAAGATGGTGGACACGATGCGCTGGCCGAAGGCGCTGTACAGCGTGTCGTCCACATTGCTGGCCGTGACGGACAGGCGCGACGCGGTATTGCGGTCGATGTCCACGTAGGCCGACAGGCCCTGCGCGCCCGCATCGGTGGTGGCGTTGCGCACCTTGGGCTCGGTCTTCAGGCGCTCGGCCAGCTTGCGCGTCCAGTCGTTGACCTGGGCCGAATCCACACCGCCGATGGACGCGCGGTATTCGGTGGGCCCGGTCTCGGCATCGATGGTCAAGTCCTGCGTGGGCTGCAGATACAGCGTGACGCCCGCCACCGACCGCACCCGCTCGCGCAGGCGCTGCATGATGGCCTCTTGCCCGTCGCGGTCGGGCTTGAGGTTGATCAGCATGCGCCCGGCGTTGAGCATGGTGTTGTTGGCCGCGTCCACGCCCACGAAGGAGCTGAGCGACTGCACGTCCGGGTCCTGCAGGATGGCGCGCGAGGCCTGCAGCTGCAGCTCGCTCATGCGGGCGTACGACACATCCTGCGATGCCTCGATGCGCGCCTGCAGCTGCCCGGTGTCCTGCGTGGGGAACAGGCCCTTGGGGATGACGACGTACAGCAGCGCGGTGAGCACCAGCGTGAGCACCGCCACCACCAGGGTCGCGCCCTGGTGGCGCAGCACCCACTGCAGCCAGCGGTCGTAGCCCGCGATCACGCGGTCGAAACCGCGGTTGATGCGGCCCGCAATGCCGTGCTGCCCGCCCACGGGCTCGGGGCGCAGCCAGCGCGCGGCCATCATGGGCACCAGCGTCAGCGACACCACGCCCGAGATCAAAATCGTGATGGCCAGCGTCATCGCGAACTCGCGGAACAGCCGCCCCACCACATCGCTCATGAACAGGAGCGGGATCAGCACCGCGATCAGCGACACGGTCAGCGAGATGATGGTGAAGCCGATCTGCGTGGCGCCCTTGAGCGCGGCCTGGAACGGCGGCTCGCCCTCTTCCAGGTAACGCGCGATGTTCTCGATCATCACGATCGCGTCGTCCACCACGAAGCCCGTGGCGATGGTCAGCGCCATGAGGCTCAGGTTGTTGAGGCTGTAGCCCAGCAGGTACATCACGCCGCAGGTGCCGATGAGCGAGATGGGCACGGCCAGGCTGGCGATGATGGTGGCGCGCAGGCTGTGCAGGAAGAAGAAGATCACCAGCACCACCATCAGCACCGCCAGGATCAGCTCCAGCTCCACGTGGTGCACGGAGCCCCGGATGCCGGTGGTGCGGTCGGAGAGCACCTGCACCTTGAGCGACGCGGGCAGGCCGGCCTCCAGCTCGGGCAGCAGCTTCTTGATGCTGTCCACCGTAGCGATCACATTCGCCCCGGGCTGACGCTGCACGTTCAGGATGATGGCCGGGGTCAGTGTGGCCCCGGGCTCCTTCGCGCCTGCATCGCCCCCCCCGATGCCGCTGCCGCTGCCTGCTGCGGGCGCGCTGCCTGGCTGACGGCGGTCGGGCGCAGCGCCGGGCAGCTCGTTGAGGCCCGCCCAGGCGCCCAGGCGGTTGTTCTCGGCACTGTCCACCACGCGCGCCACCTCGATCATGCGCACCGGCGCGCCGTTGCGCCACGAGACGATGAGGTTCTTGTAGTCGTCGGCCGTGAGCAGCTGGTCGTTGGCGTTGATGGTGTAGGAGCGTTGCGGTCCGTCGAAGCTTCCCTTGGCGCTGTTGGCATTGGCCGACGTGATGGCCGTGCGCAGGGTATCGAGGCCGATGCCGTACGACGCCAGCGCCTTGGTGTCGGCCTGGATGCGCACCGCGGGCCGCTGCCCGCCCGCCAGCGACACCAGCCCCACGCCGGTGACCTGGCTGATCTTTTGCGCCAGGCGGGTGTTGACCAGGTTCTGCACCTCGGTCAGCGGCAGCGTGTCGGAGCTGATGGCCAGCGTGAGCACCGGCGCATCGGCCGGGTTGACCTTGGCGTACACCGGCGGCGCGGGCAGGTCGGCGGGCAGCAGCGAGTTGCCGGCATTGATGGCCGCCTGCACCTCCTGCTCGGCCACGTCGAGCGCCAGGCCCAGGCCGAACTGCAGCGTGATGATGGACACGCCCGACGCGCTGGTCGAGGCCATGCGCTCCAGCCCGGGCATCTGGCCGAACTGGCGCTCGAGCGGCGCACTCACCGTGCGGCTCATCACCTCGGGGCTGGCCCCGGGGTACAGGGTCTGGACCTGGATGGTGGGGTAGTCCACCTCTGGCAGGGCCGACAAGGGCAGGAAGCGAAAGCCCAGCATCCCCGCCAGCACGATGGCCAGCATCAGCAGGGCGGTGGCGACAGGCCTCTCGATGAACGGACGCGAAGGACTCATGGTGTCAGCGCGCGCTCAAGGATTTTGCGGTGGACGCTGGCGGCGCTCCCCGCGCTCTCCGCGGGGGCCGGACGCACCGCTGCGCGGCCCGCTCGCCCCCGAGCGCGGCCCGCGCGCGCCATGGCCGTCGGCCGTCTGCACGGCCATGCCGTCCTGCAGCCGGTCGCCGCCCTCAGTGACCACGCGCTCGCCCTCCTTCAGGCCTTCGGCGATCGCCATCAGGCCCACGGTGGCCTGGCCGCGCTTGACCTTGCGCAGCGTCACGGTGCGGTCTTCGTTGATCACATACACATAGTCGCCGTTGGCCCCGGTGCGCACGGCCGTCACCGGCACCACGATGGCCGGCACATTGCGCAGCAAGAGCTGCACGTTGACGAACTGGTTGGGGAACAGCGTGCCCGCGGCGTTGGCAAAGCGCGCCTTGGCCTTCACGGTGCCGGTGGTGGTGTCGATCTGGTTGTCGAGGGTGGAAAAGCGTCCCTTATCCAGCTCGGACTTGCGGGTGCGGTCCAGCGCGGTCACGGCCAGCGCGTCGGCGTCGCGCTGCGCAGCCAGCACATCGGCCACGCGGTCCTGCGGCACGGCAAACTGCACGTCGATGGGTGCCACCTGGGTGATGGTGGCGATGCCCGTGGCGTCGCCCGAGGACACGAGGTTGCCCGCATCCACGGTGCGCAGGCCGATGCGGCCCGTGGCCGGCGAGGTGATGCGGGTGTAGCTCAGGTTCAGGCGCGCCGTGCCTTCCTGGGCCTTGTCGGTCATCACCGTGCCTTCAAGCTGCTTGACCAGCGCGGCCTGCGTGTCCACGTCCTGCCGGGCGATGGAGTCCTGCGACAGCAGGGTCTGGTAGCGTGCCAGCGTCAGGCGCGCATTCTCCAACTGCGCCTCGTCGCGCTGGCGGGTGCCCTGGGCCTGCATCAGCGCCTGCTCGTAAGGCCGGGGGTCGATCTGCGCCAGGAGCTGCCCCTTCTTGACCATCTGCCCTTCGGTGAACAGCACCTCGGTCAGCGTGCCCGACACCTGGGGCTTGAGCGTCACGGTGGTGGCCGGGATCACGGTGCCGAGCGCATCGATGACCACCGGCAGCTCGGCCCTGCGGGCCACGGCGTCACCCACGGTGACCATGGGCCGGCCCCCGCCAGGCGCTCCCCGACCCGGGCCGGCACCCGGCGCCGCGGCGGAATCGCCATTGGCCCGCTGGACCAGGTACCAGGCCGCACCGCCCACCAGGGCCACCAGCAGCAACGCCAGCACGCTACCCATCCAGCGGCGCCGGCGGCGCGGTGCCTGCGGGGGCTGTGGTGGGACGGCCGGTTGCGGGGCGGGCGCGTTGACTTCTTCTTGCGGATTCATGGCGGTAGCTGGTGGGTGTTCTTGGGTTCGGCCGGGTCAGAGCATCGTAGGGGGCCAGTTCACGGTCTGCCTTGAACGCTGTGCGAAGAAAAGTAAACCTCGGGCAGCAGCCGCCTCGCGGCCCCTGCCCAGCCGGGTCTTTGTCCTTGCACCGGCCCGGCCCCCTCACGACCCCCGGTAGTTTGCCTGCTCGCCGGTGCAAAAAGGCGTCCGCCATGGCGCTGCGGACCGTAGGCCATCGCCGAATGTTGCGCCGGCCGCTCTCGCCGACTGCATTTCGCGCCCGCCAGGCGGCATTTCGTCGCAAGCCGCTGGCGGCGGCAGGGGCGCATCGGCACAGTCCACCCCATCGACCGACCGCCAGGAGAACCCGCCATGCAAAGCTTCACCCCCGTCATCGCCATCCATGTCGCCGCAGCGCTGGCGGCCATTGCCATCGGCCCGGTGGCCCTGTGGGCCCGCAAGGGCGCCACCCAACGCCCCCGCCTGCACCGGGCCGCAGGCTACGCCTGGGTCACCCTGATGGTGGCGACGGCCGTCTCGGCCCTCTTCATCACCGGTGGCGGCGGCCCCCGCTGGGGCAGCTTCGGCCTGATCCACCTGCTCATTCCCATCACGCTGGGCATGCTGGCCCTGTCGTTCGTCTACCTGGCCCGCCGCAACATCACCGGCCACAGGGCGGTCATGCAGCGCGTCTACTTCGGCGCCTGCGTGGTGGCGGGTGCCTTCACCCTGCTGCCCGGGCGGCTGCTCGGCCACTCGCTGTGGACCCAGCTGGGCGTGATCTGACGCCGCGGCGCCCCGCTTTTTTTGCTCACCAGCGCCTTCCCCACCGCTTCAACCCCCTTCCAAGGATTTTCACCATGCTGCTCCAACTCCTCGTTCACCAGCCCCAGGCCCTGGGCCAGATCATTCAGCAAACGCCCTACTGGGTCTGGGGCCTGCTGGCCGCGCTGGTGTGGCTGGGCGCCAGCCAGCTGTTCGACCGCACCGCCAGCCTGGTGCGGGTGGTGGTCATGCCGGTGGCCATGACGGGCTTTTCCATCTACGGGCTGGCCTCGGCCTTCGGCGGTGCAGGCCATACCGGCGGCGCCGTGGGCGCCTGGATGGCTGCCGCCACGGCCGCCACCTGCTTGGCCCTGTGGTTCCAGCCCACCGCGCCTGCAGGCACGCTGTACGACAGCGGCTCGCGCTGCTTCCAGCTGCCGGGCAGCGCCATGCCGCTGGCATTGATCCTGGGCATCTTTCTGACCAAGTACCTCGTGGGCGTCGAGCTGGCCATGCAGCCGGCCCTGGCCCACGACGGCAGCTTCGCCCTGCAGATCGCTGCGCTCTACGGCGTGTTCAACGGCCTGTTCGCGGCCCGGTCGCTGCGGCTGTGGCGCCTGGTGCGCAGCAGCGGGGGCTTTGCCAGCCAGGCTGCCAGCGCCTGAAGGCGGCCCCCCTCGACACCCCACCACCCACCTCGATCCCCCAGGAGTTCCCCATGCGACACCACCGCTTCGACCACGACACCGCCCTCGACCCCATCGAACGCCAGGCCCGCAGACGCGCAGGCGCCAAGCTGGGCTGGTACATGCACGCCGGTGTGTACCTGCTGGTCAACCTGCTGCTCGTGACCCTGTCTGCCACCAGCGGCAGGCACTGGGCGGTGTACCCCGCGCTGGGCTGGGGCCTGGGCTTGGCCATTCACGGGATGGTGGTGTTCCTGGTGTCGGGCAGCGGGCTGCACGAACGCATGGTGCAGGCCGAGCGCAACCGTCTGGCCATGCAACAGGAGCAGCACCTGTGAGCCGCACACCGGTCGCCGCGCGCACCCCGGCGTGGCGGCTGCTGGCCGCGGGCCTGTTGGCGATGGCCACCGCCACCGCCACCGCCGCCCACGCCGGCACGGGCCTCAGGGAGTTGCCTGGCCTGCAGGGCGATGGCCCGGTCACCGTGTTCTACCCCAGCGGCAGCGCCGACCAGGCAGTGACGCGCGGCCCCTTCACCCTGCACCTGGCCCTGGACGGCGCAGCCACACCGGGCAACGGGCGGCTGGTGGTCATCACCCACGGCTCCGGCGGCAGCCCCTGGGTGCACACCGACCTGGTGCGCGCGCTGGTCGCGGCCGGGTTCGTCGTCGCCCTGCCCGAACATGCGGGCGACAACTACCAGGACCCATCCACCCCCGGCCCCGAGAGCTGGAAACGCCGCCCCGCCGAAGTCTCCCGCGCCATCGATGCGGTGGCGCAGGATGCGCGCCTGGCGCCGCTGGTGGACACGGCCACGGTGGGCGTGTTCGGCGGCTCGGCCGGCGGCCACACCGCGCTGACGCTGGCGGGAGGCCACTGGTCCCCGGCGCGCTTTCGCCAGCACTGCGAGGCCCACATCGCCGAAGACTTCTCGTCCTGCGTCGGCTTCATCACGCGGCTGCACGGCAACCTGCTGGACGGGTTGAAGAAAGCCGTGGCGCTGGGCGTGATCCGCCAGCGCTTCGACGACGCCACCGACCAGTCCTACCGCGACCCGCGCGTGCAGGCGGCCATCGCCTTCGTGCCCTTTGCCGCCGACTTCGACATGGCCACGCTGGCCACTCCGCGCATTCCGCTGGGGCTGATCACCGCGGGCCTGGACATCAACCAGGTGCCGCAATTTCACAGCGGCGCGGTGCTGGCCGCCTGCGAGGACCGCTGCACCCTGGTCGCCCACCTGCCCGGCGCCAGCCACGGCGCCATGCTCTCGCCCCTGCCGCCGATGCACCTGCTGGGCACGGTGCACCAGGCGTTGCTGGGAGACCCGCCCGGGTTTGACCGCAGCAGCACCCTGCCCCAGCTGGACGCCAAGGTGGTGGCGTTCTTTGCCCAGCACCTGCAGCCGCTGCAGCCGCTGCGGCGTGCGCCGTGACCAGCAGTCCGGCGCCCTAGAATCGACCCTTCACCATGCCCCACCCCATGACCCCCGACGACATCGAACAACTGGCCCGCCGGCGCGCCGGCGCCAAGCTGGGCTGGTATGTGCATGCCGCAGCCTTCGTCGTGGTCAACCTGGTGGTGTTCGGCATGTCGCGCTACGGCTTCGGCAACCGGCCCTGGTCGGTGTTCCCCCTGCTGGGTTGGGGCCTGGGGCTGGCGCTGCACGGCATCTCGGTGTTCGTGCTGGGCACGGGCAGCGGGCTGCGCGAGCGCATGGTGCACAAGGAGCGCGAGCGGCTGCTGCGCGAGCAGCAAGAGCGCAACCAGCGCTAGCACGCACCGCTCCGAGCCCCCGACCTCCACGCCCGCGCTGCCATGAAAATCGACTGGATCGAGAAACTGCAGCACCTGCTGCAAGTGCTGGCCTTCTGCCTGGCCATCGCCGCCCTGCAGTACGCCTTTCAGCCCGAGAAGGCCTACGACATCCCGGCCCGCTACTCGATCGCCATCGGCTCGCTGACCTGGGCGCTGATCGACTTCGGCCGGCACCTGTTTCCGTCCAGCAAGGAGACGGGCTGGCCCACGGGCCTGTCCGGGTTTCTTCTGCCGTTTGCCAGCATCGTGCTGGGCTACCTGGGCGGCACGCTGCTGGGCGACTGGTGGTGCGGTTATTCGTCGTGGGACCAGGGCGGCCGCGCGCAGCTGCGCATCTCCATCGGCATCACCGTGGTGGCGGGGTTCCTGGGCACCTATTACTTCTACACCAAGAGCAAGAGCGCCTGGCTGCTGGCCAAGGTGAACGAGGTGCGCAGCCAGGCCAGCGAAGCGCAGCTCAAGCTGCTGGAGACCCAGCTCGAGCCGCACATGCTGTTCAACACCCTGGCCAACCTGCGCATGCTGATCGGCACCGACCCGGCCCGCGCGCAGGAGATGCTGGACCGCATGATCGGCTACCTGCGCGCCACGCTCAGCGCATCGCGCAGCACCCAGCACCCGCTGGAAAACGAGTTCGAGCGCCTGCGTGACTACCTGGAGCTGATGGCGGTGCGCATGGGCCCGCGCCTGGCCTACACGCTGGATCTGCCCGACGCGCTGCGCGGCGTGCCCGTGCCGCCGCTGCTGCTGCAGCCGCTGGTGGAAAACGCCATCCGCCACGGCCTGGAGCCGCAGGTCGAGGGCGGGCACATCACCGTGCGCGCCAGCACCCGGCAGGGTGACGGGGGGCCGCAACTGGTGCTCGACGTCATCGACACCGGCGCGGGCCTGCCCGACACCCTGCCCACCCCGGGCCCGGGGCAGAGCTTCGGCCTGGCCCAGGCCCGTGAGCGGCTGGCCACGCTGCACGGAACGGCGGGCACTCTGAAATTGATAGCTGGTAGCGCTGGCGGGACAAGCGCTACGGTCACTTTTCCTTTGAAATCGAGCCCATCGAGCACCACCCCATGACCCAGCCTGCCGTGCGCGCGTTGATCGCCGAAGACGAACCCCTGCTCGCCGCCGCGCTGCAGCAGGAGCTGGCCCGCGCCTGGCCCGCGCTGCAGGTGGTGGCCACGGTGGGCGACGGCCTGTCCGCCGTGCGCCAGGCCCTGGCGTTGCAGCCGGACGTGCTGTTCTTCGACATCCGCATGCCCGGCCAGAGCGGGCTGGATGCGGCGGTGGAACTGGCCGACGCCTGGCCGACGGACGGCCCCGCGGGCCGTCCCTTCCCGGCGCTGGTGTTCGTGACCGCCTACGACCAGTACGCGGTGCAGGCGTTCGAAGCCCAGGCAGTGGACTACCTGCTCAAGCCGGTGCAGGCGGCCCGGCTGCAAAAGACAGTGCAAAAACTGCAGCTGGCGCTTGCCAGCAAAGCGCCAGCTGCTATTGATCTGGAAGCAACCATGGCGCAACTGCGCCATCTGCTGGTGGCGCCGGGGGTGGCAGCACCCGCAGCCGCAACAGCGCCTGCCACGCCCGCGGCGGGCACGCCGCTCACGCTGATCCAGGCCAGCAGCGGCAGCCAGATCCACATGGTGCCGGTGGCCGACGTGCTGTACTTCGAGGCGGCCGACAAGTACGTGCGGGTGCTGACCGCAGCGCGGGAGTACCTGATCCGCACCCCGCTCAAGGACCTGATCGGCCAGCTCGATACCCAGGTGTTCTGGCAGATCCACCGAAGCACGCTGGTGCGCGCCAGCAGCATCACCACCGTGACCCGCGACGAGGCGGGCAAGCTGCACCTGGAGCTGGCCGGCCGGCCCGAGAAACTGCCCGTGAGCCGCCTGTACGCCCACCTGTTCAAGGCGATGTAGCGCAGCAGCGCAGGGCGGTCCTGGCTGCGCGGCCCGCTGCTCGCTCTACCGCGTCACCGCGCTACCGGTTGGTGGCCAGCAGCAGGCCGCCCGCGCCCATGAAGAAGCCGCCCGTGGCCTTGTTCAGCCGCACCACCCCGCGCGATGTGCGGATGAAGCGGCGGATCTGCCGCCCACCCGCTGCGTACACCGCCGTGGACACGAACTCGGCGGCCAGGTACACGGCGCCCAGTACCACGAACTGGCGCACCGCCGGCTGGACCGGGTCGATGAACTGCGGAAAGACCGCGGCAAACAAGATGATCGCCTTGGGGTTGGTGATGCCCAGCAGGAACTCCTGCGTGATGAGCGCCCGCAGGTTCACCGGCGCGCCCGAGGCCTTCACATCGCCGCCCTCCACCACCTCCAGCCCGCTGAACTCGCGGCTGCGCCACGCACGCCAGCCCAGCCAGAACAGGTACAGCGCGCCCACCCACTTGACCACGGTGAACGCCGTCTCGGACGCCAGCAGCATGGCTCCCAGGCCCACGGCCGAAACCGTGAGGAAGATGGCGAACGCCGCCACCCGGCCCACCGTAGCCACCAGCGCGGCGCCCACACCGGCGCGGATGCCGTTGTTCAGGCCGCAAAAATTGTTGGGGCCGGGCGTGAGCGCAATGGCCACCGCCACGGGGGCGAAGAGGAGCGCGTCCATGGTGTTCCTTGGGATGAAAGGAGAAAAAGTAGAAAAAACTGCCGGGGGAAGGCGCCCAGTTTACCGAGCCCGGGCCAGCGTCAGCGTGCGGCCCCAGGCCACGCCCGGCAACGGCTCGTAGTGCGCCACCACCACCAGCCGCGCCGGGTCGGCGGCGGCCCGGCCCAGCACCTGCACCAGGTAGTTGACCGAGGGCTTGTCGAGCCCCGCCACCGGTTCGTCGATGAGCAGGAGCGCCGCCCCGCTGGCCAGGCCGCCAGCCATCAGCACCTTGCGGCGGCTGCCGGTGGACAAGGCAAAAAAGGGCTTGTCCAGGTGCGGGTCCAGCGAAAAGCCTTCCACATGGGCCGCCAGGGCCGCAGCATCCCACCGTGCATGCTGCGCAGGCAGCCCCGCCAGCCACTGCCGTGCGGTGAGCTCGTCCAGCGCCGTGCTGCGCGGGTCCTGCCAGAACACCTGTGCGCGGTAGGCCGCCGGGTCGGTGCGCTGCCGCACGCCCTGCAGCGTGACCTCGCCCGACCGGGGCGCCAGCTCGCCCGCCAGCAGGCGCAGCAGCGTGGTCTTGCCGCTGCTTTCATCGCCCTGCACCAGTGCCAGGCCTGCGGGCCAGGCCAGAGACACGTCCTCCAGCACCGCGCACTCGGGGTAGGCAAAACCCAGGCGCTCCACCCTCAAAACCACGTTGTCGGCCACCGCGCGTCCTTGCACATTCAAAAAAGAAGGAATTCTAGAGAGTGGGCCGCGCACGCACCGAGCGCACCAGCACGCGTGGCCGCGCCAGGTTGCCATACGTCTCCCGCACAATGCCGCAATGACCTTGAACTACCTGGACTTTGACTACAGCGAAGACGACGAAGGCACCGGCACCTTCGACGCCATGGCCAGCGTGTCGCCTGCACAGCTGCCGCCCTTGCAGGCCGAAGTGGCGCAGGTGCTGCAGTGGGCCCACGCCGAATTCCCCGACGCCTGCGGCCCGGCGGAGGATGGGGGCCAGTGGCAGTACGACCTGCAGGGCGTGCAGGAAGTCAGCACGCCGCTGCAACTCGCCTTCGAGCCGCTGTCCGGCAGCATCCACAGCGTCCCGGGCAGCCCAGCGCCTGCACGCACCACCTTGACGCTGTCGATCAGCGGCAATGCTGCGTTCTGCGCAGCGCTGCGCAGCGCGTTCGACATAGCGTGAATCCCCCCTGGCGGCCACAAAGCCCCGCACAGCCTGCGCAACGGCGCGCCGTCGGCCTACAGTGGCCGCAGGGCCTGCGGGTCTATCCTCAATGCAAGCTGTCGCGCCCGGATTGCGGATGCGCAGCGTACCAAGGACACCCATGGATCGCCACCTCCAGTACCCCCGCCACACCCGCACCGCGCGCCGCGGTGCGGTACCCTTTGCGTCCACGGCCGGACAGTGGAGCGCAGCATGACCCTTTTGCACACCATGGCCGCCACGCCACCCCACAGCGCCTTGCTCGCCACCGATGGCTGGTCCCTGCCCGGCACCGGGGGCAGCGACGCCAACGCAGCGTCGCGCCCGTCGGCCGACCGCGTCCGCATGGAGCTGCACATCGGACTGCGCTACGAGATCGACCAGTACGGCGCGGACTTCGTGTTCAACATCCACGCCGCCAAGACGCCCCAGCAGACGGTGAGCAACGAGCGGCTGGTCATCAACCAGGACATCTCCTACCAGATCCACACCGACCCCGCCACGCTCAACCGCTCGCTGCGCCTGCACGGCGAGCCGGGCGTGCTGGAGCTGTCGTACTCGGCCACGGTAGACATCGCCCACCACCGCGCCGACCCCCTGCAGCTGGCGGAAGTGCCGGTGCGGCAACTGCCGCCCGAGGTGATGGGCTACATCTACCCCAGCCGCTACTGCCAGTCGGACAGGCTGCTGCGCCTGGCCAACAAGGAGTTCGGCGCGCTCTGGCAAGGGCATGGCCGCGTGCAGGCGATCCGGGACTGGGTGAACCGCCATGTGGCGTTCACGTCCAACACCTCGAACTCCAACACATCGGCCGTCGATACCCTGATCGAACAGGTGGGCGTGTGCCGTGATTTCGCGCACCTCATGATCGCGCTGTGCCGCGCGGTGAACATTCCTGCGCGGTTTACCACCGGCACCGACTACGGCGCCGACCCCAGCCTGGGCCCACCGGACTTTCATGCCTACGTGGAGGTGTACCTGGGCGACCGCTGGTACATCTTCGACCCCTCCGGCACCGCCATCCCGATGGGACTGCTGCGCTTTTCCACCGGGCGCGATGCGGCGGACGTGGCGTTTGCCACCATCTTCGGCGGCGTGCGGGCCGACCCGCCGGTCATCCGCACCACTGCCATCGAAGATGCGGACAACCGCTTCGTGCAGCCCGTGCACTGCATCGAGGCACTGTCCACCGACCAGGGAACGGTCGCAGGCAACCACTTCACGGTGCCTTGACGCGCGCAGGCAGTGCCCTGCCTGCCGGCGCGGCAACTGGGTGCCAGCAGATGGCCGCCGGCTCGCAACCGGCCGGCTGTGACCACGCTCGATGCCCGTGCGCCACGCGTGAAAAAGCCCGAAAGCCGCATGTGGCCTAAAATCACTCTTTTTTCCACTTCGACAGAGAACCACCATGGGCAACAAGATCGTCACCGAAGCAGACCGCAAGCGCACTCCCCGTCCCCAGCCCCTGCCTGGCATGTCGCTGGCCACCCCTGGCCGCGGCCAGCGCACCAGCCTGGAGCGTGGCGTGGCCACCCGCAGCAAGAAGAACCCTGGCAAGCGCACCCACAAGGGCGGCTGATCTGCCCCTGGGGCCATGGCCCCGTGCCAAGAAACGCCCTCCTTCGCGAGGGCTTTTTTGTGCCTGCCGGCCTGCCCCCGCCATCGGCCCGCCACAGCGCGGGCGCCCATCTCCAACCGCTAAGATGACACCATGATCACCGTGCACCACCTCGAAACCTCGCGCTCGCAGCGCGTCCTGTGGCTCCTGGAAGAACTGGGCGTGCCGTACGAGCTCAAGATCTACCAGCGCGACAAGGCCACCAAGCTGGCCCCGCCCGCGCTGAAAAAGATCCACCCCCTGGGCAAGTCGCCCGTCATCACCGACGGCGACGAGGTGATTGCAGAGTCCGGTGCCATCGTCGAATACCTGGTGGAAACCTACGGCGCCCAGGCCGGCGGCGACCTGGCCCACCTGCAGCCTGCGCGCGGCACGCCGGCCTACCGCCAATGCCGGTTCTGGATGCACTACGCCGAGGGCTCGTTGATGAACTGGCTGGTGATGAAGCTGGTGTTCATGACCATCCCGACGCAGCCCATGCCCTTCTTCGTCAAACCCATCGCCAAGGCGCTGTGCGGCAAGGTGCAGGACAAGGTGATCGACCCCAACGTGAACACGGCGCTCGACTTCATGGAGCAGCACCTGGGCCAGAACACCTGGTTCGCCGGCGAGCACCTGAGCATGGCCGACTTCCAGATGAGCTTTGCGGTCGAGGCCGCCCTCTCACGCGCCAGCAAGGCTGCCAGCTGCCCGAACCTGCAGGCCTACAAGCGGCGCATGGAAGCACGCCCGGCCTACCAGCGCGGCATCGCCAAGGGCGGGCCGGTGGTCATGGGGGCCTGAACGGGTGGCTGAACGAGGGGTCGGCGCGGCTGGCTCGCGTCAGCCCACGCCGCACACCAGCGCACCCGGCTCGTTGTGCGCCAGTTCCCGCTCGTTCTTGGCCTGTGCCACCTCCACGTCGCGCGGCAGGGCCACGCCGTTCTTCACGGCCAGGATCTCGGCCATCACGCTCACCGCGATCTCGGGCGGGGTCTTGCTGCCGATGTAGATGCCGATGGGCCCGCGCAGCCGCGCCAGGCTCTCGGCCGTCTGGTCGAAGTGCTCCATCATCCGCGCGCGGCGCGCCTCGTTGTTGCGGCGCGAGCCGATGCCGCCCACGTAAAACGCCTCGGTGTTCAGCGCCTCCAGCAGCGCCAGGTCGTCGAGCTTGGGGTCGTGCGTGAGCGCCACCACGCAGCTGCGCCGGTCGGGCTTGAAGGCGGCCACCACGTCGTCCGGCATGTCGCTCACCACCGTGGCGGCGGGCACGTTCCAGCTGCCGCGGTATTCCTCGCGCGGGTCGCACACCGTGACCGCGAAGCCGTTGAACAGCGCCATGGTGGCCAGGTACTCGGCCAGCTGCCCCGCGCCGATGAGCAGCATGCGGTATTCGGGGCCGAAGGTGTTGGTGAGCTGCTGCGCGTCCAGCACCAGGTCCTGCGGCGCTGCGGCGGCTTGCAGCGTGACCACGCCATCGGCCAGGCGCACGCTGCGCTGCATGAGGCGGCCGGCCTCCAGCGCTTGGATCAGCGCGGCCAGGCCGGCCGGGTCGGGGTCGTACTCCAGCAACAGCTCCAGCGTGCCGCCGCAGGGCAGGCCGAAGCGGTGCGCCTCGTCCGCCGTGATGCCGTACTTCACGAAGGCGGGCGGGCCGCTCGGGATGCTGCGGTCCACCGCCGCATCACCTGCACCGGCCGCACTGGCTGCGGCGGCCACCTGCGCATAGGCCCGCGTGTGGCGGTCGATCAAATCGTCTTCGATACACCCGCCCGACACCGACCCCACCACCGCCCCGTCTTCGCACAGCGCCATGATCGAACCCACCGGCCGCGGCGACGATCCCCAAGTCCGCACCACGGTGCCCAGCAGCGCCCGCCGCCCCGCAGCCCGCCAGCCCTGCAGCGTGCGCAGCACCATCACATCCAGGTTTTCCATTTGCTTCTTCGCTAGTTCATTTCAACGGTCTTGCACCGCCATCCATCACGCCCGCTGCGCCCCAAATCAGCACGGTGCCCATGCCAGCGCCACCGTGGATCCGGCTTCGCCGGTCCACCGGAGGCGTCCCCCCTCAGGGGGGAAGGCGCGAAGCGACTCAGGGGGGCGTCAATTCCACCACCACGCTAACAGCACCAGCGCGCCTGCGCCGGCCGCCCACACCCAAACCGGTATGCCGCTGGGGGGATTGTCATCACCCGCTGTGGCGGCCAATGCGCTGTGCTCTGCGGCGGCAGTCGACACCGAGGCTGCAGACACGGTGGCGGTGGCAGTGGGCGCACCGGGCCCGCTGCCTGCCTGCATCCCAGTCGCCGCTGCCAGGGCCGCCACCGCAGGCTCGGGCTCTTCGGGCGGCACGGCTGCACCCGCTGCGTCGTCTGCCACAGCGCGCGGGTGGCGGCGCTGCATCTCGTTGTCAAAGCGCTTGAAGAAATCCTCGGCCATCGACTTGGCCGCGCCGTCGATCAGGCGCTGGCCCAGCTGCGCGATCTTGCCGCCCACCGTGGCCTGCACGGTGTAGTGCAGCTCGCAGCTGTCCTGCCCTGCCGCATCGGCAGGCAGCGGCACCAGCCGGACCTGCGCGCTGCCCTTGCCAAAGCCTGCCACGCCGCCCGATCCGTCGAAGGCGATGGTGTAGCTCTCGGGCGGCACGATGTCCGACAGCGTGATCTTGCCGGCGAACTTGGCCGACACCGGCCCGATCTTGAGCGCCATGGACACGCTGTACTGGTGCTCGGCGGTGGGCTCGACCTTGTCGCAGCCGGGGATGCACAGCTTGAGCACCTCGGGGTCGTTGAGTGCGTCCCAAGCCTGCTGCTGGCTCACGGCAAGGGTACGGCTGGCTTGCATTTCCATGGTGGGGTCCTCTCAGTGTTCACAAGTCTCAGAAATCCATTGCATTCGATACAGCGCAGCCCCTTCACCGTTCGTGCTGAGCCTGTCGAAGCCCTGCGCGGCGCTTCGGCGGGCCCAGCATGAACGGTGGTGATGGCATTCGTCGGCAACCACCACCGCCTCCGCGTCCGCTCCAAGTCCTCACTGCCGCAGCAGCGCCGCCAGGCTGCCCGCCAGGTCCTGCAGCCGCGCGAGGTTGTGCACCGCCAGCATGCCGTGCGCCTGGCGGTGCAGCGCCGCCGCGCCCCGCGCGGTGGGCGCATAGCCGCCAAAGCGCAGCAAGGGGTTGAGCCACAGCAGGCGGCCGCTGTGGCGGCGCAGCCAGCCCAGCTCGCGCTCCAGCACCTCGGGCGCGCCGGTGTCCAGGCCGTCGGTGATGAGCAGCACCAGCGTGCGCCGCCCTACCAGGCGCCGCGCGTGCTGCAGGCGCAGCGCGGCCAGGCTGTCGCCCATGCGCGTGCCGCCGGCAAAGTCGGCAATCGCCTGGCCAGCCACCTGCAGCATGGCGTCGGTGTCGGCCAGCCGGAACGCAGGCGTGAGGTCGGTCAGGCCCGTGCCGAACGCGAACACGTCGCGCCGCAGACCGGGCCCTGCATGGCGCGGTGCGGTGGCCGCGTGCAAGAAGGCCAGCAGCAGCCGCGCGTAGCGCTCCATGGAGCCCGACACGTCCACCAGCACCAGCAAGGGCAGCGGCTGCTGGCGGCGCTGCAGGCGCGGCAGGGTCAGCAGCTCGCCGCCGGTGCGCGCGGCCTGCTGCATGGCGCCGGGCCAGTGCGGGCGGCTGCCGCGCACGCCGGGGCGGGTGCGGCGGGCCGCGTAGTGCGGCAAGGGCAGCGCGATGTCTCGCGCCAGGCGTTCGACCAGCAAGTATTCGCTGGCCGACAGCTGGTGGAAGTCTGCATGGTGCAGGCGCTGCCGGTCGCTGGCGGTCATGGCGGCGTCGAGGTCGATTTTTTCGTCCTCCCGCACCGGCGGGGCGTTGCGCGCGGCCTGCACCGGGGCCAGGGCCTCGCTCACGCGCGGGCGGCGTTTGACCGGGTTTGCCTTCGCTTCGGCACTGGGCAGCATCTGGGCCAGCAGCTTTTGCGCGATGGCGGGGTTCTTGAAGTACGCATCGAACAGCTCGCGGAACACCAGCCGGTCCTGCTCGCGGCTGATCAGCACCGACTCCAGCGCCGCGCCGAAGTCGGCGCGCTCCACGCCCACCAGCATCACGGCCTGCTGCGCCAGCGCCATGCGGGCGGCATCCACCGGCACTCCGGCGCGGCGCAGGGTGCGGCCAAAGCCCGTGAGGTTGTCGGCCAGCTTGCCGGTGCGGGCGTCGCCGAGTTGAGAGATGGTGGTGCCTCCCGCCATGGTCGCACCCTCACAGGTTCCCACACAGGCCACGGATGCGCATTCGATCGCTCCAGACCGTTCGGGCTGAGCCTGTCGAAGCCTCGCGCAGCGCTTGGACAAGCTCAGCGTGAACGGCTGCGTGTTTTGGAGGGCCGCTTGGCATCACGCGTCGGCAGGCTGCAACAGCTGCTGCGACATGTCGCGCGTGAGTGCCGCCACATCCTCGCGCTGCTTGAACAAGATACCCGCCGTGTCGGACACCACTTCGGGGTCCACCACGATGGTGTCGAGCGCGACCAGCGCCTTGGCCCATTCCACGCTTTCGGCAATGCCGGGCGCGCGCTGGAAGGCGTTGGCGAACGGCTGGCTGCGCAGGCGGCCCACGAAGTCGGCCACCTGCTGCGCGAGGGCCGCGCTCGCGCCCGGCACCTGCGCGCGCACGATGGCCAGCTCGCGGTCGCGGTCGGGGTAGTCGAGCCAGTGGTACAGGCAGCGGCGCTTGACGGCGTCGTGCAGGTCGCGCGTGCGGTTGCTGGTGAGCAGGGTGACGGGCGTGGCGCTGGCGCGCACCGTGCCGATCTCGGGGATGCTGACCTGGTACTCGCCCAGGTATTCGAGCAGGAAGGCCTCGAAGGGCTCGTCGGCGCGGTCCACTTCGTCGATGAGCAGTACGGCACCGGGCGCGGGGGCCTGCAAGGCCTGCAGCAGGGGGCGGCGGATGAGGTAGCGGTCCTGGTAGACCTCGCGCTCCACCCGCTCCATGTCGGCAGTGCCCTGGCCCTCTGCCGCGCGCATATGCAGTAGTTGGGCAGCATAGTTCCACTCGTACAGCGCCTCGCGCTGCTCCAGCCCGTCGTAGCACTGCAGGCGGATCAGGCTGCGCGAGAGCACGGCGCTCAGGGCCCGGGCCAGCGCAGTCTTGCCCACGCCGGGCTCCCCCTCCAGCAGCAGGGGGCGCTGCAATTGCAGAGCCAGGAACACCGACGTGGCGAGGCGCCGGTCGGCAAAGTAGCCCACGCCCTGCAGGGCCTGCAGCAGCGCGTCCACGGAGGCGGATGCCGGGTGGTGTGCAACGTGAGGGGCTTGTGGATTCATTGCTATTTAATTGATAGCTGCTAGCGCTTTCCCATCAAGCGGTAGCGGCCATTTTTATTCAATACCTGCCCACCACGGAGCACCCGGCGCCGTGGTGGGTCGCCGATCTCCCCTCCCCGCTTATCCCACCAACCGGGCCACGGCACGTTGGGTCTGCACGCTGATCAAGTTGGCGCGGTACGCGGCGCTCGCGTGGATGTCGCTGTTGAGGTCGCTCGCGTCGATCTTCACGCCTGCGGCCGATGCGGGCGTGAAGCTCTGGTTGAGCGCTGCCTCCAGCCCTGCATGGCGAAACACGCTGCTGGCCGCGCCGGTGATGGCCACGCGCACGCCGCCGTCCGTCTGCGCCACGAACACGCCCACCAGCGAGAAGCGCGACGCGGCCTGCTTGAACTTGAGGTACACCGCGCGCTTCGGAATCGGAAAGCGGATGGCGGTGATGATCTCGCCCTCCTCCAGCGCCGTGGTGTACATGCCCACGAAGAAATCATCGGCCGCGACCTCGCGCTGGTTCGTGATGACCGTCGCCCCCAGGCCCAGCACCGCGCTGGGGTAGCAGGCCGCCGGGTCGTTGTTGGCCACCGACCCGCCCAGCGTGCCGCGCGCGCGCACCTGCCGGTCGCCGATGTGGGCGGCCAGGTCGGCCAGCGCCGGGATGGCGCTTTTAACCTCTGCACTGTTCGCCACGTCCATGTGGCGCGTCATGGCGCCGATGACCAGCGCGTTGCCCTCGCGGCGGATGCCGGCCAGCTCGGCGATGCTGTTCAGGTCGACGATCTTCTCGGGATTGGCCAGCCGCAGGCGCATCGACGGCAGCAGGCTCTGCCCGCCCGCGAGCAGCTTGCCGCCCTGGGCGATGAGCTGCGCGGCGGCTGCGGCGGAAGAAGGCGCTTCAAAGGTGAATGCGTACATGGTCGATCTCCTTCCTTATGCCTTGGCCGACTGAATGGCTTCCCACACGCGGTGCGGCGACGCGGGCATGTCGAACTCCTTCACGCCCAGCGGGTGCAGCGCGTCGAGCACGGCGTTGATCACCGCCGGTGGCGAGCCGATGGCCCCCGCCTCGCCACAGCCCTTGGTACCGAGCGGGTTGTGCGTGCAGGGTGTGCAGACATGGCCCAGCTTGAACTCGGGGAAGTCATCAGCGCGCGGCATGGCGTAGTCCATGAAGCTGCCCGTCAGCAACTGGCCCGTCTCGCGGTCGTACACGCAGTTTTCCATCAGCGCCTGGCCGATGCCCTGCACCAGGCCGCCGTGCACCTGGCCTTCCACGATCATCGGGTTGATGATGGTGCCGAAGTCGTCCACGGCGGTGAACCTGTCCACCCGCGTGCTGCCGGTGGCGGGGTCTACCTCGACCTCGCAGATGTAGGTGCCAGCGGGGAAGGTGAAGTTGGTCGGGTCGTAGAAGGCTGTTTCGTTGAGCCCGGGTTCGAGCTTGTCGAGCGGGTAGTTGTGCGGCACGTAGGCCGTGAGCGCCACCTGGCCGAACGGGATCTTCTTGTCCGTGCCGCGCACGGTGAACTCGCCGCCGCTGAAGTCGATGTCGGCGTCACTCGCCTCCATCAAATGCGCCGCGATCTTCTTGGCCTTGGCCTCGATCTTGTCCAGCGCCTTCATGATGGCCGCGCCGCCCACGCTGATGGAGCGCGAGCCGTAGGTGCCCATGCCGAACGGCACACGGCCCGTGTCGCCGTGCACGATGTCCACGTTCTCCACCGGAATGCCGAGGCGCGCGGCCACCACCTGCGCAAAGGTGGTCTCGTGCCCCTGGCCATGGCTGTGCGAGCCGGTGAACACCGTCACGCTGCCGGTGGGGTGCACGCGCACCTCGCCGCATTCGAACAGGCCCGCGCGCGCACCCAGGGCGCCTGCGATGTTGGACGGCGCGATGCCGCAGGCCTCGATGTAGCTGCTGTAGCCGATGCCGCGCTTGAGGCCCTGGGCCTCGCTGGCGGCCCTGCGCGCCGCAAAGCCCGCCACGTCGGCCAGCTCTTGCGCCTGCGTCATGCACGCGTGGTAGTCGCCCACGTCGTACTGCAGCGCCACGGGCGTCTGGTAGGGCCAGCTGGTGATGAAGTTGCGCTTGCGGATCTCGTCCTGAGGCAGGTTCATCTCCCAGCCGCAGCGGCTGACCAGGCGCTCCAGCAGGTAGGTGGCCTCGGGCCGGCCCGCGCCGCGGTAGGCATCGACCGGCGCGGTGTTGGTGAACCAGGCGTCCACCTCCACATAGATCTGTGGCGTGGTGTACTGGCCCGCCAGCAGCGTGGCGTACAGGATGGTGGGCACCGCACTGGCAAAGGTGCTGAGGTACGCACCCATGTTGGCGTCGGTGTGCACGCGCATGGCCAGAAACTTGCCGTCCTTGTCCATCGCCATCTCGGCATGGCTCACGTGGTCGCGGCCATGCGCGTCGGACAAGAAGGACTCGCTGCGGTCGGCCACCCACTTGATGTTGCGGTTGAGCTTCTTGGCCGCCCAGGTCAGGCAGACGTCCTCGGCATACAAAAATATCTTGGAGCCGAAGCCGCCACCCACGTCGGGCGCGATCACGCGCACCTTGTGCTCGGGCAGGCCCATCACGAAGGCCGTCATGAGCAGCCGTTCGACGTGCGGGTTCTGGTTGCTCACGTACAGCGTGTACTCGTCGTTGGCGCGGCTGTAGCTGCCGATGGCCGTGCGCGGCTCCATGGCGTTGGGGATCAGCCGGTTGTTGACCAGATCGAGCTGCGTCACGTGCGCCGCGTTGGCAAAGGCCGCATCCACCGCGCCCTTGTCGCCGATGGCCCACTTGTAGCAGTGGTTGTCCGGCGCCGCGTCGTGCAGGCCTGCGCCGGCCACCGTGCCTGCCGCTGCATCGGCCACGCTGACCACCGCGGGCAGTACGTCGTAGTCCACCTCCACCAACTCAGCCGCGTCGCGCGCCTGCTGCTGCGTGAGGGCCACCACCATGGCCACGTGGTCGCCCACGTAGCGCACCTTGCCCTGCGCCAGGATGGGGTGCGGTGGCTCCTTCATCGGTTGCCCATCAGTGCTGGTGATGAGCCAGCCGCAGGGCAGGCCGTTGATGTTGTCGGCCGCCACATCGGTGCCCACAAAGATGCCCAGCACGCCCGGCGCGGCCTTGGCGGCGTCGGTGTGGATGCTGTTGATGCGTGCATGCGCATGCGGCGACCGCACGAACACGGCGTGGCTTTGCGCAGCCAGCACCACGTCGTCGGTGTACTGGCCCGCGCCGGTGAGGAAGCGGTAGTCCTCCTTGCGCCGGAGCGACTCGCCGATGTGCGGCAGCTTGGAGAAGTCGGATGCACCCATGGTCTGTCTCCTTGTTTTCCGTTATGCCGAGGCCATGGCTTTTTGGCCGACCTGCACTGCGCGCACGATGTTCTGGTAACCCGTGCAGCGGCAGATGTTGCCTTCGAGCAGCTCGCGGATCTCGCCTTCGCTCGCGTGCGGGTGGCTGTTGCACAGGTCCACCGCGCTCATCACCATGCCCGGGGTGCAGAAGCCGCACTGCAGGCCGTGGCATTCCTTGAAGGCCGCCTGCATGGGGTGCATGGTGCCGTCCGGCGCGGCCAGGCCCTCGATGGTCTGCACATCGGCGCCCTGGGCCTGCACGGCCAACATGGCGCAGGATTTGACCGCGCGGCCGTTGACGTGCACCGTGCACGCGCCGCACTGGCTGGTGTCGCAGCCCACGTGGGTGCCGGTGAGCATCAGGTGCTCTCGCAGCGCATGGACCAGCAGGGTGTTGGGTGGAACGTCAACACGGGCCGCGCGCCCGTTGACCGTGAACTGGACTTGCATCTGGCTGTCTCCTCGAAGAGTTTGGCTGTGAACCTGTCCTAAGCCGCTGCATCTTCTGCCCGCCCCCCGGCCCCATCCCTAGGGAGAACCCTGAATTTCCGGCAGCGCGCGCCGGAAATTCTCAAAATGAAACATGTTGCGCCGCACACCGGCGCATCATGCGGGGCACGCCGCTGCGACCGCCCCTGCTGCGGCGCCGCCACCCGCCATCCATCCGGGATACCGATGCTCGCCACCGCACCGCCATCACCCGCCGAGGACCGCCACGCCCTGATCGCACAGGCACGCCGCGCACTGCTGGACGACGGTGCGCTGGCCACCCGCACGGCGGTGGAGCCGTGGATCACGCGGTCGTGGCAGCGCTGCCTGGACAGGGGCCTGCAGCCCGCGCAGCGCGTGGCCTTCGACATGGTGAGCGCGCCCGCCCAGCGCCGCAGCCGCGAGCAAAGCCACGCCCTGCTGCGCGCGGCGCGCCCGGTGCTGGACCAGCTCACCCGCGCGATTGCCGGCATGCGGTACTTCGCCATCCTGACCAATGCCCACGGCATCGTGGTGGACGTGCAGGGCCCGTGCGACCGCCACGACCCGCGCGCCAGCGCCATCGGCCGCGTGGGCATCGACCTGTCGGAAGCCGCAGTGGGCACCACCGCCATCGGCGCGGCGCTGTCCGAGCTGCAGCCGGTGTGGCTGCACCGGGGCGAGCATTTCTTCGACGACAACGGCAGCTACAGCTGCGCGGGCGCGCCGCTCTTCGGCCCCGACGGGCAGTGCATCGGCATGCTGGACCTGACCGGCGTGGATGTGCCCGAACGCCCCGAACTGCGCCACCTGGTGGCCCGGTCCGCCCGCGCCATGGAAGACGCGCTGCTGCTGCAACTGCCCCACGCCCTGCTGCTGCGCGTGAACTGGCCCGGCAGCACGCTGGGCAGCGAAGCCGACGGGCTGCTGGTGCTGGACGGCGACGGCTACGTGCTGGGCTGCAACAGCATGGCCCGGCAACTGCTGCCCCTGCCGCTGTGCCCGCCCGGCAGCCTGCGGCACTGCAGCGACCTGATGGCGCTGCCCTGGCCCCAGCTCTTCGATGCCGCCCGCTCGCGCGGCACGCCCGCGCCGCTGGACCTGCCGCTGTGGTCGGGGCTGCGGCTGTCGGGCCTGGCCCAGGCCCCGCACCAGGCTGCGCCCGGCAGCGCCTGGACTGCGGGCCCTGCGACCATGGCGCCGATGGTCCCCATCGCCACATCACCCGCCCCGCTGCGCGAGGCCGAAACCGCCCTCATCCGCCGGGCCGTGCAGGACGCCCGCGGCAATGTCGCCGAGGCCGCACGCGCCCTGGGCATCAGCCGCGCCACGGTGTACCGCAAGCTGGGCGTGCCCAAGGGGCATTGAGCGCAGACGGCGGGCACGCATGGTGGACATGCGCGCCGGGCCCAGGCCCACAAAGACTCCAATTTCTTGAATAAAAACGTGGTCTGCCGCTGGGTAGACAAGCGCTATCAGCTATCAAATCAATAGCATCTGCATAGATTGCGCCGCACGGCGCAGACAGCCGACTGCGGTCCCTTCAGACTTCCGCCAGCGCCAGCACCACCGCGTTGTCGTCCACGATCAGCTCCACCTGGCTACCTGCGCGCAGCCCGCTGCCCGCCGCGGCAAAGCCCACCATCTGCACGCCGGCAGCGAGCTGGGCCGACACTTCGTCGCCTGACTCGCCGCGCACCACGCGCACGGCTTTGGCCGGCAGGCGAAAGCTGCCCGTGGCGGCGCTCTGCGCGCCCGCATCGGTGCGCGAAACCGCCCTGCGCTCCACCCGCACCGCAGTGGCTTTGCACAGCGCCTGCACCACCAGCCCCGGTTGCAGGCCCAGCAGTTCCGCACTCTCGCGGGTGATGCGCGATGCGAGCACCGTCGCACCCGCGAGATCGCCCAGCTCGGCCTCGAACACAAGGTGCACGCGCACGATCTGCCCCAGCACCTCCAGCCGCTGCACCACGCAGGGCCACTGGTTGCGCATGCTGGTGCGCACCGCCAGCCTCGCCAGCGCGGGGCCCGCATGCGGCGTGGCCTGCCAGCGCGAGAGCACGGCGCCCCGCGCCTGGGCCATCGCATCCGCAGCCGCCAGCAACTGCTGCCCCGCCTCGGTCAGCCGCGCGCCCCCGCCACCCGCGCCGCCCACGGCCCGTGCGACCAGCGCCGCACCGGCCAGGTTGGTGAGCGTGTCCACCGCCTGCCACGCGGCCTTGTAGCTCACGCCCACCACCCGCGCCGCCTGCGAGATGGAGCCGGTGTCACCGATCTGCCGCAGGATGTCGATGCGCTTGTCGGTGAGGGCGTGGGTCAGTGCGGACGAGATGGACAGCGATGAGGACATGGAAGATTCAGGATGATGGCCAGGCGGCGCGGGCGGCCAAGCACAAGTGTCGCACCACACCTAGCCGCGCAGCGTGGCCAGGACGCGGGCAAACACGTGCCCACGGTCCGCGGGGTGGTCCTGCAGCCAGGCATGCAGCGCGTGGCCCGACCCTGCCAGGCGGATCACCTCCACGCTGCGCGCCCGCGTGGCCCGGGTGATGTACCCGTGCTCGACCTCCCGGGGGATCACTGCGTCGTGCTCGCCCAGCACCAGCAACAGCCGGCCTTCGAATTGCTCCAGCGCGCTGAACGCGGGCGATGCCGCAAAGGCCGTGGTGGTGCGAATGACCTGCTGGAATGCCGGCCCGAAAGCCACCGGCTGCGCCGCGGCCTCGTACGCGGCCGGGCAGAACAGCACGATGGCCGCAGGCATCAGGCGCGGGATGAGGCTGCACGCGATGTGGCCGCCCATGCTGCTGGCGATGAGTGACACCGGCGGCTGCAGGCCGAGCCTCTCCACCACCGCCAGCGCCTGCGCCACACGGTCGTCCAGGCTGGAGTCGGACATCGGCCCTGGGCTGTCGCCCTGGCCCGCAAAATCGAACGCCGCCGCAGATTGATCCTGGCCCGCCAGGTAGGTCAACAGAGGCCGGTAGCCCTGGCGCGACGAGCGCCCGCCACCGTGCAGGGCCAGCGTGCGCGGGGGTTGTGGCGAAATGCCGTGAAAAGCTGTTCCATGCAGCGCCCTGCCTTTGCACAGCACCTGAAATTCTTGCTCTTGCATCCGCCAAAGCTTACAGCGCAGCCGACTGCGGCCTGGCCGATGCGGCTGCCTCCATTGGCCTGACCCGGCGCAGCCGGGCCCCCTGGCCCCACCAGCACACCAGAGCGATCTGCATATACTCGCGCTATTCCATTTATGAATAGCGCCACCCGCGCCGCGCCGCCATGCTGCATCGCCTTGCCTCCCTGCCCCGCATCCTCACCGCCATCGGCTGGTCCACCAGCCTGTCCACGGGACTGTTCGCCACCCTGCTGCCGTCGGCCCATGCCGACACCGTGTCGGTCGCCGTGGCCGCCAACTTCACGGCGCCCATGCAGAAGATCGCCACCGCCTTCGAGGCCGACACCGGCCACAAGGCCGAGCTGTCGTTCGGCGCCACCGGCAAGTTCTACGCACAGATCACCAACGGCGCGCCGTTCCAGATCCTGCTGTCCGCCGACGACACCACGCCCGCCCGGCTGGAGAAGGAAGGCAAGGCCGTGGCCAACGCACGCTTCACCTATGCCATCGGCACGCTGGTGCTGTGGAGCGCGCAGCCCGGCTATGTGGATGCGCAGGGCGCCGTGCTCAAGACCGGCGACTTCAAGCACCTGGCCATCGCCAACCCCAAGCTGGCGCCCTACGGCCTGGCCGCCATGCAGACCATGGACAAGCTGGGCGTGACCGCGCAGCTGCAGCCGCGCTTCGTGCAGGGCGAGAACATCGCGCAGACGCACCAGTTCGTCGCCACGGGCAATGCGCAACTGGGCTTTGTGGCGCTGTCGCAGGTGATGGCAGACGGCAAGATCACCAGCGGCTCGGCCTGGCAGGTGCCGGCGGATCTGCACGAGCCCATCCGCCAGGATGCGGCGCTGCTCACGCCGGGCAAGGACAGCGCGGCGGCCACGGCGCTGCTCCAGTACCTGCGCGGCGACAAGGCCCGCGCCATCATCAAGTCCTACGGCTATAGTTTCTGAAGGGCGCGTGCGCAAATCGCCTGGCACCGCTTCTCCACTTCCAAGACACTTTCCGACGCTCCATGCCCTTTTCCAGCGCCGATCTGGCGGCCATCGGCCTGACGCTGCGCCTGGCCGGCACCACCATGGCGCTGCTGCTGGTGCTGTGCACGCCGCTGGCCTGGTGGCTGGCGCACACGCCGTCGCGCTGGCGCGGTCCGGTGTCCGCCGTGGTGGCGCTGCCGCTGGTGCTGCCGCCCACGGTGATCGGCTTTTACCTGCTGGTCACGATGGGGCCGCATGGGCCCATCGGGCAGTTCACGCAGAGCCTGGGGCTGGGCACCCTGCCCTTCACCTTCTGGGGGCTGGTGGCGGGCTCGCTCATCTATTCGCTGCCGTTCGCGGTGCAGCCGCTGCAGCATGCGTTCGAGAGCATCGGCCGGCGGCCGCTCGAAGCCGCTGCCACGCTGGGCGCCGGGCCGCTGGACAGGTTCTTCACGGTGGCGCTGCCGCTGGCCCGCCCAGGCTTCATCACCGCGGCGATCCTGAGCTTTGCGCACACGGTGGGCGAGTTCGGCGTGGTGCTGATGCTGGGCGGCAACATCCCCGGCGTGACGCGCGTGGTGTCGGTGCAGATCTATGACCATGTGGAAGCGCTGGAGTACACGCAGGCGCACTGGCTGGCCGGGGGCATGGTCGTGTTTTCCTTCCTGGTGCTGCTGGGCCTGAACCTCACGCGGCGCCGGGCGTCGATGGTGTCGTGATGAGCGCCAACCCACCGAGTTCTCAGCAGATCGCTGCCCGCCTGCACCTGGCACGCCCCGGTTTCACGCTGGATGTGGACCTGCGCCTGCCCGGGCGCGGGGTGACCGCGCTGTTCGGCCCCTCGGGCTGCGGCAAGACCACCTGCCTGCGCGCCATTGCGGGCCTGGAGCGTGCGCGGCCGGGGCACGTGCAGGTCAACGGCGAGACCTGGCAGGACGACGCACAGCACATCTGGCGGGCCACGCACGAGCGCGCTCTGGGCTATGTGTTCCAGGAAGCGAGCCTGTTCGACCACCTCACGGTGCAGGGCAACATCGGCTACGGCCAAAAGCGCACGCCGCCCGCGCGGCGCCGGGTGGCGCTGGAGCAAGCGGTGGACCTGCTGGGCATACACCACCTGATGGACCGCAAGCCCCAGGCCCTGTCGGGCGGCGAGCGCCAGCGCGTGGCCATTGCGCGGGCCCTGGCCACCAGCCCGCGCCTGCTGCTCATGGACGAGCCCCTGGCCGCGCTGGATGCGCAGCGCAAGGCCGAGGTCCTGCCCTACCTCGACACACTGCACCGCACACTCGACATCCCGGTGCTGTACGTGAGCCACGCCATCGATGAAGTGGCGCGCCTGGCCGCCCACATGGTGCTGCTGGACGATGGCCGCGTGCGCGCCCACGGCCCCACCGCCGAACTGCTCGTGCGGCTCGACCTGCCCCTGGCCCATGGCGACGCCGCCGCCACGGTGATCGAAGGCCAGGTCATGCAGCACGACGACCACGACCTGGTGACCACGGTGGCTTTCGCGGGCGGACAGCTGCTGCTGGTGAGCCCCGGTGCGCATGCGGTGGGCGCGCCGATCCGCCTGCGCATCCAGGCGCGGGACGTGAGCATTGCGCTCACTCCGCCTGCAGGCACGAGCATCCTCAACATCCTGCCTGCCACGGTGGCCCACGTGGCGCACGACAGCCCGGGCCAGCTGATGGTGGCGCTGGACGCCGGGCCCACGCGGCTGCTGGCGCGGGTGACCCAGCGCTCGGCCAGCGTGCTCGGCCTGGTCCCGGGCAGGCCGGTGTACGCGCAGATCAAGGGCGTGGCCATCGTCAACTGAGCGCAACAGTGGGCCCGTCCACGGGTCGTATGATGACCGCCTACAACGGGGGTGGGGCAACATGGTTTCAATCTGGCATGACGCCGCGCAGGCGTTCGGGGTGGGTTTTCCTGCGCCGCTGCAGGGCCTGCTGTTCTGGGTGACTGCGTCTTTGGTGGTGCACGTGTGCCAGCGCCTGGTGGAGCACACGGCGTTCTCGGCCGACCCGCCCAGCCGGCGCGTGAGTGCATCGCACGCATCGCTGGGCATCGGCTGCATCGTGTGGGCGCTGGACGTGGTGGGCCTCTTTCTGTATGAAGAGCTGGCGCACCACGCGGTGGCACTCGACCTGGTGCCCGCACTCAGCGGGCTCATCATCATGGCGGTGAGCACGCGCCTGACCATACCGACGCTGAGCACCAGCGCCCGCAAACTGCACATCGCGATGGCGGGGGCCTGCCTGGCGGCGGGCATGCTGCTGGCGCACTTCACCATCACGCAGGACTTGGTGCGCAGCTTCGCCACGGTGAACTGGACGGCGATCGTGCTGGCGGCTGCCATTGCGCTGTGCCTGGCCACCTGGACATCCATCCGCCACCGGGCGGTGAAGATGAGCGTCCTCACACCCCATCTGCTGCGCCGGTCGTGGGAAGAAAAGGCCGTGTGCGGCGCGGCCATCCTGCTGCTGCACTGGCTGCTGGTCAACACGTTCGGCCTGCTCAGCGTCCCGGCTGGCGACACGGCGCACAACAGCGCGCTGCTGGTCTGCGTGCTGGTGTTCGGCACCGCCCTGGCAGTAGAGCAGCTGCGCAACATGCACTTCGACGCGGGCCGCCAGCAGTTGCTGCGCCGCGGGCTGTCGATGATGCGGGCGTCCAACATGGCGCACAACCCCGAGCGCGACATGCAGCTGTCGCTCATCGCCGACCGGCTGCACGACCTGCTGCAGCCCGACCGGCTGGCGCTGCACTTTCAGCCCATCGTGGACCTGCGCCAGCCCGGCGTGCAGTTCGAGGCGCTGCTGCGCGTGAAAGACCCGGCCCTGGGCCCGCTCAACCCCGAGATCTTTCTGCTGGCCTGCGAGCTGCAGGGCCGCACTGCCGATGTGGACCGCATGATCCTGGGCAACGCGCTGGACTGCCTGGCCGCCTGGCGCGAACAAGGGCTGCTTCAGATCACCATCAGCGTGAACGTGGCACCCAGCACGCTGCTGGCGACCGGCTTCTCAGATTGGCTGCGCGCAGAACTCGCGCAGCGCGCCCTGCCGCACCACGCGCTGCGGCTGGAGATGACCGAGCACGCCGTGATCGCGCTGGGCGCACCCATGGTGGACGCGCTGCAGGCGCTGGGCACGCTGGGCATCGCGGTGGTGATGGACGACTTCGGCACCGGCTACTCGTCGCTGGGCATGCTGGCGGACCTGCCGATCGCGGGCGTCAAGTGCGACCGGTTGTTCGTGCAGCAACTGGCCAGCGATGCGCGCAGGCAGTCGCTGCTGCGGCACATCGGCGCGCTGACCCGCGAGTTCGGCCTGTCGGTGGTGGTGGAGGGCGTGGAGACCGCGGACGAACTGCAAGCCGTGGCGGCCGCGGGCCTGCACGCCATCCAGGGCTACCTGTACAGCAAGCCCATGGCATCGGCCAGCGTGCCGGCCTGGTACGCCCACGAGATGCAGCCGCGCCGCAAGGCCCTGCAGGCCCTGCTCTCCCACACCACCCGGGCGGCCGCTGGCAGCGCTGCGGCGGCGCCGGTGCTGTCCGCGTCGCGCGCCTCCGGGCCCGACTTTCTGCACTCCGTTCATCCCTCTCATTCGTGACAACTCTCACCACACTGGTCCTGGGCGGCTATGGCAACTTCGGCGCGCGCATCTGCCGCGCCCTGGCGGGCGACCCGTCCCAGCACCACCACATGATCCTGCTGGTGGCCGGCCGCGATGCAGCCCGCGCGCAAGCGCTGGCAGCCACGCTGCACCACGGCGCACGCGGCGTGGCGCTGGACCACCAGGCCCCGGGCCTGGCCGACCAGCTGCGCGCCTGGGGCGTGGGCCTGGTCATCCACACGGCCGGCCCGTTCCAGGCGCAGGCCTACGCCGTGGCGCAGGCAGCGGCCGAGGCCGGGGCGCACTACATCGACCTGGCCGACGGTCGCCGCTTCGTGTGCGACTTCCCGGCGGCGGTGCACGGCACCTTCGCTGCGGCGCAGCGCACCGCCGTCACGGGCGCGAGCACCGTGCCCGCGCTGTCGTCCGCCGTCATCGACCACCTGTGCGCCGGCTGGCAGCACATCGACAGCATCGACATCTGCATCGCCCCCGCCCAGCGCGCACCGCGCGGGCAGGCCACGCTGGCGGCGGTGCTGAGCTACTGCGGCGTGCCCATTCCGGTGTGGGAAGGTGGCCAGTGGCGGCCCCGGCGAGGCTGGTCCGAGCCGGTGCCGGTGCACTTCCTGCGGCTGCGCCCCCGCCTGGCCGCGGTGTGCGACATCCCGGACCTGGAGCTGTTTCCCCAGCGCTACCAGGTGCGCGACCGCGTGGTGTTCCGAGCCGCGCTGGAGGTGGGCCTGGCGCAGCGCAGCTTCGCCGCCATCGCCGCGCTGCGCCACTGGGGCCTGCTGCCGCACCCCGAGCGCCTGGCCGGGCTGCTGCACCGCGCGGGCGGCGTGCTGGACGTGCTGGGCACGCCGCTGGGCGGCATGGTGGTGCGCGTGGCCGGCACGGATGCCCACGGCCACACGCGCCGCCGCGCCTGGCACATCGCGGCCGACCACGACCACGGCCCGGAGATCCCGTGCATGGCCGCCATCCTGCTCGCGCGGCGCCTGGCGGCCGGCAACCCCTTGCCGCTGGGTGCGCACACCAGCACGGGCCTGCTCGCACTCGAATCCTTCGCGCCTGAATTCGACCGCTGGGGCATGGTGACCGACGTGGTGGAAGAACCCGCGTGAGCGCCCTGCCCAGAGCCACCGAGCGCCTGCTGCGCTACAGCCTCGTGGCCGTGTGGCTCATCACGGCTATCGTCAGCGTGTGGGAGCTGCACGGCCAAAGCCGCGCCCTGCTGGCCGGCCTGCCGGCCGCGCTGCAAACGCCTGGCTGGACCGCTGCACTCATCCTGGGCGGCGCGGCTGCCGATGCCGTGCTGGGTGGGTGGATGGCATGGCGACCTGGCCGCGCCGCGTATGCCGCCGCGCTGGCGCTGATGGCCACCATGACGGTGCTGGCCACGGTGATCCAGCCCGACCTGTGGCTGCACCCGCTGGGCCCCTTGACCAAGAACCTGCCCATCGCCGCCATCCTGTGGGTGCTGCTGCAGGCCACGCCGCGCGCTGCGCCAACAAGCCGACCATGAGCCTGTACCTCACCCTCAAGTGGATCCACATCGTCTCCAGCATGCTGCTGGTGGGCACGGGCCTGGGCTCGGCGTTCTACATGTTCTTCACCAACCGCAGCGGCAACGTGCAGGCGCAGGCCGTGGTCACGCGGCTGGTGGTGCGGGCGGACTGGTGGTTCACCACCCCCACCGTGTTCGTCCAACCTGCCACGGGGCTGGGCATGGCGTACATGCTGGGCCTGCCTTTGACAACGCCGTGGCTGGCGCTGTCGCTGGGGCTGTATGCGCTGGCGGGCGCCTGCTGGCTGCCGGTGGTGTGGCTGCAGCTGCGCATGCGCGACATGGCGGCAGAGGCTGCGCGCACAGGCAGCGCCCTGCCCCCGCAGTACTGGCGCTGCGCCCGATGGTGGGAAGCGCTGGGGTACCCCGCCTTCATCGCAATGGTGGTGGTGTTCTACCTGATGGTGAACAAGCCCGGCCTGTGGGGCTGAGTCCCCACCGGACGATGCCTTCACCCGGGGGGTTAGCCGACCGGCGCGCCGCAGGCCAGCGCCACCGTGGAGCCGGCTTCACCGGGCCACGGGTGGCGTCCCCCTGGCGGGATGGCGCGCAGCGCCTCAGGGGGGTTCACTTGCTCGCGTTCGGGAAGAACAGCTGCTCGCCGCCGATCTTGTAGCTGGCGATGACCTGCTGGCCCGCGGGCGACACGACCCAGTCGACGAATTTCTGCGCGTCCTGCGCCTTGACGTGCGGGTGCTTGGCAGGGTTGACCACCATCACGCCGTACTGGTTGAAGAGCTTGGTGTCGCCCTCGACCAGGATGGCCAGGTCGGCGCGGTTCTTGAAGTTGAGCCAGGTGCCGCGGTCGGCCAGCACGTAGGCGTTGCTCGACGCCGCGATGTTGAGCGCGGGGCCCATGCCGCAGCCGCATTCCTTGTAGCCGCTGCCCTTGGCGGCATCGGCACCCGCGAGCTTCCAGTAGCGCAGCTCGGCAGCGTGGGTGCCGCTCTTGTCGCCGCGCGAGACGAAGTTGCCGTTGCCCGCCGCGAGCTTTTGCAGCGCCTGCACGATGTCCTTGCCGCGCGTGCCTGCCGGGTCGTCCTTGGGGCCGACGAGGATGAAGTCGTTGTACATGACGGGGTAGCGCTTGACGCCCCAGCCATCGGCCACGAATTTCTCCTCGGCTGCCTGGTCGTGCACGAAGAGCACGTCGGCGTCGCCCCGGCGCGCCATGTCCAGCGCCTGGCCCGTGCCCAGGGCCACCACCTTCAGGTCGATGCCGCTGGTCTTCTTGAACTCGGGCAGCAAGTAGCCGAACAGCCCCGACTGCTCGGTGGACGTGGTGGACGCCATCGTGATGCTCTGCGCGGACGCTGCGTCAGATGCTACAAAAATAATAGCTGCCAGCGCTTGCTGAATGCGCGGTACAGGGCCAAAAAGCTTGAAATTCTTCATCACCGGGCCGCCCCGGGACGAGAAAGCGGAGTCCTCGGGCGACAGCGACGGCACGGGGTGGCGAGCGTGGGGGGCGGTTTTTTTCATACCAGTTCTCCTTTGACAAACAGACGGGCGGCCTCGGGCAGGGGGCCGTTGAAGAAGTCGTGCACCGGCAGGTCGGCCACCAGGCGGCCGTGTTCCATGTAGATCACGCGGCTGGCCAGGCGCTTGACCTGGCCCAGGTTGTGGCTGCTGAACACCATGGTCACCGGGTGGGCGGGACCGCCAGCGCCGTGGCTGGCGGCGAAGTCGGCCATCAGGGACTCGACCTCGCGCTTGGCGTGCGGGTCCAGGCTGGCGGTGGGCTCGTCCAGCAGCAGCACGTCGGGCCGCAGTGCCCAGGCGCGCGCCAGCGCCAGCCGCTGCTGCTGCCCGCCCGACAGGGTGCGCGCGTTCTGCGCGGCGATGCCCTGCAACCCCACGCGCTGCAGCGCCGTGAGCGCGGCCAGCCGGGCATCGCGCCAGCGCGTGCCGCGCAGCCACAGGGCCAGCGCCACGTTGTTCAGGGCGCTGGTGCGCAGCATGTGCGGCCGCTGGAACAGCATGGCCTGGCGCAGCGTGCGGTTGCAGTGCAGGCCTCCGCCGCCGTTGGCATCGGCCAGGCCGTGCAGCACGCGCAGCAGCGTGCTCTTGCCGCTGCCGTTGGCGCCCACCAGGGCCACGCGCTCGCCGGGCACGATGCACAGGCTGACATTCGCCAGCGCCACCACGGCGCCATAGCGCACCGAGACGTGGCGCAGGTCCACCCACGGGGCGCCGTCGTTGGCGGCTGGCTGGCCTGGCGCGCCGGCCATCTCCACGCCTTGGGTGGTGTGCACTGCGCTCATGCGGCCACCCCCACCGGCATGCCGGAGGCCGCACCGTCCACCCGCTCGCGCCATCGGCGTACCAGGGCGATGACCACGTTGAGCGCCAGCACCACGGCCAGCAGGAGCATGCCCAGCGCCAGCGCCAGCGGCAGGTCGCCCTTGCTGGTCTCGAGCGCGATGGCGGTGGTCATGACGCGCGTGAAGCCGTCGATGTTGCCGCCCACGATCATCACGGCGCCCACCTCGGAGATGGCGCGCCCGAACGATGCGATCAGCACGGTGAGCAGCGCGTAGCGCTCGTCCCACGCCAGCAGCAGGCTGCGCAGCAAGGTGCCCGCGCCCAGGGACCGCAGCTGCTCGCCGTGCGCGCGCTCGGCGTCTTCCACCGCCTGCCGCGTGAGCGCGGTGACCACCGGCAGCACCAGGATGGCCTGGGCCAGCACCATGGCCTTGAAGCTGAACAGCCAGCCCAGGGACCCGAGCGGCCCGCTGCGCGACAGCAGCAGATACACCACCAGCCCCACCACCACGGACGGCACGGCCAGCAAGGTGTTGAGCACGGCCAGGACCGCGCCGCGCCCCGCAAACCGCGCCACGCCGAGCCATGCGCCCAGCACCAGCCCCAGGCCGCAGGCCAGCAGGCAGGCTGTGGCGCTGACCGACAGGGAGCGGCCCACGATGGCCCACAGGACCGGGTCGAAGGAGAGGGTGAGTTGCAGCGCTGTGCTCGCGCTTTCGGTCAGCGTGGACATATATTGAATTGGGCTATCGTAGGCACCCTGCCAATATCCAGCCATATGAAATCCTGTGCATAGGGTCCAACTCCACTACACGCTGAGCCGCGACGCGGGCACTGCACTCATTCGCAACCCCTTGCCGGAACTGCTGCAGGCCGTGGCCGAGCATGGCTCCATCTCGGGCGCGGCGCGTGCGCTCGACCTGTCCTACCGCCATGTCTGGGGTGCGCTCAAGCGCTGGGAAGAGCAGTTGGGCGGCGAGCTCATCATCTGGGGCAAGGGGCAGTCCGCCCAGCTCAGCGAGTTCGGCACCAAGCTGCTGTGGGCCGAGCGGCAGGCCCAGGCCCGCCTGGCGCCGCAGATCGCGGCACTGCATGCGGACCTGGAGCGCGCGTTCGCCGTGGCCTTCGACCCGCAGGCCCACGTGCTCACGCTGTACGCCAGCCACGACGATGCGCTGGCCGCACTGCGGGCGCATGCGGCCACACCGGGGCGCACCGGCGGGCTGCACCTGGACATCCGCTTCACGGGCAGCGTGGATGCGATCCGCGCGCTCAATGAAGGGCGCTGCACGCTGGCGGGTTTCCACACGGTGGAGAACGCCCAGGCCGATTCGCTGACCGCGCGCACCTACCAGCCCCTGCTGCAGCCGGGCCTGCACAAGGTCATCGGCTTTGCCCAGCGCACGCAGGGCCTCATCGTCGCGCCGGGCAACCCGCTGCAGTTGAACACCCTGGCCGACGTGGCCCGCACCGGGGCACGGTTCGTGAACCGGCCGCTGGGCTCCGGCACGCGCGTGCTCATCGACGAGCTGCTGGCGCAGGACGGGCTGGCACCGGGCGCGCTGACCGGCTATGCGTCCGACGAGCCATCGCACACCGCGGTGGCGCAGGCCGTGGCCGCCGGCGCGGCCGATGTGGGCGTGGGCATCGAGCTGGCGGCGCGGGCGCGCGGCCTGGGCTTTGTGCCGCTGGTACGCGAGCGCTACCACCTGGCCTGCCTGAAGGCGAGCCTGGACCAGCCCGCCACCCTGGCCTTGCGCACCCTGCTGCAGACGCCCGACTGGCTGCAGCAGATGGCCGGGCTGCCGGGCTACACGCCGCTGCGCTGCGGCGAGGTGCTGGCGATGAGCCGGGTGCTGCCCTGGTGGCGCTTTGCCAAGCCCAAGCGCGCCTCCCGCGCCCAGGCGGCCTGAGAACGCATACAGGCAGCGCATGCCGCACAAGCGCATGCTGCGGGGGTGGTGCCAAGAGGGAAAATGGTGTGGGGATACCGGCGCGCGAAGCCTCGGAAAGCGCCGATGAAGGGGCCCGACCCTGAGGAAAACCCCATGTCGGCGCGTCAGGCTTTCTTCAGCGCTTGGGGAGTAGGATGCGCGTTACTTTCAGACACCCTCGGGCCCGGCAGCGCATTGGGCCCGCCCCATTTTCATACTCAGGAGACACAACGTGTCAACACTTCTCAAATTGGCCTTGGGCATGGACTGGATTTCCAGCAAGCTCAGCAAGATCGCCACCTGGACCGTCCTCGCCGCCGCCCTCATCTCTGCCGGCAACGCCTTCGTGCGCTACGGCATCGACATGAGCTCCAACGCCTGGCTCGAGATCCAGTGGTACCTGTTTGCCGCCACCGTCATGCTGGGCGCGCCCTTCGTGCTGATGCTCAACGAGCATGTGCGCGTGGACATCATCTACGGCAAGCTGCGCGGCAACAAGCAGGTGTATGTGGACATCATGGGCCTGGCGCTGTTCCTGCTGCCCGCCATGGCGCTCATCGCGTACCTGAGCTGGCCCCTGTTCGAGCGCGCCTTCCTGTCGGGCGAGATGTCGGGCAACTCCGGCGGCCTGATCCGCTGGCCCGCCATCATCCTGATGCCCGTCGGCTTCACCCTGATGGTCCTGCAGGGCCTGGCCGAGATCATCAAGCGCGTGGCCTACCTGCGCGGCATCTACCAGATGAACACCCACTACGAAAAGCCGGTGCAGTAAGCAGCCCGCTCCTTGGGCCGCCCCCTCCAGGACGCGCCATGAAGAAGACCCCGCGGCACCCCGGCCCCGCCTGCTAGGACGGCCTGCCGCGCTCTCACTCCCGGAATTTCAGGAACAACAAAATGCACATGGAAAACTTCGCCCCGATCATGTTCGCGGGGCTGGTGGTGGTGATGCTGATCGGCTTCCCCGTCGCCTTCTCACTTGCCGCCCTGGGGCTGGCGTCGGGCTTCTTCGCCATCGAGATGGGGTGGTTCCCGCCCGTGTTCATGGCCAACCTGCCCATCAACATCTTCGGCATCCTCTCCAACGAGCTGCTGCTGGCGATCCCGTTCTTCACCTTCATGGGCGCGATCCTGGAGAAGTGCGGCCTGGCGGAAGACATGCTCGACTCGATGGGCCAGCTCTTCGGCACCGTGCGCGGCGGCCTGGGCTACTCGGTCATCATCGTGGGCTTCATCCTCGGCGCCATCACCGGCACCGTGGCCGGCCAGGTGATCGCCATGGCGCTGATCTCGCTGCCCGTGATGATCCGCTACGGCTACAACATGCGCTACGCCACCGGCGTGCTGGCCGCCTCGGGCACCATCACGCAGCTGGTGCCGCCGTCGCTCGTGCTGATCGTCATGGCCGACCAGCTCGGCCGCTCGGTGGGCGACATGTACCGCGGCGCCTGGGGCCCCTCCATCCTGCAGGTGCTGATCTTCGCGGGCTACACCTTCTTCCTGGGCGTGTTCAAGCCGCACTACCTGCCGGGCATTCCGAAGGAAGCGCGCACCATGTCGGGCGCCAAGCTCTGGCTCAAGTGCCTGCGCGGCATCATCCCGTCGGCGCTGCTGATCTTTGCGGTGCTGGGCTCCATGGGCGGCCTGCCCGGTATCGACACCGCCATCGCCACCCCCACCGAAGCCGGTGCCATGGGCGTGGTCGGCGCCATGCTGCTGGCGGCCATCCACAGGCGCCTCACCTTGTCGCTGATGTGGGAGGCCATGCAAGGCACGATGCGGCTCACGGCCATGGTCGTCTTCATCCTGATCGGTGCCCGGGTGTTTTCGATGGTGTTCCAGGGCGTGGACGGTGCCAAGTGGGTCGAGCACATGCTCTCGGGCCTGCCCGGCGGCCAGGTCGGCTTCCTGATCGCCGTCAACCTGTTCATCTTCTTCCTGGCGTTCTTCCTCGACTTCTTCGAGATCGCCTTCATCATCCTGCCCATGCTGGGCCCGGTGGCCGACAAGCTCGGCATCGACCTGATCTGGTTCGGCGTGCTGCTGTGCGTGAACATGCAAACGAGCTTCATGCACCCGCCCTTCGGCTTTGCGCTGTTCTACCTGCGCGGCATTGCCAACACGCTGTTCAAGGAAGGCCGCATTCCCAAGCCCGTGCTGTCCAGCGACATCTACATGGGCGCGATCCCCTGGGTGATCATGCAGCTGCTGCTGGTGGCCATCGTGATCTTCGTGCCCCAGACCGTGACGATGTTCCTGCCCAAGGCCGAGGTGATCGACACCGACAAGGTGCAGATCGAAGTGCCGGTGGACGACATGCGCAGCGAAGAGTCATCGTCGGGCGGCGAGAACCCCTTTGGCGACTCCGCCACCCCACCCGCCGAGCCTGCCACGCCGGCAGACCCCGCGGCAGCGCCGGCCGAGCCTGCCAAGTGATGGCATCCGTGATCGCACGAACCAAGGTGGCCTGCGCATGCTGATGAACATCACGCCGCAGCCCCTGATGGAGCCCTTCCGCTTTGCCCCGAAAGACGGTGAAGTGAACGGCGCGGCGTTCTCGCCCACCTTCCGGGCGTTTGCCACGCTGATCGTGGGCGGCTGCACCCTGTGGTTCTACCAGCTGTGGTCGCGCGGCGCCCTGGGCAGCGGCGTGAGCAACGGCACGGGGTGGTTCATCGCCGGCCTGTTGCTGATGGCCTGGACCTGGTGGAGCATCATGGTCAGCCGCACCCGTATCACCCCCAGCGGCCTGCACCAGCGCTGGGTGTGGGACAAGTCCATGGCTTTTGACGACCTGGCCTACGTGCGCCTGATCCGCGTGCCGGGCTTGAGCTGGTTGATTGCGCCGCGGCTATATGTGCGGACGCTGGCGGGCAAGTTCACGGTGTTCTACGGCGCGACACCGCAGCTCATGGCGGAGTTCGAGCGGATCGGGGCGGAGCTGAAGGCGTTTCGGCAGTTTTGACCGCAACAGCACTGGACATTGCCCCGGGCTCAGAAAAACCACAACCGCGCTGAGGCGCGGTTTTTTCTTGCCGGGTGATCGCGGCATGCCGGTGTATGGTGGACCGTTGCGTCTTGACTCAACGCCACAGTGAGTGGGTAGACTTCCCGCATCGGCCCCATGCGGTCCGCCAAAGACTGGGCGTCGAAGACTGCTCCAAGCTGATCTGATTCAACAGGGTCTGCGACTTTGGCAACCAAGGCAACCATGGCGACTGATGGCGCTTTGCAAGGAAATAAATGCTGTTAACAGATATAGCTGTGGAGCACACGCTGGTGTCCAAGAAGGATGGCGTTCGTCAGACGTTCTTGCTGCACCCGTTCACCGATACGCAGCGAGATTCGCTGGGTAAATTCGAGATCGTTCGTGACATCCAGGAGCCTGGACACAAGGACGTCAAACGTTCAACTTTCGTGACGTTCCAACAATTGGCGGAGCTGTATGCCAAGGGTGTACTCGAAGAATTCGGGTTTTCCGTTCGCATGTGTCCGGGCCAGGGCACCTACCCCTCCAAGCTTCCAGCAAAAAAGATACTGCCTTCGAATATCAAGCCAGGCTCACCGTTCGACCTGGCCGTTCAACAGGTGGATGTGTCGAAGTCTGCGACTCGCGAGTTGAGGACAGCCTTGCTGCGCACCAGCGTCAAGCTTTGAGGCCAACTGCGCCGATTGATGTGGGAGTAACTGTGAATTCATCCGTTGCACATTCCGAACTCATTGCCACGTTCAGACGGGCTCAGGCAGATGCCGCTCACAAGCTCGGATTGATCAAAGCTGCGGAGAACAAGGGCCCCAGGGCCATCCAAGCTGCGGTCGAAACCGCTGCAAAGGCGGTAAAACGCAGAGACTCGTATGCGAAAAAACTGGACAACCTGGGGGTGAGCCTCAAGGAATGAGTGCAGCCGAACCTGCGGCTCGGCACCAGCGATGGGTCAGCACCCACAAGTGGTGTGTGCAGCAACGAGGGAAAAGACACAAGAGCGCAGCAGTGGCCGCAATTGCTAGACAGCGGCTCTGAACACCTGATCACCCAACGCGGAGCCATCCCATGGGACTTCTCACCTTCAGCCTCAACCTCACCCTGGACGGCTGTGCCGACCACCAAGAGGGCATTGCCGACGACGAGACACACGCCTTCTTCACCCAGCTCATGGACGAGCACGGCGCAATGCTCTGGGGCCGCGTCACCTACGAGATGATGGAGGGCTACTGGCCGGGCGTCGCGCGTGGCGATGTGCAGGCGCCGCCGGCCGTGCGCGAGTGGGCGGTGAAGCTGGAGGCCAAGCCGAAGTACGTGGTCTCGTCCACACGCAAAGATTTCCCGTGGACCCAAAGCCACCACATCGCTGGCGGTGCTGACTTGCCAGAGGAGGTGCAGGCGCTGAAGGACGCGACAGCTGCTGGCGTGCTGCTCGGCAGCGGCCAGCTCGCGGCGGCGCTGGATGCGCTGGACCTGATCGACGAGTACCGATTTCTGGTGCATCCCCGCATCGCGGGCCACGGACCGACGCTGTACGCCAGCGGGCTGCCTGGCACGCGACGGCTGGCGTTGATTGCTGCGGCGCCTATGCGCAACGGCGCCGTCGCCCTGCACTACCGGCGAGCGCGTGACTGAGTGCGGAATGGGGAAGCTTCTTCACGCCGCCCATAAAAAAACCGCGCCGAAGCGCGGTTTTTTGTTGCAATGCCTGGCGCAGCGCCAGATCAGAGCTTGATGGTCTGCATGTAGCTGTCGAACCGGCCTTCGGCCACGCGGAACCATGCCACCTGGTCCTTCTGGAATGCGGCGAAGTCGGTGTAGATCTTCTTCCACTCGGGGCTCTTGGCGCTGTTTTCTTCGTACACGGCCAGCGAGGCCTTGAACGATGCGTCCAGGATTTCCTTGCTGAAAGGCAGCAGCTTGGTCTTGGCGCCGATCAGTTGCTTCAAGGCGACGGGGTTGCGGGCGTCGTACTTGGCCAGCATGTCCACCGAAGCCTGCGCCGAAGCGGCGGCGATGATGGCCTTGTTTTCGGACGACAGGGCATCGAAGGCCTTCTTGTTGACGAAGAAGTCCACTTCAGGACCGCCTTCCCACCAGCCGGGGTAGTAGTAGTTCGGAGCGACCTTGTTGAAGCCCAGCTTCTGGTCGTCGTACGGGCCCACCCACTCGGCCGCGTCGATCGTGCCCTTTTCCAGCGCTTGATAGATTTCGCCGCCAGGGATGCTCTGGGGCACCACGCCCATCTTGGTCATCACGTCGCCCACCAGGCCGCCGCCCAGGCGCATCTTCAGGCCCTTCAGGTCGGCTGCGGTCTTGATTTCCTTGCGGAACCAGCCGCCCATCTGCGTGCCGGTGTTGCCGCCCGCAAAGCTGAGCATGCCGTAGCCGCCGTAGAACTCGTCCATCAGCTTGCGGCCATTGCCGTGCAGCATCCAGGCGTTCATCTGGCGGGCGTTCATACCGAAAGGAATGGCCGAACCGATGGCGAACGCGGGGTTCTTGCCGTAGAAGTAGTAAGGCACGGTGTGCGCCATTTCGACGGAGCCCTGCTGCACGCCGTCGACCACGCCGAAGGGAGGCATCAGCTCGCCACCCGCGTGGACCGAGATCTCGAACTTGCCGCCGGACATCGCCTTGACGGCGTTGGCGAACACTTCAGCGCCACCGTAGATGGTGTCCAGGGGCTTGGGGAAGCTCGATGCCAGGCGCCAGCGCACTGCGGCTTGCGCGTGCACTGCTGGTGCCACTCCGGCGGCCAGCACACCGGCAATACCTGCCTGCTTGATGATTGAACGACGATCCATGAGTTCTCTCCGAAATACTTGTGATTGCACACCCTGGCACGCAAGCGGGTCGCCCGCAGCCAAGGACCTTCTAGCCCGATTGATTGTAGGAACATGCCCCCCCGCGGATTTGGGGGTTTTCCCGTGAAAGCCCGGCGCGCGCATACGGGCTTCAGGGTTCTGCAAGCATCGCGATTCAGAGCGCCAACGATGGCTCTGCGGAGTCACAGCGCGCAAGCGCCATCACCAGCCGCAGAAACTGGCGCGCCCCATGCGAGTGCACCCGCGGAACTGGCTTTGCCAGGCCGCTGGGTGCGTCCCCCTCAGGGGGAAGGCGCCGCAGGCGACTCAGGGGGAGCTAAATCTTCTGCGCCGACATGAACGTGTCATACCGCGCTTCCGCAAACCGGAACCACAGGATCTGGTCGCGCTGGAAGTTGCGCATGTCGCCGTAGATCTTCTTCCACTCCGGGCTCTTGGAGTCGTTCTGCGCAAAGACTTCCATCGATGCCTTGAACGCAGCGTCCATCACGGTCTGCGAGAACGGGAGCACCTTGGTCTTGGCGGCCACCAGTTGCTTGAGCGCGTTGGGATTGAGCGCGTCGTACCGGGCGAGCATGTCCGTGTGCGCTATCGATGCCGCAGCCTCGATGATGAAGCGGTAGTCTGGCGTGAGCGACTCGTAGGCCTTCTTGTTCACATAGAGGTCGACCTCGGGGCCGCCCTCCCACCAGCCGGGGTAATAGTAGTAAGGCGCCACCTTGTTGAAGCCCAGCTTCTGGTCATCGTAAGGGCCGATCCACTCGGCCGCATCGATCACGCCCTTTTGCAGCGCCTGGTAGATCTCGCCGCCCGGCAGGCTCTGCGGAATGGCGCCCAGCCTCTGCATGACCTCGGCCACCAAGCCGCCACCCACCCGGATCTTCAGGCCTTTGAAGTCCGCAGGCGTCTTGATCTCGCGCAGGAACCAGCCGCCCATCTGCGTGCCTGTGTTGCCGCAGGCAAAACTCACGATGTTGTAGCCGGCGTAGAACTCGTTCATGAGCTTGCGCCCGTTGCCATGCAGCATCCACGCACTCATCTGGCGGGCATTGAAGCCGAAAGGCACCGCACAACCCAGCGCGAACGCCGGGTTCTTGGCGTAGAAGTAATACGGCACGGCGTGGCACATCTCCACCGCGCCGCTCTGCACGCCATCCACCACGTCGAACGGGGGCATGAGTTCTCCGCCGGGGTGGACCGAGATCTCGAACTTGCCGTTGGACAGGGTGCGCACGGCCTTCGCGAACACCTCGGCGCCGCCGAAGATGTTGTCCGAGGAGCGCGGGAAACTGGATGCTATGCGCCACCGCAGCGTGGGCTGGGCATGCACGGCCGGCGCAACGCCTGTGGCCAGTACACCCGCCAGACCGGAGTGCTTGATGAGCGAACGGCGATCCATACAAAAAGTCTCCAGAGGGGTGGTAGTGCCGGAAGGGAGCAGCCAGGGCACCCTTGCAGCGCCCGCACGGGCTGGTGGCCCGTTGCTTTTTGACGCAATTGTAGAAGGCAGGGGTGCGGACTGCCCTCTAGGTTTTCCCGGGCGCCGGGCGAGGTATCTCTGCGCCCGGCCGAAGCCGTCCAGGGCCGCAGCGGCAACTGCCCCGCTCTGGCCGATCGCAGTGCAAGGTGACGCCGAAGCGATGGCGCCGCACGCGGCGACGCTCCGAACGCGGCCGGCCATCAGTGCACGGCCTGTGCGGGCCGCCCATGCCAGTAGCCATTGCCGCACCACCGCCCCCTGGCGGTGTGCCGATCAGGACGCCAGAAAGCGTTGGCGGATCGCCCGCTCGATGCCCGCGGCATCCAGGCCCTGCAGTGAAAGCAGCTTGGCCGGGTCGCCATGCTCGATGAAGACATCGGGCAGGCCCAATTGCAGCACGGGGCGCACGATGCCCATGGCGTTGAGCGCCTCGGTCACGGCGCTGCCTGCGCCGCCCTGGATGGCGCCCTCTTCCAGCGTCACCAGCACATCGTGGCGCTCGGCCACGTCGCGCAGCAGGGCCTCGTCGATGGGCTTGGCCCAGCGCATGTTGGCCACGGTGGCATCGAGCGCCTCACCGGCCTGCAGGGCCGGGTACAGCAGCGTGCCGAAGGCGAGGATGGCGATGCGCGGGGTGCTGCCGGGCGCAGCAGTGCCCTGGCGCTCGCGGCGGATCTCGCCCTTGCCGAACGGCAGGCCTTCCAGCCCCGGCAGGGGTGCCACGCCAGCGCCGCTGCCGCGCGGGTAGCGCACGGCCACGGGGTGGTTCTGCGCGAACGCGGTGGACAGCAACTGGCGGCATTCGCGCTCGTCGGCCGGGCACGCCATGCTCATGTTGGGAATGCAGCGCACGAAGGGGATGTCGTACGCCCCCGCGTGCGTGGCGCCGTCGGCCCCCACCAGGCCCGCGCGGTCGAGCGCAAAGACCACCGGCAGGTTCTGCAGCGCCACGTCGTGGATCAGCTGGTCGTAGCCGCGCTGCAAGAATGTGGAGTAGATCGCCACCACGGGCTTGACGCCCTCGCAGGCCATGCCGCCCGCAAAGGTCACCGCGTGCTGCTCGGCAATGCCAACGTCGTAGTAGCGGTCGGGGAAGCGCTTTTCGAACTCGACCATGCCCGAGCCTTCGCGCATGGCGGGCGTGATGCCCACCAGGCGCGTGTCGTGCGCGGCCATGTCGCACAGCCACTGGCCGAACACCTGCGTGAACGTGGGCTTGGGCGGTGTGGCAGGCTTGGTCAGGCCCACGCTGGGGTCGAACTTGCCCGGGCCGTGGTAGGCCACGGGGTCGGCCTCGGCCAGCTTGTAGCCCTGGCCCTTTTTGGTCACCACATGCAGGAACTGCGGGCCCTTGAGGCTCTTGATGTTCTCAAGCGTGGGGATGAGCGAGTCGAGGTCGTGCCCGTCGATGGGGCCGATGTAGTTGAAGCCGAATTTTTCGAACAGCGTGGCGGGCACCACCATGCCCTTGGCCTGCTGCTCGAAGCGCTTGGCCAGCTCCAGCAGCGGCGGCACGGGCTTGAGCACGGTCTTGCCCACGTTCTTGGCGGCCGCGTAGAACTGGCCGCTCATGAGCTGCGCCAGGTACCGGTTGAGCGCACCCACCGGCGGGCTGATTGACATGTCGTTGTCGTTGAGCACCACGAGCAGGTTGGCATCGGCCACGCCGGCGTTGTTCAGCGCCTCGAAGGCCATGCCGGCCGTCATGGCGCCGTCGCCGATGATGGCCACCGCGTGGCGGTTTTCGCCCTTGAGCTTGGCCGCCAGGGCCATGCCCAGCGCGGCCGAGATGCTGGTGCTGGAATGCGCGGTGCCGAAGGTGTCGTACGGGCTCTCGGCCCGCTGCGGAAAGCCCGATATGCCGCCCATCTGCCGCAGCGTCTGCATGCGGTCGCGCCGGCCGGTCAGGATCTTGTGCGGATAGGTCTGGTGGCCCACGTCCCACACCAGCCGGTCTTCGGGGGTGTTGAAGACGTGGTGCAGGGCCACCGTCAACTCGACCGTGCCCAGGTTGGAGCTCAGGTGCCCACCGGTCTGCGAGACGCTTTGCAGCACGAACTCGCGCAGTTCGGTGGCCAGCGCCTTGAGGTCTGCGCGGGAGAGCTGGCGCAGGTCTGCCGGGTCGTTGATGGTCTGCAGCAGGGGAAAGGACGTGGTTGACATTACTATTCTTTTGATAGCTGCCAGCGCTTGCTGGACAAGCGGCAGGGGCTGGTTTTCATCGTGATCTGCGCCAGCGGTGCAAGAACGGGAGTCAGTGGGAGCGGCGCACGACCATGTCGGCCAGCGCCCCCAGGGCACGGGTGTCGGGCAGGCCGCTGCGCTCAAGCGCCGCCTGCGACTCCCGCAGCAGCTCTTGCGCATAGGCCTGCGCACGCGCAAGGCCCAGCAGCGACACATAGGTGGGCTTGTCGGCCGCGGCATCCTTGCCGGCCGTCTTGCCGAGCGTGGCCGAATCGGCCACCACGTCCAGGATGTCGTCCACCACCTGGAAGGCCAGGCCCATGGCGGCGCCGTAGTCGGACAGCGCCTGGTACGCCGGCTGCGCGGCGTGGCCGCACACGGCGCCCATGAGCACGCTGCCCTGCAGCAGCGCGCCGGTCTTGAGGCGGTGCATCTGGCGCAACTGGTCTTCGGTCAATGCCAGGCCCACGCTGGCCAGGTCGATCGCCTGCCCGCCCGCCATGCCGGCCGAGCCCGCCGCGCGCGCCAGCAGGCGGCACAGCGTGGCCTGTGTGGCAGGGGGAATGGCACTGCCGTCGGGCGTGAGCAGCTCGAACGCAAACGCCTGCAGCGCGTCGCCCGCCAGCAGGGCCTGCGCCTCGCCGAACTGCACGTGCACCGTGGGCTTGCCCCGGCGCAGCACGTCGTTGTCCATGCAGGGCATGTCGTCGTGCACCAGCGAGTACGCGTGGATCAGCTCGACCGCGCACGCGGCCCGCAAGGCGGCGTCGTCGGCCGCAGTGGCCGGTGCAGCCGCTGCCGCTGCGGGTTGGCCGCTGCACACGGCCTCGTACGCGGCCAGTACCAACAGGGGCCGCAGCCGCTTGCCGCCATCGAGCACCGCGTAGCGCATCGCATCGCCCAGGCCGGCCGGCGCACCGTCGCCCACCCAGAGGGACAGGGCCTGTTCCACGCGGGCGAGGTGGTGGTGGCTCCAGGGGCCGGCTTCAAATTCAAAAGGCACGGGATTCGTTGCTGCGGATGTTGGCGCGGGCACTGCACTCATTCCTGGCTCCATGGTTGCAGCTGGCCGTCGTCCAGCACCTTGATCTGGTCCTGCACGGCTTCGAGCCGCTGCCGGCAAAAGGCCAGCAGCGTGGCGCCGCGCTGGTAGCCGGCCAGCATCTGGTCCAGCGGCAGCTGGCCCGACTCGATGCGGGCCACAAGCTGCTCCAGTTCTTCCAGCGCCGCTTCGTAGCTGGCGGGTTCGGAAGGAGGCGCGGGGGTGGCGGGGGCCTTGGGCATGGAGGGGGCGCAGAGCGCGGGTGAAAAAACCGGTCATTTTAGGCGCACCACTGCGGCGCAGGGGACCTCGGCCACGGGAATGGCGGCGCCGCGGACCGCGCCAGCTGGCCAGCCAACCCGCCCATGGGCCCGGACACTGCGGGCGGTTTGATTTTGATCTGCATCTAGAACGAAGCTTTTCAATACACGTAGCTGGGATGCGGGAATAACCCCACCGCCTATAATCCCATTCCCGCACACCGGCTCAGCTTCCCTAGCCGGTTTCTTTTTTCTGGATGCGCTTCGGCGCACCTCCCGCACTTCCCTGTGGGGAGTCTTTAGGTCAGGTCACCCATGTCTGATTTAAGTCTTCAACTGCAGCAGGCCGCAAGCCAACTACCAGTTTCAAGCTACTTTGACGAGGCGCTGTTCCAGCGCGAGCTAGCCACTATCTTCCAGCGCGGGCCCCGCTATGTGGGGCACCAACTGAGCGTGCCGAATGCCGGCGACTACTACGCCCTGCCCCAGGAGGGCGAAGGCCGCGCGCTGGTGCGCAACGCCCAGGGCGGCATCGAGCTGGTCTCCAACGTCTGCCGCCACCGCCAGGCCGTCATGCTCAAGGGCAAGGGCTCGCTGCAAGGCCAGGGCAAGGGCCATGCGGGCGGCAACATCGTGTGCCCCCTGCACCGCTGGACGTACAGCCCGAAGGGCGAACTGCTGGGCGCGCCCCACTTCTCGCACGATCCCTGCCTGGACCTGAACAACTACAAGCTGCGGGAGTGGAACGGGCTCCTCTTCGAAGACAACGGCTACGACGTGGCTGCCGACCTGGCCCAGATGGGCCCGCGCGCCGACCTCAGCTTCGACGGCTACGTGCTCGACCATGTGGAACTGCACGAGTGCAACTACAACTGGAAGACCTTCATCGAGGTCTACCTGGAGGACTACCACGTCGGCCCGTTCCACCCGGGCCTGGGCAGCTTCGTGACGTGCGACGACCTGCGCTGGGAATTCGGCAAGAACTACTCGGTGCAGACCGTGGGCGTGGCCAACCGCCTGGGCAAGGCCGGCAGCCCCGTGTACGAGCGCTGGCACGAGGCACTGCTCGCCTTCCGCGAGGGCAAGCCGCCCAAGCACGGCGCGATCTGGCTCACGCTGTACCCGCACATCATGGTGGAGTGGTACCCGCACGTGCTGACCGTGTCCACGCTGCACCCCATCAGCCCGACCAAGACCATGAACATGGTGGAGTTCTACTACCCCGAAGAGATCGCTGCGTTCGAGCGCGAATTCGTCGAGGCGCAGAAGGCTGCCTACATGGAGACCTGCGTCGAGGACGACGAGATCGGCGAACGCATGGACGCCGGCCGCAAGGCGCTGCTGGCGCGCGGCGACAACGAGGTCGGCCCCTACCAAAGCCCGATGGAAGACGGCATGCAGCACTTCCACGAGTGGTACCGCCAAGCCATGGGAAGCCCACTCTGAGTCGCTTCGCGCCTTCCCCCACGGTGGGGGGACGCCCCCAGCGCGGCGGGGCGGCCCTTGCGCGGGGACGCTGGATCAGGCCGCGACGGTTTCGCACGACGTGGACGCATTCCCCTTGCCGCCGTGACCGAATACCCGAACACTCGAACAGCGAGGTAAATGCTGTCGAGTAGCGGCAATTGCTGAAACCGCTCTCATTACAATAGCTGCCAGCGCTTGGTAATCCAGCGCGGCAGCTATTTTTACTTTCGAGACTCATTCCCCATGCAAGCCCTCTGGATGGTGTTGGCCGCGTTCCTGTTTGCCAGCATGGGCGTGTGCGTGAAGCTCGCCTCCAGCTTCTTCAACTCGGCCGAGCTGGTGTGCTACCGCGGCATCATCGGCATGGCCATCCTGTGGCTGCTGGCGCGCTCGCAAAAGGTGAGCCTGGCCACGCAGTACCCGGGCATGCACGCCTGGCGCAGCTCGGTGGGTGTGGTGTCCCTCGGGGCCTGGTTCTACGCCATCGCCCACCTCCCCCTGGCCACGGCCATGACGCTCAACTACATGAGCAGCGTGTGGATCGCGGCCTTCCTCATCGGCGGCACGCTGCTGGCCTGGCGCCCGTCGGCCACCACCCCGCGTCCCGCGCTGCAGGGCACGCTGATCGCCACCGTGCTCACCGGCTTCGTGGGCGTCGTGATGATGCTGCGCCCCAGCCTGGATGCGCACCAGGCCTTCGCCGGCATGATCGGCCTGATGTCGGGCCTGTCGGCCGCGTTTGCCTACATGCAGGTCGTGGCGCTGTCGCGCCTGGGCGAACCGGAGTCGCGCACGGTGTTCTACTTTGCGCTGGGCTCGGCGGTGGCGGGCGGCGCAGCGATGCTGTTCACCGGCACGTCGGTGTGGCCGGGCTGGCAGGCCCTGTGGCTGCTGCCCATCGGCATCCTGGCGGCGGGCGGCCAGCTGTGCATGACCAAGGCGTATGCCAGCGCCAAGACCCAGCGCGGCACGCTGGTCGTGGCCAACCTGCAGTACTCGGGCATCGTGTTCGCGGCGATCTACAGCGTGGCCCTGTTCGGCGACCAGCTGCCGCCCATCGCCTGGGCGGGCATGGCGCTCATCGTGGGCAGCGGCATCGCCGCCACCATCCTGCGCGCCCGCGCCGCACCCGGCGCGCCCGCCGAAGAACATTGATACGAAGTGGATGCGCGGGACCGCGCGCAACTGGACACAATGGAGCCCGTTGTTTTGACATCCCACTCCGATGACCACCTCCTACACCACCCTCATTTCCGCTTCTGAACTGCAGGCCCTGATCGACGGCGGCGCGCCGCTGATGGTGTTCGACTGCAGCTTCGAGCTGATGCAGCCCTCGGCCGGTGCACAGCAGTACGACCAGGCCCACATCCCAGGCGCCGTCTACGCCGACCTGGACCACCACCTGAGCGCCAAGCACGGCGCGCCCGGTGCGGGCGGCACCCTGACCGCGCAAGAGGCTGACAAGCCCGCGTCCGGCGGCCGCCACCCGCTGCCCAGCCGCGAACGATTTTCGATGTGGCTCTCGAGCGTGGGCTTTGCCAACCCCATGCAGGCCGTGGTGTACGACCGCCAGGGCGCCAACTACTGCGGTCGCCTGTGGTGGATGCTCAAGTGGGCGGGCCACGATGCGGTGGCCGTGCTCGACGGCGGCCTCCAGGCCTGGCAGGCGGCCGGTGGCGCGGTGACCAGCGGCGAAGAGCCCGCGCACTTCCAGTCCAACTTCGAGCTGGGCGAGCCCCTGCGCCGCCTGGCCACGGCCGACGAGGTGCTGGCCGGCCTGGGCAGCCCTGCGCAGAACGTGATCGACGCCCGTGCCGGCGCCCGCTTTCGCGGTGAGGTGGAGCCGCTGGACCCGGTGGCGGGCCACATCCCCGGCGCGCTGAACCGCCCGTTCGCCGAGAACATCGGCGCGGACGGCCGCTTCAAGCCCGCCGCCACGCTGCGCGCGGAGTTCGACACCCTGCTCGCAGGCCGTGACCCCGCCACCGTGGTGCACCAGTGCGGCAGCGGCGTGAGCGCCGTGCCCAACCTGCTGGCCATGGAAGTCGCCGGCCTGGGCCCTACCGCACTGTTTGCCGGCAGCTGGAGCGAGTGGTGCTCAGACCCCGCCCGCCCCGTCGAAAAAGGCTGATCCGCGCCACAACGTGCCGACGCGACATGTAAAACCGCAAAAAAGATGGTTTTGCAGGCGCTATCAAAACCATGAGCAGAACCGGGCAGGGTGTGCGCAAAGGCACAGCACCCCTGCACCAATGGAAATGCGGGACAGCGCCTGAGGTTCTTGTAAGGCAAATTCCTACACGGCCCACCGCACAACCAGACACGCGGCACATCCAAACCCCGACTTAATTTCTGATTGGGGCGGTTTCACAATCCATTTCAACGGATCACGCAAACCCTGCAACCAGCAGACAACGCAGGATCCGGGCAATGGAACAAAGGAAGCCGCCATGACCAACGAACAACTCCTCGCTGAAATCCGCGAAGCCAACCTCACTTACCTGATGCTGGCCCAGACCCTGATTCGCCAGGACAAGGCGGAAGCCGTGTTCCGCTTGGGCATGAACGAGGAGTCTGCCGATATTCTCGCTTCGCTGTCCGCAGCGCAAGTGATGAAGCTGGCCTCCCGCAACACGCTGCTGTGCAGCTTCCGCGTGGACGACAACCTGGTGTGGAGCTTGCTGACCAACCACTCGGCCAAGAAGGTGGGCAACGAAGCCACCAACACGCTGCACGCCAACATCCTGATGGCCAGCCGCGTGTCTGAAGTGCTCTGACACAGCAGCGCTTCACCCGCCCCGCCCCCACCGCCCACCCCGCCGAAAGCCCGCCATGTCGTCCACCACCCCTGCCGCCGCCGTCAAAGCCCCAGCCAAGAGCGTTCTGAACGAATCCAAGCAGATCGAACGCGCCGCCATGCTGATCCAGATGGGCGCCCGCATGCAGGTGCTGGAGTCGGAAACCACGCTGTCGTACGAGCGGCTGATCCGCCTGTACAAGGAGATCGCGGGCAAGTCGCCGTCCAAGGGACAGTTGCCCTTCTCGACCGACTGGTTCCTGACCTGGCAGGAAAACATCCACAGCTCGCTGTTCTTGAATATCTACGAATACCTGTCCAAGGGCGTGGACCTGGATTCTGTGGAACTGCTGACCAAGGCCTACCGCCTGTACAACGAACAGGTCGCCACCGCCGAGATCGAACCCCTGCTGTCCTTCACCCGCGCCTGGCGCCTGGTGAAATTCGTGGACGCCGGCATGCTCACCCGCACCAAGTGCTCGCAGTGCAGCGGCCAGTTCGTGACCGAGCTGTACGAAAACCGCCACTTCACCTGCGGCCTGTGCAACCCACCCGCACGCGCAGGCAAGAGCAAGACCGCCGGCGCGCTGATGCTGCATTGACCTTTCCAGCAAAAAGCCCCGCACGGACTACCGGCGGGGCTTTGGTGTTTCTGGAGGAGACAACAGTCCACTGGTCTATGAACTCGCATGGACCAAGCCAGTGCCCCCGCGCAAGGGCCGCCCCGCCGCGCTGGGGGCGTCCCCCTCGGGGGAAGGCGCGAAGCGGCTCAGGGGGGCTTCACTACCTTCCAGCCAGCAACGCCCGCACGTTCTCGTCCATCGGCACCGCATAGTTGTACGCCGCCACCACTGTGTTGCCCACGGGGTTCACCAGCTTCAGGCTGATGTAGACCACCGTCGTCGACACCGCGTATGTGCCCACCACCACGGCCTGCGCGTCCTGCGCCTGGCTCACCTCGCGCACCTCGCGCGACAGCAGCAACTCGCCCTGGTCGCGCTGCAGCAGCAGGTTGTCGCGCAGCTTCACCTCGGTCACCCGCAGCCCGCGATGCACCAGGCGGCCGGCGATCTGCTCGGAGAAGATGCGGCCCAGGCGGGACGATTCGGTCAGGCGGTCCACATTCACCAGCGTGGCCACGAGCACGGGCTGGCTCGCATCCAGCGGTGCGTACTGCAGCAGCGCGTCGGCGGCGCGTTCGTTGGTCTCGATCAGGTCGCTGCGCGAAACGCCACCGGCGCGGTCGCCATAGTAGTAGCTGTGCATGGGGTTCGAGGCACAGCCCTGCAGGCCCAGGGCCAGGCAGGCTGCGGCCAGCGCGTGCACGGCGCGGGTTGGGGCGCCAAGCAGACGGGGCCTCATGGCGCCACCACCCGCCAGGTCTTCATGGGCGTGGGGGGCGGCGGCATCGGCGGTGGCGGCTCCGGCGCCTTGGCCTTGTACAGGCCCGAGTCATCTTGTTCGATGTAGTACACGTCGGCCGTGCGCGCCAGATAGCGGTCGGCGCTCTCCAGCGAGGTGGTGATCAGCACTTCGGTGCGCGTGGGCCCGCCCGCGGCGGCGCCGCTGATGGCGTACTGCGTCAGGTCGGTGATCGCGCCCAGGGCCACGATCCCGCCGAGCATCGAGCCCGCGCTCTGGTGGTACAGGTGCCAGTCCCGCGCCACACCCACGCCCAGCGCAAGGCGGGTCCAGGGCATCGGGCCCATGCTGACGACCCGCGCCTCGTGCTGCACCAGCTGCGTCTCGAACGTCAGCGTCACGGCCGTCGGCTGGGTGGACAGCGTCACGCCCCGGTCCAGCAGGCGCGTGATGAGGAGCTTGCGAAACCCGTTGTTGAAGCTGGTGTCGCCCGCAGACGGCGCCACGTAGATGGGGTACTCGCCCGGCGGCCAGGCGCTGATCTTGCCCGCGACCCGGCTGGCCACATCGTCGGCCAGCACGTCCCAGTGGTGCACGGCGCGGGCCTTCTTCTGGTCGGTGGCGGGGTAGTTGTCGGCACGGGGCACATCCAGGGACGAGCAGCCCGCCAACAGCAGGACGATCGAGGCCGCCGCGGCGCGCCAGAGCACGCCCCCTACCGCTGGATGTCGTTGGTTTTTCATGCGCACGACCCCTTTGTCGCCGTGTGGTGGTGGAAATGCAGGCAATGCAATGGCATCGCGCCATCCTAGCGATGAGCGGGGTGCGGCCATCGGGCAATAAGCGCGGGTTTTGCGCCGCTCTTCCCTGCGCACCATCCCAGCGCTGGCGTGGCCGCCTACACAGGGAGCCCGGTGGCTGCAGCACAATCTGCGCATGACTGCGCTCACTGCCGACCCCCTGCCCCCTGCCCCCGCAACCCCTGCGGACGCCATTCCCGTCGAACCGGCAGGCAGCGAAACGCAGAAAACGCCGCACGCAGCAGCCCCCCCGGCGCAAGCCCCCGCATCCGCCACGACCGCAGACAGCCTCATCAGCCCCACCCCCACCCCTCAAGCCGCAGCTGCAGCCGCAGCCGCAGAGTCCGGCACTGCGGCCACCTCCCTGTCAGAAGCCGCGCTGTCTTCAGCTTCCCCCTCTGCCTTGAACGGCCCGCTCATGCTCCACATGCCCGTGGACGTGCGCAACCTGTCGCTCGCCCTGCTGGCCCTGTTTGCCAGCGTGGCCCTGCTGCACTGGGCCAGCGCGGTGTTCATCCCCATCATGCTGAGCCTGCTGCTCACCACGGCGCTGCGGCCTGCCGTGGAGATGCTGCACCGCGCCCGCGTTCCGCGCTGGCTGGGCGCGGGCGTGCTGCTGATCGCCATCGTCGGCAGCCTGGCCACCGCCGCCTGGTCGCTGAGCGACGGCGCTGCACAGCTGGTCGACTCCCTGCCGGTAGCCGCCAAGAAGGTGCGCGACAACATCCGTTCGCGCGCCACCTCCGCCAGCCCGCTGGACACCGTGCAACAGGCCGCAGCCCAGATCGAACAGGCCGCCAACGAGAACACGGCCGCCGCCCCCGCCCGGCGCGGCGTGCAGCGCGTGATCGTGGAGCGCCCGCCCTTCAACGTGCGCGACTACCTGTGGAGCGGCACCATGGGTCTGATGTCGGCGCTCGGGCAACTGACGGTGGTGATCTTCCTCACCTTCTTCGCGCTGGCCTCCGGCAACTTGTTTCGCAACAAGCTGCTGCGCATCGCGGGCACCAGCCTGGAGCGGCGCAAGGTGACCATCCACGTGCTGGAAGACATCACCAACCAGATCCAGCGCTACCTGCTGGTGCAGGTGTTCACCAGCGTGCTCGTGGGCGTGGCCACGGGCCTGGCGTACTGGGCGCTGGGCCTGCAGAACGCTGCCGTGTGGGGCGTGGTGGCCGGGGTGCTCAACCTGGCGCCGTACATCGGCTCGGCCTTGGTCACGGGTTCATCGGCGCTGGTCGCCTTCCTGCAGTTCGGCACCATCGACATGGCCCTGGCCATCGGCGGTGCGTCGCTGGTCATCCACACCCTCATCGGCAACCTGCTGACCCCCTGGCTCACAAGCCGCACCAGCAGCATGAGTCCCGTCGCCGTGTTCGTGAGCGTGCTCGCCTGGGGCTGGCTGTGGGGCCTGTGGGGCCTGCTGCTGGGCATCCCGGTGATGATGGCGGTGAAGGCCATTTGTGACCGGGTGGAGGATTTGAAGGCGGTGGGGGAGTTGCTGGGCGATTGAGTCAGCGCTGTCGCCCGGCCCTGGCCACGGGTCACGCCCGTTATGGGCTGCGCTGGGTACGCCGCGCCCAGGCCCATTCGATCGCGTTGGCGATGAAGCACAGGGTCACGACCCCGGCGGCCGTCAGCCAAATTTCCAGCTGGGCGGCTTGCGCCTCCCACCGGCGAATGGTGCTGTAGAGCACCACGGGCGATATTCTTTCGTCGCGCTCGCCGGCCGTCTCCAGAATCGCAATTTCCTGTTCGGCGGAGTTCCAGGTCACCCAATGGACCACAGGCGCCCCGACGGCGAACCACCCGGCCAACGCAAGCAGCCAACAGGCCACGCGCCTGAGCATGTAGTTTCTTATTTGTGAAGAACTCGCCATAGATATCTACTGAATGATTGCGCCCCGCCGGCTCCCCCCGAGCCGGACGCGACGTTCGTGTGGACGGTGCCTTCCGCCGCAGGCAAGCCCCCCGCCGGAGCCATCCACGCTGCCACAGATGCAGCACACCAGCCAGCCGTGACGGCCTGCCTTGCAAGCCACACAAAACCGAAGGCCCACGACCGAGGAAATGGTAGTGGAGGGCTGCCGGGATTCATGCCGGACTGAAGCTGCGATACCAACCAAGGTGTGGATTTGACGCACTGACCGCTGATGAAATGCTGGCGTCGCCGTTGGCACTACATTCCGCTTGGATCTGCCCCGCACCTGCACATCCCGTATGTGTGCGGCGGCAGCCACTTGCCACTTCAAGAACGACCACTGCAGCAAAGGTGTGAACTTGCCATGAGCATCGTGACCGATCTTCTCTCCGGCATCGCGGAGTTCATCGCGGACGTCTTCGTATTCAGGCGCCAACGCGAAACGCGCGGCAGCTCAAAGCGCAGCGTGGACGAGGATGCTGTGGCAGTCGCCCACTTCGACCTCGTCACGATGTTCTGGATCGCGCTGGCGAGCCTGGGGGTGACGGCCTTGCTCATCTTCGGCATCGGCCTGCCGGTGGCCTGGGGGCTGGGCATCGGCATCGCGTTGGGCGTGGCGTGGGGATGCTTGCGGCACTCCCAGTTGCTGCGCGATTAACGCCATACGCCATACGCCATACGCCACATGCAGGGGCAGCCGCGCCCCTTCCCGGCCCTCGTCAGCCGGTATTGCGCAACCCCGCCGCAATCCCGTTGATGGAGATGTGAATCCCGGTCTGCACCCGCTCATCCCCCTGCCCCGCGCGCCAGCGGCGCACGAGTTCGACCTGCAAATGGTGCAGCGGGTCGATGTACGGAAACCGGTGCTTGATGGACCGGGCCAGCGCCGCGTTGTGCATCAGGCGGTGCTTGTCGCCGGTGATGCGGGTCAGGGCCTCGGCCGTGCGCAGCCATTCGGCTTCGATGGCGGTGAAGACCTTCTTGCGCAGCCGCGCGTCGGTCACCAGTTCGCTGTAGCGTGAGGCCAGGGCCAGGTCGCTTTTGGCGAGCACCATGTCCATGTTGGACAGCAAGGTGCGGAAGAACGGCCACTGGCGGTACATCTTTTGCAGCAGTGCCAGCTGGCTCTTGGGGTCCTTGCCTTCGGCGTTGACGAAGGCATCGACCGCGGAACCGAAGCCGAACCAGCCGGGCAGCGTGAGGCGGCACTGACCCCAGCTGAAGCCCCAGGGGATGGCGCGCAGGTCTTCGATCTTCTGGCTGGCCTTGCGGCTCGCGGGGCGCGAGCCGATGTTGAGCTCGGCGATCTCGCGGATGGGGGTGGAGTTGAAGAAATATTCGGTGAAGCCGGGCGTCTCGTACACCAGTGCGCGGTAGCTGCCCATGCTGGCCAGCGACAGCTGCGCTGCGGCATCGAGGAACGCCTTGGTCGCAGGCTTGGTGGGCTGCAGCAGCGTGGCTTCGAGCGTGGCGGCGACGAGTGTCTCCAGGTTGCGCCGGCCGATCTCGGGGTTGGCGTACTTGGAGGCGATGACTTCGCCCTGCTCCGTCAGGCGGATCTGGCCGCGCACGGTGCCGGGGGGCTGGGCCAGGATGGCCTGGTAGCTCGGGCCGCCGCCACGGCCCACGGTGCCGCCGCGGCCGTGGAACATGCGCAGCTGGATGCCGTGGCTGGTGGCCAGTTCGTCGAACAGCTCCACCAGCGCGATCTCGGCGCGGTACAGCTCCCAGTTGCTGGTGAAGATGCCGCCGTCCTTGTTGCTGTCGCTGTAGCCGAGCATGATGTCCTGCTCGCTGCCGCTTCGGTGCACCAGGCCTGCCACACCCGGCAGGGCATAGAACTCGCGCATGATGGGCGCGGCATTGCGCAGGTCTTCGATGGTCTCGAACAGCGGCACGACGATGAGGTCGTTGCGGGCATCGCCGTCCAGCGTGCCGCGCATCAGCCCCACTTCCTTTTGCAGCAGCAGCACCTCCAGCAGGTCGCTCACGGTTTCGGTGTGGCTGATGATGTAGTGGCGAATGGCCTGGTGGCCGTAGCGCTGGCGCATGGCCAGGGCCGCTTCGAAGATGGCGAGCTCACCCCGGGCATGGTCCGAGTAGCTGGCGCCCACCACACGCAGCGGGCGCGCGTCGTTGAGCAGGCGCAGCAGCAGCGCGCGCTTGTCGGTCTCGGACAGCGTGGAATACGCGGTCTCGATGCGTGCCGTGGACAGCAGCTCGGCCACCACTTCTTCGTGCTTGTCGGAGCTTTGGCGCAGGTCCACCGTGGCCAGGTGAAAGCCGAAGACCTGCACCGCGCGGATCAGCGGGTGCAGGCGCTCGGCGGCCAGGGCTTCGCCGTGGTGGGACTTGAGCGACGCCTCGATCACGCGCAGGTCCGCCAAAAAGGCCTCGGCACTCACGTACGGGTTCTGCGGGGCGACCGCATGGCGCGCCGCCTCGCCGCCGGTCAGCTCCTTGAGCGAAGCGGCCAGGCGCGCATAGACGCCCGTCAGCGCCCGGCGGTACGGCTCGTCCACCCGGTGCTCGTTGGTGTCGGGCGAGCGCGCAGCCAGCGCCTCCATCTCGGCCGACACCTGCACCAGGCGTGCCGACAGCGACAACTCGCCGCCCAGGTAGTGCACCTCGGTCAGGTAGTGGCGCAGTGCCACCTCGGCCTGGCGGCCCAGGGCGTACTGCAAAGTTTGCGCGGTGACGTTGGGGTTGCCGTCGCGGTCGCCGCCGATCCACTGGCCCATGCGCAGGAAGCTGTGCACGGGGTACTGGCCCAGCTCGGCTTCCAGGTCGGCATAGATCTTGGGGATCTCGCGCAGAAAGGTGGCTTCGTAGTACGACAGCGCGTTCTCGATCTCGTCGGCCACGGTGAGCTTGCTGTAGCGCAGCAGGCGCGTCTGCCACAGCTGGGCCACGCGGGCGCGCAGTTGGGCCTCGTTGGCGGCCAGCTCGCGCGGGGTGAGCGCGTCCTTGGCAGTGTTGTACAGCTGGGCGCGCACCTGGATGTCGTCGCGCGTGGCCAGCAGCTGGGCGATGTCGCGCTCGGCATCCAGAATGCTCTTGCGCTGCACTTCGGTGGGGTGGGCCGTGAGCACCGGCGCCACGTAGCTGCCGGCCAGCGTCTGCGAGATGGTCTTGGGCGCAATGCCGGCCCAGCGCAGGCGCGACAGGGCGACCTCGATGCTGCCCTCTTGCGTGTCGCCGGCGCGCTCGTGCACGGCGCGGCGGCGGATGTGGTGGCGGTCCTCGGCCAGGTTGGCCAGGTGGCTGAAGTAGGTGAAGGCGCGGATCACGCTCACCGTCTGGTCGCCCGACAGGGACTTGAGCAGCTTCTTGAGCGCCCGGTCGGCCTCCTGGTCGGCGTCGCGCCGGAAGGCGACCGAGAGCTTGCGCACCTGCTCGACCAGCTCATAGGCGGCCACGCCTTCCTGGTCGCGGATCACGTCGCCCAGGATGCGGCCGAGCAGGCGGATGTCGTCGATCAGGGGCTGGTCCTTGTCGGATCGTTTCATGCAGGTGTCTCCGGGAATGGATGGGATGGCCGGGGGCCGCCCGCCCGGTCTGCGCCAGGCCACACCACAGCCCCGGTGCGGGCGCATGCTAGCATCGCCCGCCCCTGAAAGATTACAAACAGGTTACGAACTTGAGCACCCCCAAAGACGCCCCCCACGCCTCGCCGACCGGGTCGCTGCCCCCCCAGGAGTCTCGCTTGCCGCAAGGGCACAGCCCCGCGGCAACCCCGCCGCTTTCCATCGTGATCGCCACGCGCGAGAGCCGTCTGGCGCTGTGGCAGGCCGAGCATGTGCAGGCCCTGCTGCGCGCGCAGGGCCACACGGTGGAGCTGCTGGGCATGACCACCAAGGGCGACCAGATCCTGGACCGCTCGCTGTCCAAGGTGGGCGGCAAGGGCCTGTTCGTGAAGGAGCTGGAAGTGGCGCTGGAAGAAGGCCGCGCGCACATCGCCGTGCACTCGCTGAAAGACGTGCCCATGGAGCTGCCCGAAGGCTTCGTGCTGGCCTGCGTGATGGAACGCGAAGACCCGCGCGACGCGTTCGTCTCGCCCCGCTATGCGTCGCTGGATGAATTGCCCCAGGGCGCGGTGGTGGGCACCTCCAGCCTGCGCCGCCAGGTGCTGCTGCAGGCCCTGCGGCCGGACCTGAAAATAGAGCCGCTGCGCGGCAACCTCGACACCCGCCTGCGCAAGCTGGACGAAGGCCAGTACGACGGCATCGTGCTGGCGGCCGCAGGCTTGAAGCGCCTGGGGCTGGAGTCCCGCATCCGCACCGCGTTCGACCCCGACACCATGCTGCCCGCAGCGGGCCAGGGCGCGCTGGGCATCGAGGTGCGCGGCGAGCGGCAGGACCTGGTGGACGCGTTGGCACCGCTGGCGCACCAGGCCACCTGGCTCACCGTGGCGGCCGAACGCGCGGTCAGCCGTGCGATGGGCGGCAGCTGCTCCATGCCGCTGGCGGCGCACGGCACGATGAGCGGCGGCGTGCTGCACATCGACGCTGCCTGGGGCGACCCGGACGGCCAGGCCCCGCTGGTGCGCGCGCAGGCCCACGGCCCCGTGGCCACGCTGGCGCAGGCCGAAGCACTGGGCACCGCGGTGGCCGAGCGACTGCGCGCTGGCGGCGCGCGCGGCGTGGACCCCGCGTCCCGCCCGCAAGACTGAGCCGAGGCGGCCATGCCCCTGCCCCGGGTGATCGTCACGCGGCCGGCCCGCGAGGCCGCGCACTGGGTGGATCAGCTTTCTGCGCACGGCCTCGATGCCGTGGCGCTGCCGTTGATCGGCATCGGCCCCTGCACCGACCCCGCAGCCCAGCTGGTGCTGGCGCAGGCGCGCGCACGGCTGGCCGGATACCGCGCGCTGATGTTCGTGAGCGGCAATGCCGCCACCTACTTTTTTGCATCAAAACAGCCCCTACCGCTGGGTAGGCAAGCGCTACCAGCTATCAAAACAAGAGCATGGGCACCCGGCCCGGGCACAGCAGCCGCGCTGGTGCAGGCGGGCGTGCCACCCAGCCAGATCGACGGCCCGGCGCCCGATGCCGCGCAGTTCGACTCCGAATCGCTGTGGCAACAGGTGCACGGCCAGATCGGAGCCGGTGACCGTGTGCTCATCGTGCGCGGGCGCTCGGCCAAGCCCGACGGCGCGCACGAATCGGTGCAGGGCACGGGGCGCGACTGGCTCGCACAGCAGATCACTGCCGCCGGCGGGCAGGTGGACTTTGTGGTGGCATACCAACGCGGCGCACCCACTTTCCATGCGGCGGAAAGGGCGCTGGCGCAGCGGGCGGCGCAGGACGGCTCGGTGTGGCTGCTGAGCAGCTCCGAGGCCGTGGCCCATCTGGCGCAGGCGCTGCCAGGCCAAACCTGGGCAGCGGCGCAGGCGCTGACCACCCACCCGCGCATCGCCCAGGCCGCCCGCGCAGTGGGCTTTGGCACGGTGCGGGAATGCCGGCCAGCGCTGGCCGACGTGGTGGCGTCGATAGAATCGGGCGCATGAGTTCCGCGCCTTCCCACGACCTGCCTCCAGCCCACGCCGGCGCGCCCGTGGCCGCACCGGCGGCCATTCCAGCCCCTGCACCGGCACCCGCCGCCACAGGCCGCGGCGGCGCCGTGACGCTGCTGCTCGGCACGGTGGCCGCCGCCGCGCTGATCAGCAGCGGCCTGTTGTGGCAGCGGCTGAGCGCCATCCAGGAGCAACTGGCCCGGCAGTCCGCGGACTCCGGCGCGCAGGCCATCGAGGCCCGCACCATGGCCCGCCAGGCCGAAGAACTGGTGCGCGACACCGCCGCCCGCCTGTCGGTGGCCGAAGCCCGCGTGAGCGAAGTGGCACTGCAGCGCAGCCAGCTCGAAGAGCTCATGCAAAGCCTGTCGCGGTCGCGCGATGAAAACCTGGTGGTGGACATCGAGTCCGCCATCCGCCTGGCCCAGCAGCAGGCCCAGCTCACCGGCAGCCTGGAGCCGCTGGTGGCGGCCCTCAAGAGCGCCAACCAGCGCATCGAGCGCGCAGCCCAACCCCGCCTGGCCCCCGTGCAGCGCGCCATCGGCCGTGACCTGGACCGCCTGACCCGTGCCGCCGTCACCGACACCGCCGGCCTGCTGGCCCGCCTGGACGACCTGGTGCGCCAGGTGGACGAGCTGCCCGTGCTGAACGCCGTGGCCCAGACAGCATCCACCAAACGCCTGTCCACCGGCCCGGCCGCTGCCGGCAGCCCACCCGCCCCCACCGAGGGCATGGCGTGGTGGCAAGCCACCCTGCAGCGCAGCTGGGAAGTGGTGCGCGACGAGGCCCGGGGCCTGGTGCGCGTGAGCCGTATCGACCAGCCCGAGGCGATCCTGCTGGCGCCCGAGCAGACCTTCTTTTTGCGCGAGAACCTCAAGCTCAAGCTGCTCAACGCCCGGCTGGGCGTGCTCGCGCGGCAGTTCGAATCGGCCCGCGCCGACCTGACCGCCGCCACCGTGGCCTTGAACAAGTACTTCGACCCCGCATCGCGGCGCACCCAGAACGCGGCCAGCACGCTGCAGACCGCGCAGGCCAGCATGAAGGCGGCCGAGCAGCCGCGGCTGGACGAAACCTTGTCCGCCCTGGCCACCGCAGCAGCTGGAAGGTAAATGAATCACCCCCTGAGTCGCTTCGCGCCTTCCCCCTCTCGTGCGGGAGGGGGACGCCACCGGTGGCCTGGCGAAGCCAGTTCCACGGTGGCACTCGCCTCTGGCCGCGCCAGTTTCACGGGCAGGCGCGCAGTGCAGCGGATCACTGAGCAATATTGAAATGCGCGCAGCACTTTGGCTTTTGGCATTGTTTGGCGTGGCCGTGGCGGCTGCGCTGTTCGCGGGCAACAACCAGGGCACCGTCACCCTGTACTGGCCGCCGTACCGCATCGACCTGTCGCTGAACATGGTGGTGCTGCTGCTGGTGGGCGGGTTCGTCACCGTCTATGCCGCGCTGCGTGCCCTGGCTGCGCTGCTGGAGCTGCCGCACCAGGCCCGCCGCTGGCGCGTGCAGCAAAAGGAGCGCGCCATGCACGCGGCCTTGCTCGATGCACTGACCCACATGCTGGGCGGCCGTTTCATCCGCTCGCGCAAGGCGGCGGTGGCGGCGCTGTCGCAAGAGAGCGCGCTGGCCGCCTCCGGCGAAGGCGTGCCGCACGGAGGCCAGCTGCGCGCCCTGGCGCACATGATTGCGGCCGAGGCATCGCATGCCCTGCAAGACCGTGCGACGCGCGAAAGCCATCTGCAGGACGCGCTGCAGGAGGCCCCGGCCCGCGGCTCCGTCAACGAGCAGGAAATGCGCGAAGGCACGCAGATGCGCGCCGCCCGCTGGTCGCTGGACGATCGCGACCCGAGCGCAGCGCTCGAACGCCTGGCCGCCCTGCCCCAGGGCGCGGCGCGTCGCACGCTGGCCCTGCGCATCAAGCTCAAGGCCACGCGGCTGGCACGGCAGACGCAAGAGGCACTCGACACCGCGCGCCTGCTGGGCAAGCACCGCGCTTTCTCGCCCAGCGCGGCGCAGAGCATCGTGCGCGGCCTGGCCACCGAACTCATCCACAGCGCGCACGACACCGCGCAGCTGCAGCAGATCTGGCTGTCGCTGGAATCGTCCGAACGCAACATGCCCGAGCTGGCGATTCAGGCCGCGCAGCGCCTCGCATCACTGGGTGGTGACGCCACGCAGGTGCGCGCCTGGCTGCTGCCGGTGTGGGAGCGCATGGTCGGCCTGCCCGACGCACTGGCTGAACACCACGCGCTGAAGCTGGTGCGGGCACTCGAAGCGGGCCTGGATGCACTGGACGCGCCCTGGCTGGCCCGCATCGAATCCGCCCACCAGGCCAACCCGCGCGACGCGCGGCTGCAGTACCTGGCCGGCATGGCCTGCCTCAAGCGGCAACTGTGGGGCAAGTCCCAGCAGTTGCTCACGCAGGCCGCGCAGCAGCTGGCCGACGCCGGCCTGCGCGCCAGTGCATGGCGCCACCTGGCCGAACTCGCCGAGCAGCGGGGCGACGAAGCCGTCGCGGCCGAGGCGTGGAAGAAAGCCGCGCTGGGCCGGTAACCCTGCGCCGCGCAATCCGCGCAACCCGCGCACCGGCGGATTGAACTAGCTGCCCGAGCACGCCGTTTGAAAGAGCCGCCAGGACGCGCTGCATGACAGAGCGACCTGCCGCCATGCCGCCGCTTCACAGTCCGACCGGCGCGGTCCGGCCAGACCCCGAGCGCTCTTCATCCATCGCCTCACCCGATGCCCCCTGACCGCACAGGGTTACCCCAAGCATTGGGGAACTTTGATTGCTCAGGCCCCCTCAATTCATTTTTTTTGAACTGAGTGGTCAATCTGCCTGAAGCCGGGCTTGCCCCTGGCTTCCTACACTGCCCTATCACCGGACGCGCACCAGCACCCGCTGCAGCGCGCCGGCGCCCACATTCCTGAGCCACCTTTTTGATGACTGCAACCGCCCAAGCCCCTGCTGCCGCAGCACCACCACGCCGCTACACGCGCACCGCCATCCTCCTGCACTGGGTGCTGGGTCTGGCGCTGATCGGACTGTTCGGCTTCGGCCTGTACATGACCGGCCTGCCGTTCTCGCCCCAGCGGCTCAAGTTCTACAACTGGCACAAGTGGGCGGGCGTGACCATCCTCGTGCTGTCGGTGCTGCGCCTGCTGTGGCGCTTGACGCACCGCCCCCCAGCATTGCCTGCCGCTGTCGACAACGCCATGCCGCGGTGGCAAAAACTGGCGCACCACGGCACGCACCACCTGCTGTACCTGCTGTTCTTCGCCGTGCCGCTGATCGGCTGGGCGTACAGTTCTGCGGCGGGCTTTCCCATCGTGTTCCTGGGCCTGTGGCAGCTCCCCGACTTCGTGCCGGTGAGCAAGGAGCTGGCCGATGCCATCAAGCCGTGGCACCAGTACACCGCGTTCGCGATGGCGGGCCTGGTGGTGCTGCATGTGGCGGCAGCGCTCAAGCACCAGATCATCGACCGCGATGGCCTGCTCCGACGCATGCTGCCTGGTGGAGGATGAAGGCCCCCCTGAGCCGCTTCGCGTCTTCCCCCGAAGGGGGACGCACCCGGTGGACCGGCAAAGCCGGATCCACGGGTGCGCTGGCGAGTGCTCGCCCCAGTCATACCTCAGTGGCACATCTCGGCACTGCTCTCTTTTCCAACAATCTTTGATCGGAGTTTCCGAATGAACTTGTCTTCCGCCTTCTCCCGCATCGTGCTGGGCGCCGCCTTCGTCGTGAGCGCCCAGGCTGCCATGGCCCAGCAGCAGCTTGTGCCCGCCCAGAGCGAGGTGCAGTTCACCGCGCGCCAGATGGGTGTGCCGCTGGATGGGCATTTCAAGAAGTTCAGCGCCCAGGTGGCGTTCGATCCGGCCAAGCTGGCCACCAGCAAGATCGCGCTCACGGTGGACACTGGCAGCGCCACGCTGGGCTCCAAGGAAACCGATGCCGAGCTGCCCAAGCCCGTCTGGTTCAACGTGGCCAAGTTCCCGCAGGCGCAGTTCGAGTCCACCGCCATCAAGGCGCTGGGCGGCGGCAAGTTCGAAGTGGCCGGCAAGCTCACCATCAAGGGCAATGCCCAGAACGTGGTCGTGCCCGTGACGCTCACGCAGAGCGGCCCCACCACCACGGCCACGGGCAGCCTGCCCATCAAGCGCCTGGCGTTCAAGATCGGCGAGAACGAGTGGGCTGACACCTCGATGGTGGCCGACGACGTGACCGTCAAGTTCAAGCTCGCTCTCACCGGCGTGGGCAAGATTTGAATGAAGCTCCCCCTGAGTCGCTCCGCGCCTTCCCCCTCTCTCGCATTGCTGCGCAATGCGGGAGGGGGACGCTCCCAGCGCGGCGGGGCGGCCCTTGCGCGGGAGCGCTGGCCTCGGCCATGCCTGTTTCGGGCGTGAGCTGACAACTCAAACTTATTCGTGTTCCTTCATCCCTGAACCTTTCCTTTTAAGGAGTTTTCGCATGCGCAAGTCCCTGTTCTCCCTGCTGGCCGTCGCTGCCGCCACTGCCATGACCGCTGGCGCCGCCCAGGCCGCCACCTACGCCATCGACCCCACGCACACCTTCGTGACGTTCGAGATCAGCCACTTCGGCGCGTCCACCAACCGCGCCCGCTTCGACAAGAAGCAAGGCACGGTGGAGTTCGACCGCGCGGCCAAGACCGGCAAGGTGGAGATCTCCATCGACACCACCTCGGTGAACTCGGGCACGCCTCCGTTCGACAAGCACCTGCAAAGCCCAGACCTGTTCGATGCGGCCAAGCACCCCACCATCAAGTTCGTGTCCGACAAGTTCAGCTTCAACGGCGACAAGGTCAGCGAAGTGACCGGCCAGCTCACGCTGCTGGGCAAGACCGCCCCCGTGACGCTGAAGGCCACGCAGTTCAACTGCTACGACAGCCCGATGCTCAAGCGCGAAGTGTGCGGTGGCGACTTCGAGACCACCATCGACCGCACCCAGTGGGGCATGAACTACGGCGTGGAATGGGGCTTCCCGAAGAACGTGCGCCTCGTGGTGCAGATCGAAGCCGTGAAGCAGTAATCACGGTCGTCACTGCCTCCAAGGCGCTGCTGGCGTCTTGGCCCAGAAGCCACCCGCAGCGTCAGCGCAGCGGGTGGCTTTTTTCTGGGGCGCGCCACCGTGGGCATCTGGGGCGCCAACTGCCCGGTGTGCGCTCAGGCGACGTCCAGCGACGCATCCAGGTCCCAGCCCTGCGGCCGCCACGCCCACACCACATCCGGCTGCAGTGCACGCAAAAAGGCGTGGTCGTGGGACACCACGATCCAGGCGCCGGTGAAGGCCTGCAGCGCTGACTGCAGGGCGTCCACGGCGGCCATGTCCAGGTGGTTCGTGGGCTCGTCGAGCAGCAGCATCTGCGCCGGCTCGCCCGCCCACAGCGCGCAGGCCAGCGCGGCCTTGATGCGTTCCCCACCGCTGAGCTGCCCCGAAGGCTGCCGCACCTTGTCCGCCCCCAGCCCCATCTGCGCCAGGTGCGTGCGGAGCGCAGCCTCGGGCAGGGGCGAGCCCAGCGCCTGCAGTTGCGCGAGCACGCTGCGCCCGGGCGGTAGCATGTCGGTGTTGTGCTGGTCCAGCCAGGCGGCCCGCACGCTGCGCAACACGCGGCCCCCATTCATGTCGCCCGCGACTTCGCCCGGCGCCGCGATCAGCCGCAGCAGGCTGCTCTTGCCGCAGCCGTTCGGCCCCATGACCGCGATGCGCACCGGCCCGCTCCACACGCCGTCCAGCGGCGGCTGGCCGGGTGCGGCATGGGGCACCACCACCTGTTCGAACGCCAGCACCTGCTTGCCCGCGGGCACAGCGCTTTGCGGCAGCACCAGCGTGGCCGGTGCCTGTGCGGGAAGGCGCGAGGCCGCCTCGCGCACCGCGTCGTTCAGGCGCATCCGCTCCTGCTGCTGGCGCTCGTGCTCGCGGCCGGCGTGGGCCTGGGCGTTGTTCTTCTGGCGGTCCAGCAGCACGGACGCCTGGTTGGCCGTGCGCCCCACTTCGCGGCCCCGGGCCGCGCGGCGCAGTTGTGCATCGTGGTCCCGCTGCAGCGTGCGCAAGGCCCGCTCGCGCTCGGTGCGCGCGTGGTCCAGGTCTGCCTGGGCGGCTGCGGCGTCGGCCTGGCGCTGCGCCTGGTACAGGGCCCAGTTGCCGCCATAGCGCTGCAGCCCGGCCGGGGACAGCGCCACGATGCTGCCCACCGCCCCCAGCAACTCGCGGTCGTGGCTGGCCACGAGTGCGCTGCCGGGCCACTGGCCGAGGGACTCCAAGAGCCAGCGGCGGGCGGGGCGGTCCAGGTGGTTGGTGGGCTCGTCCAGCACCAGCAGGTCCGCACCCGACAAGAAAGCGCCCGCCAGCGCCACGCGCATGCGCTCACCGCCGCTCAGCTGCCGGGCCGCATGCCCCGGTTGCAGGTGGGCCAGGCCCAGTGCCTGCAGCGCCTGTTGCCAGCGCGCGGGCAGGTCCCACCGCCCATCGACCGCCAGCACATCGTCGGCAGACCCCTCCCCGGCCGCCAGCCGCGCCAGCGCGCCCAGCACCGGCCCCAGGCCGGCGATGTCTGCCACTGTGGCCTGCGGCGCGGCGTCCACCTCCTGCGCCACCGCGTGCACCGAGGGCTGGCCCAGCACCACGCCGCTGGCCGGCTGTAGCGCACGCGACGCCAACTGAAGGAAGACGCTCTTGCCACTGCCATTGGCACCCACGATGCCCGTCACGCCGCGGCCCACGGCCACGGTCAGGGGGCGCGCCCACAGCGCATGCCCGCCGGGCGGGCCCCAGGTGACGTCGTGAAACTGCAGCACGCTGGCGCCCGCACCGGCACGCGGGTGCGACGGTGGGGACGGCGCCCCACCGTCACCAGAAGCGGCGGACACGGCAGAAGAAGGGGAAACCGACGAAGGATGAGCAGCCGAAGCTGCGGCCGCGCTGCGGCTGCTGAGGGTGGATACGGCAGCGCTGCGGCTGCCGGGGGTCGATGCGGCAGCGCTGCGGCTGCCGGGGGCGGATGCGCCCCGTGAAGGTGTCGCCATGCAAAAGCACTCCAGACAAGACAGAGAGCCCCCTGGCACTGCAAAGACAGGCAGAGGGAACGGCTTGAAGGGGCTTACAGGCGCATGGGAGTCGGGCCTCGGTGGGTGGGCAATGGACGGATGCGGACTGTACCGCAAACTCGCCACCCCCAAAAATTAACTTAACGTAAATTGATTACGAATAGTAGAATTGCAACCATCCATCTGAGGAGACAACGCATGAATGCCGTCCTGAAGCCTGACCTCGCCACCCTGCCCGCGCCCGCTGCCATCCAGCAACTGCACCACTACGCCTACAAGGCGCGCGACGCCGAGGAAACGCGCCACTTCTACGAGGACATCCTGGGCCTGCCGCTGTACCACATCATCCAGAGCGACCACGTGCCCAGCACCGGCGAGTACTGCCCGTACACGCACTTCTTCTTTCGCCTGAAGGACGGCTCGTTCATCGCCTTCTTCGACCTGGGCGACGACGTGAAGGCCGAGCCTTCGCCCAACACGCCACTGTGGGTCAACCACATCGCCTTCCGCGTGAACACCATCGAAGAGCTGGAGAACACCAAGCAGCGCCTGCAGGCCCACGGCATCGAGGTGCTGGGCGTGACGGACCACCACATCTTCAAGAGCATCTATTTCTTCGACCCCAACGGCATCCGCCTGGAGCTGTCGGCCCAGCTGGCCAATGAGGAAGCCATGGAAAAGGACAGCACGGTGGCCCATGCGCGCCTGAAGGAGTGGACGGCCCGCAAGGAGCAATGGCGCAAGGAGCGCGCCGAAGGCACTGCGGCCCAGCCCCTGAAGCCGCAGCAGAACGACCGGCCGGAGTACGCACAGGGCTGATGCCACGGCCGGGGGCGCCAGGCTGGCACGCGCTTGTGATGAAAAAGTGCTCTACCGCTTGGTAGGCAAGCGCTACCAGCTATAAAAAGCGTAGCAAACAAAATCGACGTCCGGCGCGGACAGGCTGCTGGCGGCTACAGCTGATAAGACACGAGCTGCACCCACAGCCCGCGCTCGCCGGCACATTCCCAGCCGTCCAAAAGCGCCTCCCCTCTAACGGGCAATGGGGCGCTCCCGCAGGCGCTCCGTGGTGCCTCAGCCGCCCTGCTGATGCGCCCGCATGATCTGGTGCCGCTGCCAGTAGTGGCTCACGGCGGCGTTGAACTCGTCCTTTTGCTTGGCCAGGCCGCCGAGCTTGATCTTCGTGGTCTTGGCCGTGCCCAGCGCGCCCTTGTCGGGGTGGGTCACGATCAGCGCATTGCCGAAGCTGCTTTCCTTGTACTCCAGCGCCTTCACCGCGTCCCAGAACACGGTGGTTTCGTCGGCGCTGGTGCGGATGCCGTCGATGCTGATCTCCACGGTGTCATCGCCCTTGAGCGCGAACACCACGGGCGGAAAGTACTGCAGCACCACGGCGCGCTCTGCGTCGTTGGCGGGCTCGTAGCGGTAGGCCAGGCTGCGCTCGTGGTCCTGCGCGAACTGCTGCTCGTAGTCGCTCCACAGGCGCTGCTCGATGGCGTCGGCCGTGAGGATCTGCTGCACCCAGGTGGCCGCAGGCACGCGCACGGCGATGCTGCCCCAGTCCTGCTCCTTCACGGCCATGCCCACATTGCGCAGCCGCTCGGGCATGGCGGGGTGCGAGTCGTAGGGGTGGGGCACGTTGGCGGTCTTCATCGCGGCCAGGAAATCGTCCGACGCGGCATACGGCGCGAGGCCCTGGGCCACGAAGCTGGCAATACCCAGCGTGGCCTGGTCGTGCCGCTCGTTGCGGCCGAAGAGTTCGTCCTCGATCTTGTGGCGGTACTGCGCGTACGCCGCGATCTTGACGAGCGACTGCGCGATCGCCGCGGGGGTGATGAGCTTGGCGGCGATGCGGTCGGCCTTGAACTCGCGCTCGCGGCTGTCGCGGGCGAGCGCGATCTCGAAGATCATGCGGTACAGGTCGAGCACGGGCGAGACGATGGCGGTGAGCCCGCCGGTGCGCATCGCGTGCCGGTAGTGGTCGTACTGCACGAGCTTGGGGCCCAGCAGCGCACTGCTCTTGGTGTCGCCGCCGCGCAGGTGGGCCAGCTCATGGCCGAAGACCGCGTCGGCCTCGGACTGGTCGAGGATGCGCAGCAGCGGCAGGCTGACGAACAGCGTGCGGCCCGTCAGGAGCTTGTCGCCCACGGCCAGCGGGGCTTCGGTGACGAAGAAGTTGGCGTCGATGCCGGCCACGATGTGCTGCGGCGGCTCGGTCTTCAAGCGCTCGGCCATGTGGCGGATGCGCTTCCACAGCAGGGGCGCATCTTCTTCGGACACCAGCTCGCCCACGGCCCGGCTTTCGGAATGCACCCGCTTGAAGATGCCCGCCACCGCCACGAACACACCGGCCGCCACGGCCAGGCCGACGACGATGATGAGCTTGGGCGAGTACTTGTGAAAGAAAAAGGCAGTGACCCAGAAAGACAGCCAGACCGCCATGGCCCCCTGCACGACCAGCGCCGCCGCACTGGCCCAGGTGGTCAGGCGCCAGCCGGTGACGAAGCTGCTGTACTGCAGCGTGCGGTCGGCAAAGGCCAGCGCGCCCAGTCCCAGCACGCTCACCAGCAGCAGGGCACTGGCCACCAGGGTCCAGAATGACGCCTTGCGCGCCATGTTGAACTGCCAGACGTCCGAGTACCGCTCGCACAGCGCCGCGCGGTAGTCCTGCGCCTCGGGGTCGGTGCTGCCGCAGATGGTGGACGGCGGGTTCAGGCGGTAGTAGTCCTTGCGCGCCTGCTTCTCGGCCGCGGGCATGCCCTTTTCGGCGTCGATGCGCTGGCTGATGCCGGCCACGAAACCCGCGTCCTGGTCGCGCTGCGCGTAGCCGCTGAAGAAGTACGTACCCGCCGGCACCAGGAACAGCGCGAGCAGCGCGTACACGAAGACCTTGCCCAGGGCCGTGCGGAAAGAAGATGGAACTGCTGACATGGGTTCGGACGTGTGTTATGGCGGCCCAATGCCCGAAACCGGCGCTTTTGCGCGCCGCCTTTCGGGCCGGTAGTCCACCGTGTTGTATGTAGTGATCCGAAGAGCACGCGCGTGCTCTCTTGCATGGAGCCCGGCCTGCTTCACTGCGGCCTTCCCTCGCTCCATGGGCGGCGATTATCGGCACCGCTGTGGCTGAAGGTGCAGGCACAAGGTAACAATTGGATAGAAACGCTGGATGAACGGTCGGACAGCCCGCAGCCCCACGGCGCCGGGGCAGTGGCTGCGCTCCCGTAAAATGCCCGGTCCATCTTGTCCGACCCGGCGCCGCACAGCGTGGCCGCCGGGTCCCACCGCCCCATACCCCATGAGCTCGCCCCTGCAACAAACCGGCCTCGACAGCCTGTCCAAGTCTTTTGAACCTGCCGCCCTGGAAGCCCACTGGGGCCCCGAATGGGAGCGCCGTGGCTACGGCGTAGCGGGCTTCCGGGGCACCGGCGCCGCCCAGGCGGGCGAGCCCGCGTTCTCCATTCAGCTGCCGCCCCCGAACGTGACAGGCACGCTGCACATGGGCCATGCGTTCAACCAGACGATCATGGACAGCCTCACGCGCTACCACCGCATGCGTGGCTTCAACACGGCGTGGGTGCCGGGCACCGACCACGCGGGCATCGCCACGCAGATCGTGGTGGAGCGCCAATTGCAAGAACAGGGCATCAGCCGCTACGACATGGGCCCGACCCCGCCCGAGGCGCGCAAGAACTTCGTGAGCAAAGTGTGGGAGTGGAAGGAAAAGTCGGGCAACACCATCACCACGCAGATGCGCCGCATGGGCGACAGCGTGGACTGGAGCCGTGAATACTTCACCATGGACGACAAGCTCTCCACGGTGGTGACAGACACCTTCGTAAAGCTGTACGAACAGGGCCTGATCTACCGCGGCAAGCGCCTGGTGAACTGGGACCCGAAGCTGCAGTCGGCCGTGTCCGACCTGGAAGTCGAGAGTGAAGAAAAAGACGGCTCGCTGTGGCACATTGCCTACCCGCTGGCCGATGGCTCGGGCAGCCTCACGGTGGCCACCACCCGCCCCGAGACCATGCTGGGCGACGTGGCCCTGATGGTGCACCCGGAGGACGCGCGTTACACCCACCTCATCGGCAAGATGGTGAACCTGCCGCTGTGCGACCGCCAGATCCCGGTGATCGCCGACGACTACGTGGACAAGGAATTCGGCACGGGCGTGGTGAAGGTCACCCCCGCGCACGACCAGAACGACTACGCCGTGGGCCAGCGCCACAAGCTGCCCATGATCGTGGTCCTCACGCTGCAGGCCACCATCAACGAGAACGCCCCGGCCAAATACCAGGGCATGGACCGCTTCGTGGCCCGCAAGGCCGTGGTCGCAGACCTCGAAGCCCTCGGCGCGCTGATCGAGGTGAAGAAGCACAAGCTCATGGTGCCCATCTGCACCCGCACCGGCCAGGTCATCGAGCCCATGCTGACCGACCAATGGTTCGTGGCCATGAGCAAGGTGAGCGACCAGGACCCCACGGGCAAGAGCATCGCGCAAAAGGCCATCGACGCGGTGGCCACGGGCGAGGTGACGTTCGTGCCCGAGAACTGGGTCAACACCTACAACCAGTGGATGAACAACATCCAGGACTGGTGCATCAGCCGCCAGCTGTGGTGGGGCCACCAGATCCCGGCGTGGTACGACGAGGACGGCACCGTGATCGTGGCCCGGAGCGAAGCCGAGGCGCAGGCCAAGGCGCCCGGCAAGACGCTGCGCCGCGACGAGGACGTGCTCGACACCTGGTACTCGTCCGCGCTCGTGCCTTTCAGCACCATGGGCTGGCCTGAACAAGGCGACGCACCCACCGACGACTTCAACCTGTACCTGCCCAGCACCGTGCTGGTGACGGGCTACGACATCATCTTCTTCTGGGTGGCCCGGATGATCATGATGACCACGCACTTCACCGGCCGCGTGCCGTTCAAGCATGTGTACATCCACGGCCTGGTGCGCGACGCGCAGGGCAAGAAAATGTCCAAGTCCGAAGGCAACGTGCTCGACCCGGTGGACCTGATCGACGGCATTGCGCTCGACCCGCTGCTGGACAAGCGCACCACCGGCCTGCGCAAGCCCGAGACCGCCCCCACCGTGCGCAAGAACACGCAAAAGGAATTCCCCGAGGGCATCCCGGCCTATGGCGCCGATGCGCTGCGCTTTACCTTTGCGGCGCTGGCCAGCCTGGGGCGCAGCATCAACTTTGACAGCAAGCGCTGCGAGGGCTACCGCAACTTCTGCAACAAGCTCTGGAACGCCAGCCGCTTCGTGCTGATGAACTGCGAGGGCCAGGACTGCGGCCTGAAAGAGCACACCAAGGAAGAATGCCAGCCCGGCGGCCCCGCCCACGGCTACATGCATTTCAGCCAGGCCGACCGCTGGATCACGTCGCTGCTGCAAAAGACCGAGGCCGAGGTGGCCAAGGGTTTTGCCGAGTACCGCCTGGACAACGTGGCCAACACGATCTACGACTTTGTCTGGAACGAATACTGCGACTGGTACCTGGAGATCGCCAAGGTGCAGATCCAGAACGGCACCGAGGCCGAGCAGCGCGCCACGCGCCGCACGCTGATCCGCACGCTGGAAGCCATCCTGCGCCTGGCCCACCCGATCATCCCGTTCATCACCGAAGCCCTGTGGCAAGTGGTGGCGCCCGTGGCCGGTATCCCCGGCGAGTCGGTCAGCATCGCCCGCTACCCTGAGGCCCAACCCGCCAAGATCGATGAGGCCTCCATCGCCCACATGGGCCGCGTGAAGGGCCTCGTGGACGCCTGCCGCGCCCTGCGTGGCGAGATGAACGTCTCGCCCTCCACCCGCCTGCCCATGTTCGTGGTGGGCGACACCGAGTTCATGCGCGGCGTGGCGCCGGTGCTGCAGGCGCTGGCCAAGCTCAGCGAGGTCAAGGTGTTCGACGACGAAGCCGCCTGGGCCGCCGCCGCGCAGGCCGCGCCCGTGGCTGTGGTGGGCGATGCCCGCATGTGCCTGTATATGGAGATCGACGTGGCGGCCGAGAAGGCCCGACTGTCCAAGGAAATCGCCCGCATCGAGGGCGAGGTCGCCAAGGCCCACAACAAGCTCTCCAACGAAGCGTTCGTGGCCAAGGCCCCCCCTGCCGTGATCGACCAGGAAAAGAAGCGCATCGCCGACTTCGGCGCCACGCTGGGCCGGTTGCGCGATCAACTGACACGACTGGGCTGACCACCGACGCCATACTCTTCGGGCTGGCGGGCCCGCCCTGGCGGCGCCCCCCACCACCACCCGATTTCACTGCTTCACATCCCCGAAGGAACCTCTTCCATGACCGTTGCCACCACCGTCCGCAAAGCCGTGTTCCCCGTTGCCGGCCTGGGCACCCGTTTTCTGCCCGCCACCAAGGCATCTCCGAAAGAGATGCTGCCCGTGGTCGACAAGCCGCTGATCCAGTACGCGGTGGAAGAAGCCTACGCCGCCGGCATCCGCCACATGATCTTCGTCACGGGCCGCAGCAAGCGCGCCATCGAAGACCACTTCGACACCGCGTACGAGCTGGAAGCCGAACTCGAAGCCGCCGGCAAGAAGGAACTGCTGGACCTGGTGCGCTCCATCCAGCCCGAGGACATGGACTGCGCCTTCGTGCGCCAGCCCCGCTCGCTGGGCCTGGGCCACGCCGTGCTGTGCGCCGAGCCGCTGGTGGGCAAGGAGCCCTTTGCCGTGCTGCTGGCCGACGACCTGATGGTCGGCCCCCAGGGCGGCCAGCCCGTACTGGCGCAGATGGCCACGGCTTTTCGCCAGCAGGGCCGCTCGGTCATCGCCGTGCAGGAAGTGCCGGAAGACCAGGTGCACAAGTACGGCATCGTGGCCGGTGAATCCGCCGGGGGCCCGCTGATCCGCATCGAGCGCATCGTCGAAAAGCCCAAGGCCGACGTGGCCCCGTCCCGCATGGGGGTGGCCGGCCGCTACATCCTCACGCCCGGCGTGTTCGACGAGATCCGCAACCAGCCACGCGGAGTGGGCGGCGAGATCCAGCTCACCGACGGCATCGCCCGCCTGATGCAGAACGAGGCCGTGTACGCGTTCCAGTACCAGGGCAAGCGTTATGACTGCGGCAGCAAGGAAGGCTTTCTGGAAGCGACGGTGGAACTGGCGCTGCGCCACCCGCAGGTGGGTGCGCACTTCCGTGAATACCTGAAGGCGCTGGAGCTGTAAGCGTAAGCGCGACCGCGGGGATCAGGCCCCGAGGATCGTTCTCCAGGGATCGGGCTCCAGGGATCAGGACTCGGGGATCAGAGATCGCCCACCGGCGCACCATCCCCCCCGCCCGTTCGGGCTGAGCCTGTCGAAGCCGGATACCGCACCTGCCCCGCGCCGCGAAAGCTGACCGGCGCCCAGTCACAACACCGTGCCTGCACAACAAAAAACCCTCTCCCAGCAAACGCTGCGAGAGGGTTTCTTTTGAATGGCCGGGCGTGCGCCCGTGGCCCCCAGCCCTGCACAGGACGCCCCGCGGCGTGAACCGCCTGCGGTGCCTCCGTGCGTGCGCCCGTCAGGGCGTCAACGCCGACGCAGCACGTGGATGTATTCCTCGCCCACCGTCTGCTGCTCCACCAGCTCATTGCCCGTCTGCTTGGCAAACGCCTGGAAGTCCCGCAGCGAGCCGCTGTCCGTCGCCACCACCTTGAGCAACTGGCCGCTGGCCATGTCCGCCAGCGCCTTCTTGGCCTTGAGGATGGGCAGGGGGCAGTTCAGGCCGCGCGTGTCGACTTCTTTGTGGATGTCCATGGTGTTGTGTCCGTATCTTGTCTTGTCTTGTGCTTCAGTCTTTGGGCGGCAGGTTCAGGCCTCGGCGGCGTTCTTCATTTTCTTCGGCCGTGAAGAACACCGGCGCGTGCCCGCGCGTACGCAGCCAGTCGGCCAGCGCATAGCCGGTGCCGGCAGGCCAGCATTTGAGCTCGCCCAGGTCATAGAACCGGTAATCCACCAGTTCGGGCGACAGCCGCACCTCGCCCTGCGCCACCACATGGTAGGCAATGATGACCTGGTTCATGCGCAGAAACTCGTACGCCCCCACCATGGTGGTGGACAGCACGTCGAGGTTGGTCTCTTCCTTCACCTCGCGCGCAATGCCTTCCTGCGGCGACTCGCCCGCTTCCATGAAGCCGGTGATCAGCGCAAACATCTTGGCCGGCCAGGCCGCGTTGCGCGCCAGCAGCACCCGGCCATCCACCTCCACGATGGCGGCCAGCACCGGCGTGGGGTTGTTCCAGTGCGTCCAGCCGCAGGCGGGGCAGCGCAGACGCTCCTTGTCGCCACCGTCTTCGGCCAGGGTGATCGGCTGCAGCGCAGTGCCGCAGTGGGTGCAGAAGCGGGTTTCGTAGTGCATATGCTCTTATTTTGATAGCTGTTGGCGCACGTTCATCCAGCGGTAGCGGCCATTTTCATTAAAAAGAAGGTCACGCAGCCGGCCTTCTTCCAGATCAGGCGGGGAAAACGCCGGTGGACAGGTAACGGTCGCCCCGGTCGCACACCACGAAGACGATCGTGGCGTTGCTGTCGCGCGCGGCGATCTGCTGCGCCACCCAGCAAGCCCCGGCGGCAGAAATGCCCGCAAAGATGCCCTCTTCGCGCGCCAGGCGGCGGCACATGTCTTCGGCGTTGTCCTGGTTCACGTACACCAGCTCGTCCACCGTGCTCGCGTCGTAGATCTTGGGCAGGTACTCCTGCGGCCACTTGCGGATGCCGGGGATGCGCGAGCCCTCTTCCGGCTGCGCGCCGATGATCTGGATGGCCGGGTTCTTCTCTTTGAGGAACCGCGACACACCGGTGATGGTGCCCGTGGTGCCCATCGCGCTCACGAAGTGCGTGATGCGTCCGCCGGTCTGCTCCCAGATCTCGGGGCCGGTGGTTTCGTAGTGGATGCGCGGGTTGTCCGGGTTGCCGAACTGGTCGAGCACCTTGCCCTCGCCGCGCTTTTGCATCGCCTCGGCCAGATCGCGCGCATGCTCCATGCCGCCGCTCTTGGGGGTGAGCACCAGCTCTGCGCCAAAGGCCTTCATGGTCTGGGCGCGCTCGATGGACAGGTCCTCGGGCATCACCAGCACCATGCGGTAGCCCTTGATCGCCGCCGCCATCGCCAGCGCGATGCCAGTATTGCCCGACGTGGCCTCGATCAGCGTGTCACCGGGCCGAATGTCGCCGCGTTCTTCGGCCCGGCGGATCATCGACAGGGCCGGCCGGTCCTTGACCGAGCCCGCCGGGTTGTTGCCCTCCAGCTTGCCCAGCACCACGTTGCCGCGCGCGGCGTTGTCCTGAGCCCCAATGCGCTGCAGCGCGACCAGCGGCGTGTTGCCAACCGCATCTTCAATCGTCGGATATTTCATGCGCCCTACTGTGCCATAATTTGCGGCTTCACGAATTCCAGCCCGGGTGGTGAAATTGGTAGACGCAGGGGACTCAAAATCCCCCGCCGCAAGGCGTGCCGGTTCGATTCCGGCCCCGGGCACCATCGACTAGTCCGGAAGAGTCCACACTCTTCCGGACTTTTTTATTTCTCCTTTGGAATCAGCATCTTAGCTGTCCACAGCCGTCCCAGCTAGTCCCCACGCATCCGCGCGATTTGGGGGCACATTTGGGGGCATGTTTTCCCAAATTGGGGGCACATTTATAGGCAGCACGCGCCCCCCGCAGGTGCCCCCAGCGGCGAAGCCAAAACAGCCTCGAAACGAGCGCTCAGCACCGCAGCTCGGTCCGCTTTCCGAAAGTCACGCAAAAAAACTTGCGCGCGATTGGACGGTCGGACCCACCCGGCTCACCCACCGCCTTGGGTGCCGTGACCAGTATTTGCACGCGGCAGCGGTTTCACTTCGCGGCAGGTGCGATTTGATGACGTGGGCCAAGCCTTCATCAATGAGTACGAAAGCACGTGGCGCAGCACCCTAGCCACCTATTCTTAACCCCACACCGGGCACCTGAACGTTGAAGACATCGAGCAGGTGTTGGACTGGGCCACAGCCCATGGCCACCGCACGGGCACCAACCCAGCCCGCTGGCGCAACCATCTGCAGCACATCCTGGCGGACAGAATCGAGGCGGCAAAACGGCCCGCGTCAAATTCTAGGCTGGTCGGCAATTCGATCGAGCGTCGCTTTGGCAATGTCGAGGGTTCGGTGGAATCGCGCGGGCTGGCGCTCGAACAGCGCGGTATAGATTTTCACTGCCTCGCGTGCGCATCTCAACGCCTCGGCCCTCGATACGGAGTCACCCTGCGCGGACAGGCGGACTGCAAGGTTGTTGAGCGACCCGGCCAGGTCAGGCAGATAAGCCGCGGGCTGGGCCTGCGCGAGCGTGCGATACGTCTCCGCAGCCTCGCGGGCGCATCTCAACGCCTCGGCCCTCGATTCGGCGTCGCCCTGCTCGGACAGGCGGACTGCAAGGTTGTTGAGCGACCCGGCCAGGTCAGGCAGATAAGCCGCGGGCTGGGCCTGCGCGAGCGTGCGGCGAATATCCACCGCCTCGAGGGCGCATCTCAACGCCTCGGCCCTCGATTCGGCGTCGCCCTGCTGGGACAGGTGGTTGGCAAGGTTGTCGAGCGACCCGGCCAGGTCAGGCGGATAAGCCGCGGGCTGAGCCTGCGCGAGCGTGCGGTACGTCTGCATCGCCTCACGTGCGCAACTCAACGCCTCGGCCCGCAAAGCGGCGTCGCCCTGCTCGGACAGGCGGTTGGCAAGGTTGTTGAGCGACCCTGCCAGGTCAGGCTGATAAGCCGCGGGCTGGGCCTGCGCGAGCGTGCGGTACGTCTGCATCGCCTCACGTGAGCAACTCAACGCTTCGGCCCTCGATTCAGCGTCACCCTGCTCGGACAGGCGGATGGCAAGGTTGTTGAGCGACATGGCCAGGTCAGGCTGATAAGCGGCGGGCTGAGCCTGCGCGAGCGTGCGGTACGTCTCCTCCGCCTCGCGGGCGCATCTCAACGCCTCGGCCCTCGATTCGGCGTCGCCCTGCTCGGACAGGCGGACTGCAAGGTTGTTGAGCGACCCGGCCAGGTCAGGCAGATAAGCCGCGGGCTGGGCCTGCGCGAGCGTGCGGCGAATATCCACCGCCTCGAGGGCGCATCTCAACGCCTCGGCCCTCGATTCGGCGTCGCCCTGCTGGGACAGGTGGTTGGCAAGGTTGTTGAGCGACCCGGCTAGGTCAGGCTGATAAGCCGCTGGCTGGGCCTGCGCGAGCGTGCGGCGAATAACCATCGCCTCGCGGGCGCATCTCAACGCCTCGGTCCGCGACTCGGCGTCGCCCTGCTGGGACAGGTGGTTGGCAAGGTTGTTGAGCGACCCGGCCAGGGCAGGCTGATAAGCCGCTGGCTGGGCCTGCGCGAGGGTGCGATACGTCTCCGCCGCCTCGCGTGCGCAGCGCAACGCCTCGGCCCGCGAAGCGGCGTCGCCCTGCTGGGACAGGTGGTTGGAAAGGTTGTTGAGCGACATGGCCAGGTCATGCCGATAAGCCGCGGGCTGAGCCTGCGCGAGCGTGCGGCGAATCTCCACCGCCTCGCGTGAGCATCTCAACGCCTCGGCCCGCGAAGCGGCGTCGCCCTGCTGAGACAGGCGGTTGGCAAGGTTGTTGAGCGACCCGGCCAGGGCAGGCTGATAAGCCGCAGGCTGGGCCTGCACGAGCGTGCGACGAATATCAACCGCCTCGCGGGCGCATCTCAACGCCTCGGCCAGCGAAGCGGCGTCGCCCTGCCCAGACAAGCGGTTGGCAAGGTTGTTGAGCGAAATAGCCAGGACAGGCAGATAAGCCGCTGGCTGGGCCTGCGCGAGCGTACGGCGAATCTCCACCGCCTCGCGGGCGCATCTTAACGCCTCGGCCCGCGAAGCGGCGTCGCCCTGCTCGGACAAGCGGATAGCAAGGTTGTTGAGCGACATGGCTAGGTCTGGCTGATAAGCCGCGGGTTGAGCCTGCGCGAGCGTGCGGTAGGTCTCCAACGCCTCGCGTGCGCAGCGCAACGCCTCGGCCCGCGAAGCGGCATCGCCAAGGGCCGAGAGCCCGATGGCCAGGTTATTAAGCGCGCCGGCGCGGCTGGCCTCATTGACGGCGGCATCCACTTTGCTGCGCCGGATATCGACCGTCAGCGCCAGCAGCGGCGTCGAATAGTCGGGCAGGTGCAGGCTGGGTGCAATGGCCTGTTGCACCTGCTGTGGCAGCGTCCGCCAAGCCTCTGTTATCGGGATGGTCAGAACCATGCCGTGCTGGTGTACCGCAGAGATGAGCTGTTGACCGTAATCGGCCCAGAGGGCAGCCAGGGCAGCCACCAAGCGCTGTGCGCCAAGGTCAAGCTTCGCCAAGTCCAGCGCCTCAGGCCACGCGCGCGGCCACAAGCGCGCCAGCACCGCTATTGCACGGGTGCGCCGCGCTTCTCCATGTCCAAAGACCAGGGCCAGCCAGACCGGGGCGCGATTGGCGCTTAGGCGTTCGAAGAGCAGGTGCTCAGCCAGCAAGTCGGGAGTAAGGGGGCCTATGCTGCTACCCTGACTTGGGTAAATGCGCGCCAAGGCGCGCACCCATTCTTCGGGTTGGGCAAATGCCAGTTGCTCGAGCGCTGCACCAAGCTCGGCCGATTCCAGCCCCTGCGAAAACGCCAGCAGTGCCAAGGCATCGGCCCAGTCGTCCCAGGCGCTGGCTATAGCCAGCGCGGGCGGGGCGTTGCGCTGCCAGTGTCTCCATTCACGACGCAACAGGGCTGCCAGCAGCGCATGGTCATGGCCCGGCCGTTCGCCGGAAAGTGCGGCTAGAGCGGCCAGATGCAGGTAGAGCGGCCGGGCAAAATCGGTCGATGTGAGGTCGGGCCGCCAGGGATAGTTAGGCTCTAACTCGCCGAGCGCCGTGGCGTAGTCGGACACGGCGGCGTCGAACGCCTGGGCTCGTTCCTCCGGCGCATTGGGCCAGTCGGGCACGGCGGTCAGGCCCAGGTTGGCAGGCCCAGGAGCCAGCAGCGCGGCCAGTTCAGTGTCGCATTCCGGCTGGCGTAACAGCTGATCCCACCAGTCAGTGCTGCGCGCCAGACACAGCATGTGCACCCGCGGGCCATCCGGCCGCTTCAATGCGTCGTCGAGCGCCTTTCGCAGCCAGCGCAGCAGCTCGGGCTGCCGTCCCTCGGCGTAGTCGACCACAAGCAGCAGTGGATGCCCGTGACCTAACAGCAACCTTTGCCATGCGTCCAGAGCTTCGGCGGGCGGTTTGGCAGGCAGCCACAGGCCAAGCCAACCGCGCGGCACGGTGCGCTGCAGCAGTTCAAGTGCGCTGCGAGTTTTGCCCACGCCCCCGGGGCCATGAATGACTTGCGTTGTCAGGCGCGGCAGGCCAGGTGCAGTAACAGCGGCCAGAACGCCTTCGATGAACGCATCTCGCGCAGGGTGAAAGCGCACAACCTGATCCTGCGCCGCCAACAGTGCCGCCGGGCCGAGCTGCCGCACATGCATCGCCGCCTGAGGCTTGGGCAGCTGCAAAAAATCAGGGGCATCGGTATCCCCTGGGGCGCAGCCCGCGTCCGCACTTGCGGGTGACTTGGGTGTCCGCTGCTGCACCCACGCAGCCTGCAGCTTAGCCTCATCCGGCGGCGCGTCCTGCCCAGTCAAGGTGCGCAGTAGCCGCACGCTCAAATGACGCTCCAGCGCTTGCAGCGTGGCTTCGGCGCAGTCCTTCCAAGTGTGGCTGAGCCGCAAGCGTTGGGCTAGCAGGACGGCATCGGCCTTGGCATCGGCCATGCGATCTCCCAGCTCAAGTAAGGCATTGGCCACCGCGGTGACGTCGCTGTCGGTGTGGGGCGCGGCGCCATCTCGGCTGCGTCGGCCGTCCACCGGCACCGCGCGCACACTGCGGCCCAGGCCGGCGCCCTGCCAATGCCCCTGCAGCAGCCGGTAGACGCCCGACTGCTGGCCGATGACCACGGGCACTTGGCAGGCGATGGCTTCCCACGCGACCAGCCCGAAGCCCTCGTGCCACGACGGCATCAACGCCACGCTGCTTCCGGCCAGATCGCTGAGGTACTGCAGTCGGTCTTCGGTATAGGGCTGCACGTCGCACTCGACCATGCATCGGGCTTCGTCCTCCGCTTCTTTCACCACTTGATCACGCTGTTCGGTTGGCACGCCCCTCATGCGCAGGCTGGGTGAGCGGTTCATTGCATGGCGATCATTGGCCCCCGACCTGCATTGGCCTACGGCACGACCAAAGCCGCGCACGCCCAGCATGGCCTGCTTAATTCGCTCGTCGTCGCTGCCGAGCCGTCCTCCCAAGAAGGCGATGAAGTTGGCCGGCGCCTGGTCGCTGATGGGTACCTGCAGCGGGTCCGGCTCGGCTAGGCCCGGCACCAGCATCGTCACCGACGAGTGTTTGGCGGGCGGCAGAATGTCGCGCAGGTGATCGGCCAGCATGGGGCCGACGGCCAGGCTAAGGTCGGCCTGGTGAAACAGTTCTCGCTGTGTCTTTTGCTTATCTGCCGCACCGTCGCCATCCTTCTTCACGTCCTGGTAGGCGCGGAAAGCCATGTGGTGGACCAGCACTGCAAAACTGCCAGGGAGAGCAGCGCGAAGCGCCAGCGCCAGCCCGCCGGTCTTGTCGTCATGTCCGAGCCACAGCACGGTGCCGGGATTGAGTGCTACACCAGATGCGGAGCGCACCTTCGCCAGCACGGCATCGGCCTGGTCGGCGAGTAGATCGGGTGTGGCGTTGCCCAGCGGCACCAGGCTGACGTGGTGGCGTCGGGCGTCCTCCTGGTCGTCGGCATCGGCCTGCGGAACCACGCAAACCAACTGGTAGTCACGGCGCGCGGCGATGCCCAGCGACCTCACCCATTCGACATTGAACGCGTTGATGCCGCCGTACCGCGGGCCCCAGGCTGTGGCCAGTGCCACCAAGCATGCATTTGGCTGCGCCATCGTCAACTCTCCTCTCGATTAGTTTTCGCTGACATCGTACTGGCAGGTTGATGCGGGCCTCGGCGAGACCCCGGACAGCCACGGAGCGCTAGGGCTGCGCTTGGAGTAAAACGGCCGAGCAGATTGAGGTCGGCCGCTAGCGATTCTTGACGGGCCGGTTGCAGTGAATCGCCCCGGCTGAACTAGACACCTTCGAGCCTCAAACCTGAGGCCCAATAGGAGGTACTATGACAAAGCAGCCATATCCCGAAGAGTTCAAGATCGAAGCGGTCAAGCAGATAACGGAGCGAGGCCACCGAGTAGCCGATGTATCCGCCCGGATCGGCGTGAGCCAGCACAGCCTGTACAAGTGGATCAAGGTCTATTCGGTGCCTGCGCCAGAACGACAGATGCAGACGTCCCAGACCGAGGAGCTGCGACGGCTGAAGGCTGAACTCAAGCGCGTGACCGAGGAGCGTGACCATAATCTGGTCAGCAGCATGAGCCGGCGTGGCAACTGCCACGACAACGCTGTGGCCGAGAGCTTCTTCCAACTGCTCAAGCGCGAACGCATCCGCAGGCGGGTCTATGCAACCCGTGATGACGCGAGAGCGGACGTCTTCAACTACATCGAAATGTTCTACAACTCACAGCGCCGTCATTCATCGGCGGCAGGACTATCCCCTGTAGAGTTCGAACAGCGACATTCCCAATGGCTCAAAAGTGTCTAGATAAGCCGGGGCGATTCAAACCGGGGCGATTCAAAGTGCCGACACTGCGCAACTTAGTTGTCCAGATGGCCAAGTGGCACGGTGAGTCAGGGTCGCTTGAAGAACTCAAGTACGAGCCCCGACCTGGTTCTGGAAAGGTCGTCTTCAATGTTCAGGGAAGCCTCACTTTTTATAGCGAACCCTACGCAGTATGCGAGGCATTCCCGGCACTTAAGTCAGGGGGGCGCTATTTCCGTCTCGAAGAGGTCAGGACGGAAGGCATGCCCAAAATGGCTTGAGCGCATGACGGTAGATCAGCTTTGAGGCTCCGTGCTCACGCACTTGACCGACCCAAGTATCTAAGCACAGGATGGGTCATCGCAGTTGATGCGCCCTATAAAGGGATCACGCAGACTTCAGGCGTCAGCAACGTACAGTGACTGTTCACAATCGCCAACACAGTCCGCCCGAAAATTTGAGGCGACCAGTCGCGGGAGCACTTGTGATCAAGCGACCCACTTGTCCAGTGACGTTCAACGAAAGCCAACATGCCATGGCATACCGAATGGCATACCAATTGAGCCAGAAAACAAAAAACCCCAAGTGAATCAATCACTTGGGGTTCTGGGTTGGCGGAAACGGAGGGATTCGAACCCTCGATGAGGCTCTACACCCCATACTCCCTTAGCAGGGGAGCACCTTCGGCCACTCGGTCACGTTTCCAATCCCACTATTATGCCTCATTTCGGAGGCGGTTCTGGCGGATCAGGCGTGTGCGGGTGCAGCTCGACGGCCTTGTGCAGGCTGCACGGCCAGCTCCACGTACTTTTCGTCGATCACGACCAAGGTCTTGATGTTGGCGGAGGAGATCATCTGGATGCTGATGCCTTCTTCGCTCAGCACGCAGAACGCCTTGCCGGCACGCCCACGTGGCTGCGCAGCAGAGCCCATCGAAGTGCGGCCGTGTTTGTGAAAGATCAAATGCCGCTGGATTTTGGGGTGTGACGAATCCGGGGACACGGCGCAGTGGTTGGGGAAGAACAGGTTTTGGCGCGCCGCCGCTTTTTGGACAGATCAGCGGACCAACACCTGGGGACTGCACCAATCGAGGTGGGCACCGTTTCGCACCACGAAGCCCCGCCCTACCTTGATGTGGATGCGGTGGCCCCGTGTGGTGCAGGCCGCGACCTGGCCCAGCAGCTCGTGGAGCTGCGCCGCGGCGGGCGTGGTCTGGTGGACGGTACGCAGCCAGTGCCGCAGCACGTTGGCCTGGCGTGCCCGACCCAGGCCCTGCAACAGCTGGATCGAGGGCGGCGTGCCCACCCGTTGCGCATCTTCGAGAGCCAGCTCGTCCAGCAGCTCTGCGGCCTGCGCTGCGTTCGATGCAGACCGCGCGAAGGTGTCGCGAAACGCGGGGAAGGCGGCCTCGAGGGCGGGAAGAAGCTGGGCGCGGATGCGGTTGCGGGTAAAGCGCTCGTCGGTGTTGGTGGGGTCTTCCACCCAGGTGCGGCCCTGGGCGCGCAGCCAGCGGCGGACATCGGCCGCGGACACCTGCAGCAGCGGGCGGTGCCACTGCAGGCCCGACCGCTCCCATTGCGCAGGCATGGCCGCCAGCCCTGCCACACCGGCGCCGCGCGACAGGGCCAGCAGGACGGTCTCGACCTGGTCGTCCGCATGCTGCGCCAATGCTATTGATTTAATAGCTGCTGGCGCTTGTGCATCCAGCGCTACCGCATCCAAAGCCTTGTACCTGGCCTGCCGGGCAGCGTCTTCGGGGCTTTGGCCGGGCGCGGGCCGAGCATCCAGGCGGCAGATGGTCAGCGGCACGTTCAGGTCCTGGCACAGGGCCACGCAGTGGTGCTCGAAACCGTCGGCCGCTGCCTGCAGCCCGTGGTGGACATGGACTGCGCGGACCTGGCCCGGCCAGCGCCGCGCGCACGCCAGCAGCAAGGCCGTGGAATCGGCACCGCCGCTCAGGCCCACGGCCACGGGGAGCGCAGGCGCGAAGGCCTGCATCGCAGCGTCGAAGGGCAAGGTCACGCCCAGCCCCTGGCCGGTGCAGCCGCCGTACACCCGCGGCGACCAGCACAGCCCACGACACCACGATTCACACGACAGCCATCCATGGTCGAATTATCACGGTGCCCAGTGCACCGCAGCACGAACGCAGCAAAACGCCGACGGCGCGAGCCGCTGCCAGCCGTGGACTGCAGCAGCCCTCGGCAGCCGTCAGCCGCCCGGAGGCGCCAGGCGCGGCGCTGCGTGCGCCGAATCGGTGGACAGCCGGAAGGTACCCACCACTTCGGACAGCCGCACCGACTGGTCCTTGAGGCTTTGCGCGGCGGCGGCGCTCTGCTCCACCAGGGCGGCGTTCTGCTGCGTCATCTGGTCCAGGTGCGCCACGGCCTGGCCGACCTCGCCGATGCTGGTGCTCTGCTCGTTGGTCGACGCAGTGATCTCGGCCATGATGTCCGTGACGCGCTGCACCGAGGTCACGATGTCGGTCATGGTGGTGCCGGCGTCGTGCACCAGCCGCGAGCCATTTTCGACCTGCTCGACCGACGTGTTGATCAGTGTCTTGATCTCGCGTGCAGCCTCGGCGCTGCGCTGCGCCAGGCTGCGCACCTCGCCCGCCACCACGGCGAAGCCCCGGCCCTGCTCGCCGGCACGCGCGGCCTCCACGGCCGCATTCAGCGCGAGGATGTTGGTCTGGAAGGCGATGCCGTCGATCACGCCGATGATGTCGTTGATCTTGCGCGAGGCCGCGTTGATCTTGTCCATGGTGGTCACCACGTTGCCCACCACCGCACCGCCATGCTGGGCCACGCTGGATGCCTGGGCGACGAGCTGGTTGGCCTGGCGGGCGGCATCGGCGTTCTGCCGTACGGTCTCGGTGAGCTGCTGCATCGACGCCGAGGTCTCCTGCAGGCTGGACGCGGTGAGTTCGGTGCGCCCGCTCAGGTCCTGGTTGCCGGTGGCGATCTCTTCGGCCGCCACGCGCACCGACCCGCTGGCCTCGCGGATCTGGCCCAGCACGCCCGAGAGCTTGCCGGCAAAGTTGTTGTAGCTCGACGCAATCTGCGCCAGCTCGTCCTCGCCGTGGGTGTCGATGCGGCGCGACAGGTCACCGTCGCCCTCGCCCACCTCGTGCATGGCATCGCGCACCTGCGTCAGGCGGCGCAGGCGCTGCGTCAGCACCGCTGCCAGCAGCGCGACCGCAATGGCCAACACCACGATGCTCGACACGACGGACGTGGTCAGCATGGCGCGGATGGGGGCCATGGCTTCGCTTTCATCGAGCGCCACCACCAGCATCCAGCTCGTGCCCGCAATGGGCACCACGGTGAGCAGCCGCTGGCGCCCGCCGATGTCGATGCCCAGCAGCTCCCGGCTTTTGGCGGCGGCCTGCAGCTTGTCGGACGTGAGGGCGGGCGCCAGGTCGCTCAGGGGCTTGAGTGTGAGCGCTGCATCAGGGTGGGCAATGATCTTGCCGTCGCTCGACGCCATGAAGCCGAAGCTCTGGGGGCGTGGGCCGCACCGATGCCACGGTGGCCACGACGGACTCCATGGACACATCGCCCGCAGCCACCCCCTTGAGGGCCGACCCCGCCCCCACGGGCGATGCGAAGGTGACGACCAGCTTGCCGTCGGATGCGGAGATGTAGGGCGGCGTGATGACCGGGCCGCCAGCCGCAGCGGCCTGCTTGTACCAGGGCCGGGCGGTCGGGTCATAGTCGGCCGGGAGGTTGCGCGTTTCCGAAAAGACGTATTTCTTGTCGGCAAAGCCGAAGTAGAAGGTGGAGAACTTGCCCGCGTCGCGCAGCAAGGCCAGTGTCTTGACCGGTTCGGGCTCGTCGAAGGCAGTGACGGAGGCCGCGACGATCAATGCCTTGCCACGCCCCCACTCCTCGATGGTTTCCACGTGGCTCTTGGCGGTAGCCAGGCTCTCTTCGATAAGGCTGTCCCGCGCCTGGCTGCGCGCCACCAGGAAATTGGCCACGGTCAGCACCAGCAGCGCCAGCACCAGGCAGGCCGACGACAGTGCAAGAATCTGGCCTTTGAGCGACTTGAGCAGCGACATGGACACTCCTGCATCCCCCGGTGGTGGGGGGCATTACCATGCTACATCCGGTTGCAACCTCCGCGCCAGAGGTTACACGCGCACCTACAGACCGCGTTGGCCCCAAACGACAGACGGCCCCGAAGGGCCGTCTTTGCGGGGCGCCGCCGCGCGGCGCTGCACCGGGGGATCAGCGGCTGTCCGCCTTGGTGTCGCTGAATCGGCCGTAGCTTTGCAGGCGCTCGTAGCGGCGGTCCAGCAGGTCCTTGACCTTGAGGTCGGCCACCTGGCGGTAGGCATCGCCCAAAGCACGCTTGAGGAAGGCCGACATCTGCTTGTGGTCGCGGTGGGCGCCGCCCACCGGCTCGCTCACGATCTTGTCCACCAGGCCCAGGGCCTTCAGGCGGTGGGCGGTGATGCCCAGCGCGTCGGCCGCTTCCTGGGCCTTGTCGCTGGTCTTCCAGAGGATGGACGCGCAGCCTTCGGGGCTGATGACGGAGTAGATCGCGTACTGCAGCATCACGACCTGATCGCCCACGCTGATGGCCAGCGCGCCGCCGGAGCCGCCTTCGCCGATGATGGTGGTGATGATGGGCACTTCCAGTTGCGCCATCTCGAAGATGTTGCGGCCGATCGCCTCGGACTGGCCGCGCTCTTCGGCATCGATGCCCGGATAGGCGCCGGGCGTGTCCACGAAGGTGAACACGGGCAGCTTGAACTTCTCGGCCGTCTTCATCAGGCGCAGGGCCTTGCGGTAGCCCTCGGGCTTGCTCATGCCGAAGTTGCGCGCAGCGCGCTCCTTGGTGTCGCGCCCCTTCTGGTGGCCCAGCACCATGCAGGCGTGGCCGTTGAAGCGCGCGAGGCCCCCCACGATGGACAGGTCGTCCGCATAGTGGCGGTCGCCGTGCAGCTCGACGAAGTCGGTGAAGATGTCGCGCACGTAGTCGAGTGTGTACGGACGCTCGGGGTGGCGGGCGATCTTGGTGATCTGCCAGGGCGACAGCTCGCTGTAGATGTCCTTGGTGAGCTGCTGGCTCTTCTTGCTGAGCTGGTCGATCTCTTCCGAGATGTCGACGGCACTTTCGGTCTGCACGTAGCGCAGTTCTTCAATTTTGGACTCGAGTTCCGCGATGGGCTGTTCGAAATCCAGAAAGGTCTTTTTCGCCAACGTTGTTCTCCTAAGGGCTCACGCCGGTGAGCGGCGGCCACGAATGGCCCGCACTGTAACCGACATGTAACGAGTTTGCATAAGCGCGTCAGGCGGCGTCAGCCGTTCAATAAGCCACCGGCAGGGGGTCGAGCGACCGCCAAATATACCAAGTTGCCACGCTGCTCCAGGGCTTCCAGGCTTCGGCCACTTCCCGCGCATCGCTGCGGCTGACCGGATCGCCCGAGAAATAGTTGTGGCTGATGCCGGCGATCAACCCCGGGTCGTCCAGGGGCAATACGTTGGGCCGCATCAGATAGAAGATGAGGAACATCTCGGCGGTCCACCGCCCGATGCCGCGGATGGCGACCAGCTCGGCAATGATGGCCTCGTCGTCCATGGCCGCCCAGTCCTTCACGTGGAGCTTGCCGCTCTCGAAGTGAATGGCCAGGTCCACGAGGTAGTCGACCTTGCGGGCCGACAGGCCCGCGGCGCGCATGTCGTCGATCTTGAGCTTGAGCACGCTGGCGGGCTTCATGCCGCGCGGCAGCAGCGCCACAAAACGCTCCCAGACGGCTTGCGCCGCGGTCACGGACACCTGCTGGCCCACGATGGAGCGCGCCAGCGTGACGAACGCGTCGCCCCGCGTGCGCAGCGCGGCGTCGCCGAACTGCGGGATCAGGCGCTTCATCACCCGGTCCTTCTTCACCAGGTGCTTGCAGGCCTCGGCCCAGTAATCCGGCGTGGCCAGCACCAACGGCGGCGCCGCGGCATCCGCCGCTATCTTTTTAGTAGCTGCCACCGCTTACCCCACGTGCGACAGGCGCATATTTCGCATCAGACACGGGCTCACTGCGCTGCTTCCCACGTGGTGCCGGCGGCGGAGTCCTTGAGGACGATGCCTTGCGCCAGCAGCGCCTGGCGGATGCGGTCCGCCTCGGCAAAGTTCTTGGCAGCCTTGGCGGCGGCGCGGGCGGCGATCTGCGCTTCGATGTCGGCACCGCTGGCACCGGCACCCGCCTGCAGGAAGTCCTTGGGGTCGCCCTGCAGAATCCCCAGGCAAGCGCCCAGGGCCTGGAGCAGACCGGCCAGTTCGGCCGACCGGGTCTTGTTGACCTCGCTGGCCAGGTCGAACAGAACGGCCACTGCCTCGGGCGTACCGAAGTCTTCGTCCATCGCTGCCTTGAAGCGGGCGGCGTAGGGGTTCGTCCAGTCGATGGCGGGGACTTGTGCAGGTGCCACCAGGCTCAATGCCGTATACAGGCGCTTCAGGGCCTGGCGGGCGTCGTCCAGGTGCGCATCGCTGTAGTTCAGCGCGCTGCGGTAGTGGGCGCGCACGATGAAAAAGCGCACCGTCTCCGCGTCGTAGGTCTTGAGCACGTCGCGGATGGTGAAGAAGTTGCCCAGGCTCTTGGACATCTTCTCGTTGTCCACGCGCACGAAGCCGTTGTGCACCCAGAATTTGGCCAGCGGCTTGCCGGTGGCGCCCTCGCTCTGGGCGATCTCGTTTTCGTGGTGTGGGAACTGCAGGTCGGCGCCGCCGCCGTGGATGTCGAAGGTCTCGCCCAGCGTGGCGCCGCACATGGCCGAGCACTCGATGTGCCAGCCGGGGCGGCCGGAGCCGAATTCGCTGTCCCACTTGGCCTCGGGCGGCTCCTCGGGCTTGGAGGACTTCCACAGCACGAAGTCGAGCGGGTCTTCCTTGCCGTCCAGCACGGCCACGCGCTCGCCGGCGCGCAGTTCATCGAGCGACTTGCCCGACAGCTTGCCGTAGCCGTCGAACTTGCGCACGGAGTAGTTCACGTCGCCATTGCTCGCGCGGTAGGCCAGGCCCTTGCCTTCCAGCTGGCCGATGAGCGAGAGCATCTGGGGCACGTACTCGGTGGCGCGGGGCTCGATCGAGGGCGGCTCGATGCCCAAGAGGCCGATGTCCTGGTGCATGGCCGCAATCATCTCGTCGGTGAGCTGGCGGATGGTGATGCCCCGCTCCAGCGCGCGCTTGATGATCTTGTCGTCGATGTCGGTGATGTTGCGCACGTAGGTCACGCGCA
>NZ_JBITVD010000005.1:0-202862 GCF_044542805.1 Acidovorax sp. NPDC077693 | reverse complement strand
CGGGCGTGGCCGATGTGGCACAGGTCGTAGATGGTCATGCCGCACACATACATGCGCACATGGCCGGTTTCGAGCGGGGAAAAGTCCTCCAATGCACGCGACAGCGTGTTGTAGATGCGCAAACTCATGGGATTTCAGTAACGGGGGATGGGTGGTGGGTGAAGCGAAATTCACCCGGCAGCAGGGGGCAAGGGCCCCCGGCGGGGGGGTTGGCCCGGTGGGGGCCTACAGCGAAATCACCCGCGGCAACAGCGTTCCGTCATGACAAACCCCCTCAGCTACAATCCGCCGCAGTATAAGCCCCCGCTCCTGCGGGCCGCTGCCCAACTCCCGGAATTCCCCATGAAGCCAGTCCTCCGCACACTTCCACGACTCCTGCGCCTGGCGGCGCTGACCGCGCTGCTGGGCGCGGGTGTGGCGCATGCCGACGACTACGCAGACATCGCGCAGTTGCTCAAGACCGGCAAGTCCGCCGAAGCGCTGGCCAAGGCCGACCAGCGCCTGGCCGCCAACCCGCGCGACCCGCAACTGCGCTTTTTGCGCGGTGTGGCACAGGCCGACAGCGGCAAGCCCGCCGACGCGATCACCACCTTCACCAAGCTGACCGAAGAGTACCCGGAGCTGCCCGAGCCCTACAACAACCTGGCGGTGCTCTATGCCAACCAGAACCAGCTCGACAAGGCCCGCACGGCGCTGGAGATGGCGATCCGCACCAATCCGAGCTACGCCACCGCGCACGAGAACCTGGGCGACATCTATGCCAAGCTGGCCAGCCAGGCCTACAACAAGGCCCTGCAGCTCGACGCCACCAACGCCAACTCCGTCAAGCCCAAGCTGGCGCTGATCCGGGAGCTGTTCTCCGCCGATGCGGCCAGCAAGACGGGCCGCCCGGCAGCCGCTGCCGCGCCGTCCCCCGTGGCGGCTGCAGCGCCCCGCCCTGCCCCGGCTCCATCGCCGGCTCCCACAGCTGCACCTGCCCCTGCGCCAGTGGCTGCAGCCACGCCAGCGCCCGCGCCCAAGGCCGCGCCAGCCCCTGCGCCCGTGGCCCCCCCCGCAGCTGCTCCGGCTGCCGCTGCGGCATCGCCCGCTCCGGCACCGGCGCCTGCGGCGGCCGAGGCCGGTGCGTCCGACGCCTCCGTGCAATCCGTCACCGCTGCCGTGCAGGCCTGGGCCGCTGCCTGGGCCGCCAAGGACATGAGCGCCTACCTGGGCGCCTACGACAAGTCTTTCGACCCACCGGGCCGCCAGACCCGTGCCGCGTGGGAGAAAGAGCGCGAAGCGCGCATCGTGGGCAAGTCCAAGATCAGCGTGCGGGTGTCGGACCTCAGCGTCGCGGTCAGCGGCGACAAGGCCACGGCACGCTTTCGCCAGGCCTACAGCGCCGACTCGCTCAACGTCACCAGCCGCAAGACGCTGGACCTGGTGAACCACAACGGCCGCTGGGCCATCGTGCGCGAAGCCACGGGCGGCTGATCGTGGCACCGCACACAGCGCCTGCGCCTGCCGCGCAGGCGTTTTTTCATTTCTGCCACCCCTGAACCAAAGACACGCATGCTGGTGGAGCTGACCGCACGACGCCGCCGGGCCGCGGCCGCAACCTTGCTGGCCGTGGCCATGGTGCAGGCCGGCCCGGGTTCGGCCCTGGCCCAAAGCCACAAGCCGCGTCGGGCCGCCACCGAGCCCGCACCGGCGGCCAAGCCGGTCGAGCTGCGCGACGGCCAGGCCGAGTCGCGCCTGCTGGCGGTGTACAGGCTCATCGGCGAAGGCCGCCAGCGCGAGGCCCTGGCACAGGCCGAAAGCCTGGCACGTGACTACCCCAACTTCCAGCTGGCGCAACTGGCCGTGGGCGACCTGATGATGTCGCGCACCCGGCCCATCCGCCGCATGGGCGATGTGCCCGAGCCGGACTCCACCCGCAGCATCCAGGCCGCCAGCGTGCTCGAAGAGCTGCGCAACGAGTCACGCCAGCGTGTGGACGCGCAGCGCAGCCGCCCGCCCGCGAACACCATCCCGGCGCAGTTCCTGGAGCTGTCGCCGCGCTCGCGCCATGCCATCGCCGTGGACGCATTCCGCTCGCGCCTGTACCTGTTCGAGAACACGGGCAAGGGCCTGCAGCTGGTGGCCGACTACTATGCGTCCGTCGGCAAGCTGGGCACCGAAAAGGCCACCGAAGGCGACCAGCGCACGCCGCTCGGGGTGTACTTCATCACCAGCCGCCTGGACCCCGCCACCCTCAAGGACTTCTACGGCGCCGGCGCCCTGCCCATCAACTACCCCAACCCGCTGGACCAGAGCCGCGGCAAGACCGGCAGCGGCATCTGGCTGCACGGCACGCCGCCCGACCAGTTCGCGCGCGCCCCGCTGGCCACCGACGGCTGCCTGGTGCTGGCCAACCCCGACCTCGAACGCATCCTGCGCACGGTGGAGCCCCGCTCCACGCCCGTCGTCATCGCCCGCCAGCTGCAGTGGGTGGCGCCGCACAGCGTGAGCGCCGAACGCAAGTCGTTCGAGGCCGTGCTCAACGCCTGGCGCAGTGCCAAGACCCAGGGCGACATGACGCGCCTGCTGGGCTTTTACGCACCCGACTTCCAGACCTACCGCAAAAAGCCGCTCGAAGAGTGGACCGAGGTCCTCAAGGCCGAGACCCGCGCGCTGCGGGGCCGGGAACTCCATCTCAAAGACAAGTCTTACCTTCGGTGGACAGATTCCGCCGACACCATGGTGGTAACGTTCGGCGAAGTCGCCGAAGGCGCCCGCACGGGCCCGGTCAAGCGCCAGTACTGGGCGCGACGGGGCCAACAATGGCAGATATTTTTCGAAGGAGTGATTGGATGATTTCCAGAAGAAATTCGACCCTGGCGCTTGCCAGCATTGCGCTGGCAGCTACTTTTTCAGTAGCAAATGTGCAGGCGCAAGAGGCCCCCAAGGTCAAGCTGGCCACCTCGATGGGCGACATCGTCGTGCAACTCGACCCTGCCAAGGCACCCAAGACGGTCGAGAACTTCCTGGCCTACGTGAACGACAAGCACTACGACGGCACGGTGTTCCACCGCGTGATGAACGGCTTCATGATCCAGGGCGGCGGCTTCACCGCCGACATGCAGCAAAAGCCCACCAAGCCCCCGATCGCGCTGGAAGCCAACAACGGCCTCAAGAACGACACCTACACCATCGCCATGGCGCGCACGGCCAACCCCAACTCGGCCACCTCGCAGTTCTTCATCAACGTGAAGGACAACGCCATGCTCAACGCCCCCAGCCCTGACGGCCACGGCTACGCCGTGTTCGGCAAGGTGGTGAGCGGCACCGACGTGGTCGACAAGATCAAGGCCGTGGCCGTGGGCAACAAGGGCCCGCACCAGAACGTGCCCAACACGCCCGTCACCATCAACTCCGCCACGCTGGTGAAGTGAGCCTTTTTGTTGATCCATTGATTCATTGATCGAAAGAACCTTGCCATGAGCAACCCCCAAGTCGAACTGCACATTGCCGGCTACGGCGTCATCACCCTCGAACTCGACGAAGCCAAGGCCCCCAAGTCGGTGGCCAACTTCCTGTCGTACGTGAACAAGGGCCACTACAACAACACCGTGTTTCACCGCGTGATCCCCGGCTTCATGGTGCAAGGCGGCGGCTTTGAACCCGGCATGACCCAGAAGGGCACCGACGCGCCCATCGAGAACGAAGCCAACAACGGCCTGAAGAACGCCAACTACACCGTGGCCATGGCCCGCACCAGCGACCCGCACTCGGCCACCGCCCAGTTCTTCATCAACGTGGCGGACAACGGCTTCCTGAACCACACCGCACCGTCGGCCCAGGGCTGGGGCTATGCCGTGTTCGGCAAGGTGGTCGGCGGCGCCGACGTGGTCGACAAGATCAAGGCCGTGAAGACGGGCCGCAAGGGCTTCCACGACGACGTGCCGAAGGAAGACGTGATCATCGAAAAGGCCGTCGCGCTCTGAGCACGACATTCCCCTTGAGCGCTGCGGCGGCCCCGGTTGCGGGGCCCGCGTACATCACGCAGCGCAGGGGATGACCGACACAAGCACTAGCCCCAGCATTTTTGTGACCACGACCGTGCCCCGGTTCGAGGAGCTCATCGCTCCCTCGCACTGGCGCACGGTCGAATTCATTTCGGACCTGCATTTGCAGGCCAGCGAACCCGCCACGGTGGCGGCCTTCGAGCACTACCTGCGCACCACAGAGGCCGACGCGCTGTTCATCCTGGGTGACCTGTTCGAGGTGTGGGTGGGCGACGACGCCATCGACGAGCCCGGCAGCTTCGAGGCCCGGGGCTGCGCCGCCCTTGGCGCAGCATCGCAGCGCAGTCCGCTGTACTTCATGCACGGCAACCGCGACTTCCTGGCGGGACCCGCATTCCTGCAGCGCACCGGCATGACCGGCCTCGCAGACCCCACGGTCCTTGTGTTCGGCCACCAGCGCATCGTGCTCAGCCACGGCGACCTGCTGTGCCTGGACGATGTGGACTACCAGCGCTTTCGCATCCAGGCGCGCAGCAGCGCCTGGCAGGACGCCTTCCTCGCCCAGCCCCTGGCCACGCGCCGCACCCAAGCCCGCGGCATCCGCCAGGAGAGCGAAGCCAAGAAGCAGTCCGGCGTCACCTACGCCGACGTGGACGGCCCTGCCGCCATCGGCTGGCTGCAGGCCGCCGGGGCCAGCACGATGGTGCATGGGCATACGCACCGCCCCGCAGAGCACACCCTCGCACCCGGGCTCGCTCGCGTGGTGCTCAGCGACTGGGATGCGGCCGCATTGCCCCCCCGTCTGGAAACACTGCGTTTGTCGGCACAGGGCTTGGAACGCATCGCACTCGACCCCAGGTAGGCTGTGTATTGACTTCCGGGGCCTGCCTTTGTCGGCATACCCTGACACCATGCCCCCCATCCTCAACCGGCTCTGGCGCCACGTGCGCACCACCGTCGCCCCCGTGCCCGACATCTCGGCCGCACTGTGGTTGCAGACGCTGCAGCGTTATCCCTTCCTGTCTGCGCTGTCACTGCACGACCAGTCCAAGCTGCGGGCGCTGAGCGCCCTGTTCCTGCACGAAAAGCGGTTCCACGGCGCGCACGACCTCGAGGTCACCGACGCCATGGCCATCGACATCGCCGCCCAGGCCTGCCTGCCGCTGCTGCACTGGGGCGACCCGGCCAAGGCCCTCAAGTGGTACGACGATTTCGTGACCATCGTGCTGCACCCGGGCGAGGCCGTGGCGCGTCGCCAGGTCGTGGATGAAGCCGGCGTGGTGCACGAACAGGCGCAGGTGCTGCTGGGCGAGGCGATGGACCGCGGCCCCATCATGCTCAGTTGGCAACACGTCGCCAACGCGGCCGAGAACACCGAGCGCGGGCACAACGTGGTGGTGCACGAGTTCGTGCACAAGCTCGACATGCGCAGCGGCGAACCCAATGGCTGCCCGCCATTGCCATCCGGCTTCATGGGCACGCGCACCGGCCGCGCCGCCTACGAGGCCTGGTGGTCCGCCTGGGAGCCGGCGTACGAGCAGTTCCGCGAGCGCGTGATCATGTCCGAACGGTTCGGCGCCGAGCGGCCCTGGCTGGATGCGTACGGCGCGACCTCGCCCTCCGAATTCTTTGCTGTGGCGTGCGAGGCGTACTTCGTCAACCGGCCCCGCTTCGCGCAAGAGTTTCCGTCGCTGATGCCGGTGCTGGACGCGTTCTTTCAGCGCCCTGTCCACACGGACTGACACGCGCTCTGCCGCAGCGGCGTGCCGCTTTGCACGTTGACCTGCGCAGCGTTGCATTGCGGTGGATACGACGGAGCGCTGTCGTCGGCGCATGTCCTGATGCCTGCGCGCGGGCGCCTGCTGACTCGCCTTCGCGATGGGGACTGGATTCCAGTTTTTGACAATTTGTCCATTTTTGGATAAATTGTCGACATGACCCGCCCAACGTCCTCCACAGCCTCGACGCCTTCCACGCCACCAACACCCCGTCAACGGACTGCACGGCCAGCGCGCCCCCGCACCGCCGAACACACGGTGCTGCTGTCGCAGATCGAGCAGGTCGCGCAGGGCCTGGCCGCCACCTTTGCGCCGTTTTGCGAGGTGGTCGTGCACGACCTGCTGGACCCGGGGCAATCCATCCTTGCGATCCACAACAACCTCTCGGGCCGGGCCGTGGGCGAGCCGACGACCGAGCTGGGCCTGGCGCGCATCGCCGACCCCGACTACCCCCAGGTGATCGCCAACTACGCCAACCAGTTTGCCGACGGGCGACAGGCCAAGAGCACGTCGGTGGGCATCAAGGATTCATCGGGCGAGTACATCGCCGCGCTGTGCCTGAATGTGGACCTCACGCTGTTTCGCAGCCTGCAGAGCGTGGTGGGGCAGTTCACCGCGATCGACGGCGACACGGGGCTCACCGAGTCGCTCGACCCTGCGGGCGCCGATGCGATCCGCCTGCGCATCGACCAGTTCGCTGCACGCCTGTCCACCGCGCCGCGGGCCCTCAAGGCCAGCGAGCGCCGCGCGCTGCTGCGCGAACTGCGCGAGTCGGGCAGCCTGGAGGTGCGCCGCGCCATGGAGGTGGTGGCGCAGCACCTGGGCGTATCGCGCGCCACGGTGTATGGCGACGTGGCCAAGTGAGGTGAAGGCATGAGCGCCCACCCCACCACCATCGACCGCGCACAGGCCGGCCTGCGGCTGCTCGACACCCACCAGGTCAACACGCTGCTGCAGCCGCACGACGTGCTGGCCGCTGTGCGCGAGGCCTTCACCCTGCACAGCCAGCGCGCGGGCCGCGTGTTCCCCGTGGTGCGCGAGGCGCTGGCCACGGGCGGGGTGTTCGGCATCAAGTCGGGCGATGTGCCCGCCCAGGGGCTGCTGGGCTTCAAGGCCGCGGGCTTCTGGCCCGCCAACCGCGCGCAGGGCGGCGAGCCGCACCAGGCCACCGTGATGCTGATCGACCCTGCCACGGGCCGCCCGCTGTGCGTGCTGGACGGCAATGCCATCACCACCGAGCGCACGGGCGCGGCCGGCGCACTGGGGCTGCAGCACCTCGCACGGGCTGACAGCGAGCAGCTGTGCCTCTTCGGCACCGGCGTACAGGCGCGCGTGCAGCTGCGCTATGCGCTGCAGGTGCTGCCTGCGCTGCGCCGGGTGCGCTATCTGGCGCATGGCGGGCAGCGCAACCAAGGCTTCGAGGCGGCGTTGGCCGACCGCTGCGACATCGCCCTGGCCACCGACGCGAATGCCGCCGTGGCCACGAGCGACGTGGTGATCACCGCCACGCCGGGCGGCGGCGCGCTGTTCGACGCAGCGGCCGTGCAGCCGGGCACCCACATCAACGCCGTGGGCACCGACACCCAGGGCAAGCGCGAGCTGCCCGAAGTCCTGCTGGAGCGCGCCCGCGTGTTCGTGGACGACGCCGCGCAAGCCCGCCAATTGGGCGAGCTGCAATGGGCGCCGCCCGGCCTGCCCTGCACCGAACTGGGCGATGTGATCACGGGCCAGGTGCAGGTGGCGCGCGGCGCGCAGGACATCACCGTGTTCGACATGACGGGCCTGGCCCTGCAGGACCTCACCGTCGCCCGCATGCTGCACACGCACGCCGTGACGCAGGGCGTGGGCACTGCGATGGCCTGGCCGTGGTGACAGGTACCGGCCCCCCGCCCCCTCCCCTCTCTTCATTTCCGCTTCCATCCCGCTTTCAACCACCAACACCCATCGTTGCCATGACCACTACCACCCCCATTGCAAACAGTCTCCCCACTTACGACGACGTCGTGGCTGCCGCTGGCCGCATTGCAGGCGTTGCGCACCGCACGCCCGTGCTCACCTCGCGCATCCTCGACGCTGAGATGGGCGCCCAGGTGTTCTTCAAGTGCGAGAACCTGCAGCGCATGGGTGCGTTCAAGTTCCGCGGTGCCTACAACGCGCTCGCCCAGTTCGACGCCACGCAGCGCAAGGCCGGGGTGATCGCGTTCTCGTCGGGCAACCATGCACAGGGCATCGCCCTGGCCGCGCGCGAGCTGGGCATGCCCGCCACCATCGTCATGCCGCAGGACGCCCCCGCCGCCAAGGTCGCGGCCACGCAGGGCTACGGCGCCCAGGTGGTGTTCTACGACCGCTACACGCAAGACCGCGAGCAGATCACCCGCGACCTGGCCGAGCGCGATGGCCTGACCATGATCCCGCCGTATGACCATGCCGACGTGCTGGCCGGCCAGGGCACCGCTGCCAAGGAGCTGTTCGAAGAGGTGGGCGAGCTCGACGCCTTCTTCGTCTGCCTGGGCGGTGGCGGCTTGCTGTCGGGCTCGGCCCTGGCCACACGCGCACTGTCGCCAAACTGCAAGCTCTACGGCGTGGAGCCCGAGGCGGGCAACGACGGGCAGCAGTCGTTTCGCAGCGGCTCCATCGTGCACATCGACACGCCCCAGACCATAGCCGATGGCGCGCAGACGCAGCACCTGGGCAACATCACCTTCCCCATCATCCGCCGCGACGTGGACGACATCCTCACCGTGAGCGATGCCCAGCTGGTGGACGCCATGCGCTTTTTCGCGACCCGCATGAAGCTGGTGGTGGAGCCTACGGGCTGCCTGGGCTTTGCGGCGGCGCGTGCACGGGGTGCAGAGCTCAAGGGCAAGAAAGTGGGCGTGCTGATCAGCGGCGGCAACGTGGACATGGAACGTTTTTGCAGCCTGCTCGCAGGGTGAGCCAGCCACACAACGAGGACCCTTTGCCATGCAAGAAGCACCCACCACCTCCCCTGCGATCCCCCTGTCCCAGGTCGACACGCCCGCTGCGCTGATCGAGCTGCCGCGCATGCAGCGCAACATCGCGCGCATGCAGGAGCGCATGAACGCGCTGGGCGTGCGCTTTCGCCCGCACGCCAAGACCGCCAAGTGCCCGGCCGTGACCCAGGCGCAGATCGCAGCCGGCGCGCAGGGCATCACGGTGTCCACCCTCAAGGAGGCCGCGCAGTTCTTTGCCCACGGCATCACCGACATCCTGTACGCCGTGGGCACCGTGCCGCACAAACTGCCCCAGGTGCTGGCGCTGCGCCGCCAAGGCTGCAGCCTGAAGATCGTCACCGACAACGTCGCCGCAGCCCAGGCCATCGTGGACTTTGGCCGTGAGCACGGCGAGGTGTTCGAGGTGCTGATCGAGGTGGACACCGACGGCCACCGATCGGGCATCCGCCCCGACGAAGCCGCGCTGATCGACGTGGGCCGGGTGCTGCACACGGGCGGCATGCGCCTGGCCGGCGTCATGACGCACGCGGGCGGCAGCTACGACCTGAACACCCCCGAGGCCCTCACCGCCCTGGCCGAGCAGGAGCGCGCCGGCTGTGTGCACGCGGCCGAACGCCTGCGCGCGGCGGGCCTGCCCTGCGCCGTGGTGAGCGTGGGCTCCACGCCCACGGCCCTGTCGGCACGCGACCTCACGGGCGTGACGGAGGTGCGTGCGGGCGTGTACGTGTTCTTCGACCTGGTGATGCACAACGTGGGGGTGTGCAGCACCGACGACATCGCGCTGAGCGTGCTGACCACCGTGATCGGCCACCAGGTGGACAAGGGTTGGGCCATCGTGGACGCCGGCTGGATGGCCATGAGCCGCGACCGGGGGACGCACAAGCAGTCGCGCGACTATGGGTATGGGCAGGTGTGCGATGTGGATGGGGCTGTGCTGGACGGGTATGTGCTGAGTGGTGCGAACCAGGAGCATGGGATTCTGTCGCTCGTTGGTGGTTCTGATGCGCCAGGCGTGGGGGATATTGCGCGGCGGTTTCCGGTGGGGATGCAGTTGCGGATCTTGCCGAACCATGCGTGTGCCACCGGGGCGCAGCATGGGGAGTATCGGGCGGTGGACGGTGGGGTGGTGGTGGGGGAATGGGGGCGGTTTGGGGGGTGGTGAGTTGGGCTAAGTTGGGCTTGTGTTCGACTGGTGCGTGGCTGTGTTTGGCTGCGTTGGCATGGTTACCGTGTGGCTTTGCGAGGGGCGGGGGCCGGGGTGTGCGCCCGGCGGCGCAGTAACTTTCTCTTGCGTCGCCAAGAGAAAGTCACCAAAGAGAAGGCGACCCCCTGGCTGCGTCCCCCTTCGCCCGGTGGGCGATGGGGGCAACCTGCGATGCTCGGAACTGGGGTGGTGCCGCAGAACTCGCTGCGTTCTTCGAACTCCGCTCAAACAGCTGCGGCAAGTCAGATCACGAAGCGTGTGTGTCCTGCGGCACACACGCCCACCCCAGCTCCTGCGCTTCTCGGCGCAGCCAGCAGGGGTGGGGAGCGGGCTCCACACGGGCCATTGCTTCGCTCGGCCCGGGTTGCCTCGCTGCGCTTCGGCCTGGTGGGGAGGGCAGCGCTTGTGCTGTGGGCAGTGCGCGATGCGGCGGGTTCGCTTCGCGATCTGGCGTGTCCAAAATGCTGGAGTGGCGGCTGGAAGGCATCTCCAGACCAAGCATGGATTTACGCAGCCTTGGTCAACCCGCAGCCCTTCGGCTCGGGCAGTGCGACCGCACCCACCCTGTGGGCAGCGCGCAGCGCGTCCCCCACCCCCGGCGCAGCTGCCCAGGCAGCAGCCGGGTGGTGTTCACCCCCTGCTGGCTGCGCCGAGAAGCGCAGGGCCGGGGGTGGGCGTGTGTGCCGCAGGACACACGCGCTTCGTGATCTAGCTCGTCGCAGATGTTTGAGCGGAGCGGGGCCACAGGCCCCGCGCAGCGAGTTCTGCGACGCCACCCCCGGCCCGAGCATCGCAGGTTGCCCCCATCGCCCACCGGGCGATGGGGGACGCAGACTGGGGGTCGCCTTTTCTTTGCCTTCTTTCTTTTGGCGACGCAAAAGAAAGAAGGTGCGCCGCCGGGCGCACACCCCGGCCTCCGCCCTCAGCCCGAGCACAGCCCCCCGCAAGAACACTGGCAGGAGAGCACCAAGGTACAGCCCCCTCAATCGGCAACGCTCTCAGTACCCTTAAACCCTCACCGATCCGCCGTAGCCCCCATCGCAAACTTCGCAGCCCGCACCACCGCATCCGCATCCACCCCAAAGAACGCACGCAACGCCGCCCGCGTATCGCTGCGCCCGAACCCATCCGTCCCCAACGTCAGGTACTTGCGCCCCTGCGGCACGAAGGCGCGCACCGTCTCGGGCACGGCACGCACATAGTCGGTCGCAGCGATCACCGGTCCGCTCGTGGCGGCCAGTTGCGCTGCAAGCCAGGGGGTCCCCGGCTCATCTTCTCCCGCGATGGCACGCTGCTCGCACGCCACGCCGTCGCGTGCCAGCTCGCTCCAGCTGGTCACGCTGATCACCGTCACCTCCACGCCCTCGGCGGCCAGCAACTCTGCCGCCTTGACCACTTCGGTGAGGATCGCGCCCGAGCCCAGAAGGGTCACGGTTTGAGGTGAAAAAGCCCCCTGCCGCTCGTCCAGCAAGCGCGGGTAGCTCCTGAAAACATAGCAACCACGCAGCACACCTTCTGCCGCACCGGCGGGCAGATCAGGCTGCGCGTAGTTCTCGTTCATCAGCGTCACGTAGTAAAAAACGTCGCGCTGCTCGGTCACCATCTCGCGCATGCCGGCGTCGATGATGACGGCCATCTCGCCCGCGTAGGCCGGGTCGTAGGCCTTGCAGTTGGGGATGGTGGCGGCCACCAGGTGGCTGCTGCCGTCCTGGTGCTGCAGGCCCTCGCCGCCCAGCGTGGTGCGGCCCGACGTGGCGCCCAGCAAAAAGCCGCGCGCACGCTGGTCGGCGGCGGCCCAGATGGCATCGCCCACGCGCTGGAAGCCGAACATCGAGTAGTAGATGTAGAACGGCAGCATCGCCAGGCCGTGCACGCTGTAGCTGGTGGCCGCGGCCGTCCAGCTGGCGATGGCGCCGGCCTCGCTGATGCCTTCTTCCAGGATCTGGCCGTCCAGCGCCTCGCGGTAGCTCAGCACCGAGCCGATGTCCTCGGGCGCATAGCGCTGGCCCACGCTGCTGTAGATGCCGACCTGCTTGAACAAATTGGCCATGCCGAAGGTGCGCGCCTCGTCGGCCACGATGGGCACGATGCGCGGGCCCAGCGTGGCGTCCTTGAGCAAGCTGCCCAGCATGCGCACGAAGGCCATGGTGGTGCTCATTTCCTTGGCCTGCGGCTGCAGCGCGAACTGTGCATAGCCCTCGATGGCCGGCACGGGCAGCGCCTCGCAGGCCGTCTCGCGGCGCGGCAGGTAGCCGCCCAGGTTCTGGCGGTGGGTGCGCAGGTAGCGCATCTCGGGGCTGTCTTCCGCGGGCTTGAAGAACGCGAGGCTGGTGGCCTGCTCGTCGGTGAGCGGCAGGTTGAAGCGGTTGCGGAACTCGATGAGGTCGGTCTCGTCGAGCTTCTTCTGGCTGTGCGTGGTCATCTTGCCCTGGCCGGCCGTGCCCATGCCGTAGCCCTTCTTGGTGTGCGCCAGGATCACGGTGGGCTGGCCTTGGTGGCGCGCGGCGGCGGCATACGCGGCGTGGATCTTCACCAGGTCGTGCCCGCCGCGCTTCAAGCGGTCGATCTGCTCGTCCGTCATGCCCTGGGCCAGGGCCGCGAGCTCGGGGTTCTGGCCGAAGAAGTTGTCGCGGTTGAAACGCCCGTCCTTGGCGGCAAAGGTCTGCATCTGGCCGTCCACCGTGCCTTCGAGCGTGCGCACCAGCGCACCGGTCAGGTCGCGGGCGAACAGGCCGTCCCAGTCGCTGCCCCAGACCAGCTTGACCACGTTCCAGCCCGCGCCGGCGAACAGCCGCTCCAGCTCGTCGATGATGCGGCCGTTGCCACGCACCGGGCCGTCCAGGCGCTGCAGGTTGCAGTTGACCACCCAGACCAGGTTGTCGAGGCCCTCGCGCGCGGCCAGGGTCAGCGCGCTCATGCTCTCGGGCTCGTCCATCTCGCCGTCGCCGAACACGCCCCAGACCTTGCGCTGGCTGCAGTCGAGCAGGTTGCGGTGCGTGAGGTAGCGCATGAAGCGCGCGTGGTAAATGCTGCTGATGGGGCCGATGCCCATCGACCCGGTGGGGAACTGCCAGAAGTCCGGCATCAGCCAGGGGTGCGGGTAGCTCGACAGGCCCTGCGCACCTGCGCCCGGCGCGGTGAGCTCCTGGCGGTAGTGCATCAGGTCCTGCTCGGACAGGCGGCCTTCGAGGAACGCCCGCGCATACACGCCCGGCGCGCTGTGCGGCTGGAAGAACACCAGGTCGCCCCGGTGCTGCCCCTCGCCCACGCCTTCGCGGGCGCGGAAGAAGTGGTTGAAGCCGCTCTCGAACAGGTCGGCCGCGCTGGCGTAGCTGGCGATGTGGCCACCCAGTTCGCCATACGCCTGGTTGGCGCGCACCACCATGGCCAGCGCGTTCCAGCGCACGATGGAGGCCACCCGCTCTTCGACGGCCAGGTCGCCCGGAAACACGGGCTGGTCCTGCGCGGCCACCGTGTTCACATACGGGGTATTCAGGTCCGGCTGCCAACCAATGCGCTGCGTGCGCGCCAGCCGCACCAGCTCTTGCAGGATGTGGCGCGCGCGCTCCGGGCCTTCGGTGGCCACCAGGGCCAGGAAGGCGTCGCGCCACTCGGCGGTTTCCTCAGGATCGATGTCGGGGACGGCGCCGGGCGCCAGCAGCAGGTTGTGGGGTGTGAGCGCGTTCATGCAGAGCACTGTAGCCATGCCCACCCCGAATGAGTTGCCGTTTTGCAGCCGATGCAGCGAAATACCAGCAGCTTATGCCGCAAAAACAATAAACTGCAGCATATGAAACTCGATACCCTGGACCTGCGCATTCTGGCCGAGCTGCAGGCCGATGGCTCCCTGTCCAACGTGGAGCTGGCGCGGCGTGTGCACCTGTCGCCCTCGCCGTGCCTTGCGCGGGTGAAGGCGCTGGAGGCCGCAGGCGTCATCAGCCGCTATGTGGCGCTGGCCAACGCGGCGGCGCTGGGGCTGGGGCTCAATGTATTCATCAGCATCAGCCTCAAGGCGCAGAGCAAGGAGGCGCTGGCCGACTTCGAGCGCCGCATCGCGGAGCACGACGAGGTGATGGAGTGCTACCTGATGAGCGGCGACAGCGACTACCTGATCCGCGTCGCCGTGGCCGACATTTCGGCGCTGGAGCGGTTCATCGTGGAGCAGCTCGCCCCGATGCCCGGTGTGGAAAAGATCCGGTCGAGCTTTGCGCTCAAGCAGGTGCGCTACAAGACGGCGCTGCCGCTGCCCCGGGCATAGCGTTCGGGCTCCAGCGCCCTGCCCTTCCTCCATCGTCCATCGTCCATCACTCCGCACGCGCCGTGCTGGGGGGCTGGCCGATGATCCTTTTGTATGCGCGGCTGAAGGAGGCTTCGGACTCGTAGCCCAACCGATGGGCCGCCACGGCCACGCGCATGCCGTCGCGTGCGATCCAGCGGCGCGCCTGCGACATCTTCACCTTGGCCACGTAGCGCGCCGGGCTCTCCCCCATGGTCCGCGTGAACGATTCCGAAAAGCTCGAGCGCGAGGCACCCATCAGGTCGGCCAGCAGCGGCACGTTCCAGTCGCGCTCGGGCTCGGCGTGGATGGCCGCGATCACCTTGCCGATGCGCGGGCAGCGCACGGCGGCGATCCAGCCCGTGGGGCTGTTGCAGCTGCATTCCACCCAGGCGCGGATGATGCTGGCCGCCAGCGCGTCGGCCAGGCGCGCCAGGATGGCGCAGGCGCCCATGCGGTCCTGCGCCACCTCGCGCTCCATGGCGTCGAGCAGCACGGGCACCGTGGTGTCGCGCCGGGCCAGGTCGCCGGCCATCATCACCGCGGGCATCATGGCCATCAGCGGGTGCAGCGGGTCGAGGTTGAAGCGCAGCGCGCCGCTGAACAGCACGTCGGGCGCCAGCGGCGGGGGCGGCGCGACCGGGGCCCCCCGGGGTGCGCGGCCCGCATCGCGGCCGTCCACCAGGTAGATGTTTTCAGACACGGCCTTGCGCGCCAGCGAGTCGATGTCCACCGGCGGCACGTCGGGCGAGCTGGCCAGCACGTGGAAGCTGCCGTGCGGCAGCAGCACCGCATCGCCCATGTTCAGGCGCTGCCATTCAGTTCCCGGCGTGCGCAGCCAGGCGCCGCCGTGGCCCACGAAGTGAAACCGCGCCGAGCGCTGCGCCGGAAAGGCGATGGCCCAGGGCGGGTGCAGCACGCAGCGGCCATACTCCACGCCGTCCAGGCGCAGGCCGAGCAGGATCTGGGTCAGCAGGTCCGGCGGCTCCACCCACGGCGGCTGCGGCACCTGGTCAAACGGTCTGGATGAAAAGTCAAGCATTTCGGCTTTTACGGCATGGAAACGCCGACATCTTATCCCTAGCATGGACGTCCGTTCCAACCCAAGGCTTTGCCCGTGTCCTCCTCTTCTTCCTGCTCCACCTGCCTGGACGCGCCCATGGGCGCCGTGGCCGATGCCGACTCCGTACCTGCATCGGCGTTCGAACCCGCCCCCCACGCCGCCCCCGAGCCCACCGAGGCACGCTGGGCCGCCGTGGCGTCCATGGCGCTGGGCGTGTTCGGCCTGGTCACGGCCGAATTCTTGCCCGCCAGCCTGCTGACCGCCATGGCCAGCGACCTGCGCGTGAGCGATGGGGCCGCGGGCCAGGCGGTCACCGTCACCGCGCTGGTGGCCGCCGTGGCTGCGCCGTCGTTGCCGCTGCTCACGCGCTGCATCGACCGGCGGCTGGTGATGATCGCCTTCACGCTGCTGCTGGTGCTGTCCAACGTGATGTCCGCCCTGGCCGGGAGCCTGGCCACGCTGCTGGTGGCGCGGGTACTGCTGGGCGTGGCGCTGGGCGGCTTCTGGTCCATGTCGGCCGCGCTGGCCATGCGGCTGGTGCCGGCCTCGCTGTTTGCGCGGGCCATGTCGTTCATCCTCACCGGGGTGTCGGTGGCCACCGTGTGCGCGGCGCCCATCGGCGCGTGGATGGGCGACCTGTGGGGCTGGCGCAGCGCCTTCATCGCGGCGGGCGGCATCAGCCTCGTCACGCTGGCGGTGCAGCTGGTGGCCCTGCCCGCCCTGCCCCCGCGCGACAACCCCAACCTCAAGGTGCTGGGCGAGCTGCTGCGCCGCCCGCCGGTGCGCGTGGCGCTGCTGGCGGTGCTGCTCGTCATCTCAGGCCACTTCGCAGGCTTTACTTACATTCGCCCGCTGATGGAGCAGGTCACGCACCTGTCGGTCGCCACCATCACGGCCGTGCTGCTGGGCTACGGCGTGGGCGGCTTCTTCGGCAACTTCGTGGGGGGATGGATCGCGGGGCGCAGCGAGCGTCAGGCCATCGTGGCCGGTGGGGCCGTCATCGCCGTGCTGGCCGCCGTGCTGCTGGTGGCTGGGCAGTCGGCGGCCATCACGGCGGTGGCGGTCACGCTGTGGGGGTTTGCGTTCGGCGCGTTTCCGGTGGGCTTTCAGACCTGGATCGTGCGGGCCGCGCCCGACCAGGCGGAGGGCGCGGGCGGGCTGCTGGTGGCGGCGTTTCAGATCGCGATTGCCAGCGGCGCCATCTTTGGCGGGCTGATGGTGGACCACGTGGGCGCCCTGGGCGGGCCGGCGTTTGCCCTGGCAGCGCTGACGCTGGGCACCTTGCTGACCCTGCGCCACGGCCCACGGCCGGCGCAGGCCTGACCCGCCGCAGGGGTTGGAGCCCCCAAGCCCATCCCCACCGCACAGCCTGCCGCCACGGCCCCACGCAGTGCGGGACTACGGCACGGGCTTGCGGGCCACCGCTCCGGTGGCGACGCGCTGGCGCACTTCGCGGATCAGCGCTTTGGCCCGCGCCGCGTTGGCGGGCCCCATGCGCACCAGGATCTTCTGGCCGCTCGACAGGGCCTGCAGCGCCGGGTCGGCAAACTCGTAGCGCACCCAGGGCCGCAGGTCGGGCACGTCGGTGTTCACCGGCAGGAGCTTCACGCGCAGCGGCCCCTTGGGCTCGGGCGCGAGCAGCAGGTGGTCCAGCACGGCCACCAGGCGGTCGTTAAAGTAGCGCCGGGGGTAGCCCACCTCTTCATACGCCTGCTGGAACAGCGGGTACAGCCGTGCATACAGCGCCACCGCGGCGTCCAGCGGCACGGCCTCGGCAAAGGCCAGCACCGCGCTGTAGCGCGCTGCGTTGGCGGAGGCGATGGTCTGCGCGCCCTCGGCGCCCTCCACCGTGAAGCGCTCGGGCGTGGGCTGCACCGGCCACATGCGCGATGGCGCCTGGGCGCGGCCCAGGTTGTCCACCGTGGCGACCACGCGGCGCACAAAGCCTTCGGTCCACAGAAACCTGGCCACCTTGTCGCTGCCCAGCAGTTCGCCGAGCAAGGCCGTCACACGGGTGTCCGATTCCGCCAGGGGCGGCAAAGCGGTGTCGGCGGGTGCGAGGCCATCGACCAGGTTCTGCGGACCCGAGGCTTCGGGCATGGGGGGTGCAGCCGCCGGGGCTGCGGGCGCGCTGGCCACCGGGGGCGGCGGTGGCGCGGGCTGAGGCTCTGCGGGGCGCAGCCAGAACCACCACGCAGCGCCCGCGATGGCCGCGCAGCCCAGGGCTGCGAGGGCGACTTTGGGCAGGGGCGATGCCCCCTCGGGTGCGGGGCGAAACTCGGCGGTGTCGTGATCGGGCATCGGGTCTCCTGTGGCGGTGCATGGGGCACGCCCTGGGTACGACGGCGTGGGCCGCCATGCGTTCCCGTGCGGGGTGCAATGCACCATTGGAAACCGCGCCTGCGCCCGGTGCGTAACGCCATGTACCCGCTGGGCGATGCCGGTGCCTTGCCAGACCTCGCCACGCCACCGCTGCGCGAGCGGCACGGGCAGCCCTGCGGTGCGCAGGAGGATGTGGGTGTGCTGGCCTATGCCCCCGCCCGCCGGGTCAGAAAGCCGCCGGCGGGCCAGCCAGCGAGTCCAGCCAGGTCACCGTGGCGGACAGCTCCGCCGGGCGGATCTCGTGCGCGCCTGGAAACTCCCGGTACGTGACCGCCACGGGCAGCGGGCCCATGTGCTGCGCGATGGCCTGCGCGTGGGCCAGGGGGATCACGTTGTCGTGCGTGCCGTGGCTCAGCCACAGCTGCTTGCCCCGCAGCGCATCGGGCGGCGCGGCCAGGGGCAGCACCTGCGACAGCAGGCGGCTGTGCCACACCATGGCCGCCTGCATCAGCGCGGGCTGGGTCAGCAGCAGCGACAGCGCCATGATGCCGCCCTGGCTGAAGCCGCCCACCACGACGCGCTCGGGCGGAATGCCCAGTTGCTCTGCGGCGGACGCGATGGCCTGGGCCACCAGCGCGCGGCTTTGCGCTTCTTGCGCCTCGTTGATGGTGCGCTCGCCGTTGGGCTCGATGGAAAAGTCGAACCACGCGTGCGAGCCCGGCCCCATGCGAAACGGTGCCCGCAGGCTCAGCACATGAAAACGCTCCGGAATGTGCGGCGCCAGGCCGAACAGGTCCTGCTCGTTGCTGCCCACGCCGTGCATGAGCACCAGCAGCCAGGGCCGGGGCGTGGTGGCAGCGGCCGGGCGCTGCAAAAAGGTGAGCGGTAGATCAAGCATGGATGAGCGGCAGGGCCGGATTTGAAGATAGATAGGTGGGCGGACGTGCCGTCTCAATGCACGGGCTGCAAGGCGAAAGCATCCATCGACAGCATGCTGTACATCACCTCGCGGCTCAGGTAGTGGGCCTGCAGATCGTCGCCCGCTGCGCCCAGCGCAAAGAAGATGGGCAAAAAGTGGTCCTCGGTCGGGTGTGCACGGCGTGCATGCGGCGCCTCGCTGCGGTAGTTGAGCAGTGCCTTCATGTCGCCGCGCGCCAGGGCCGCTTCGATCCAGCGGCTGAACTCCAGCACGTAGGGCGCGGGCTCGCGCTCGCCGCCAAAGAACTCGGCCAGGTTGTGCGTCATGCTGCCCGAGCCGATGACCAGCACGTTCTGGTCGCGCAGGCTGCGCAGTGCCGCGCCCAGCGCGTACACCTCGGCCGGCCCAGCGCCCACGGGCAGGGCCACCTGCACCACCGGCACATCGGCCTGCGGGAACAGATGCATCAGCGGCACCCAGGCACCATGGTCGAACGGGCGGGCCGCGTCACCCTGCGCCGCCACGCCGGCGGCTTGCAGCAAGCCCAGCACCTCCTGCGCCAGCGCGGGCGAGCCCGGGGCCGGGTATTGCAGCTGGTACAGCGCGGGCGGAAACCCGCCAAAGTCGTGCCAGGTCTCCGGCTGCGGGCCGGTCATGACCTGCGGCGAGCGTGCCATCCAGTGGGGCGACATGATGACCACGCCGCGCAGCCCCGGGTACTGTGCCTTCAGGCTGTCACCCCACTGCGTGAGCGCGGGGCCGGTGGTGCCGGCGTCCAGCGCAAACAGCGGCGCGCCGTGCGAGACGAACAGTGCAGGAACAACAGGGGAAGCAGGGGCGTTGGCAGACACGGCGATGTCCTTTGGATTCATTGCGTGGGGGGATGCATTGAATGTAGGACCGACAGCCCGCGATACCAAGCCCTGTGCATCAGACAGATCGTTCCACGGGTGGTGCTAATGAGGCGGTAAAAACTGCCAATGCGCCGGGCAACAAAACATCGCCACCCCCAACAATGGCAACCTGCCCGGGGTCCGGCAACAGCCCCTCAGGACCCATCCTTCACGCGGCCGCGCAGCGCCTTGGTTTCGCTGCGCTGGCTTTTGCCCGCCAGCCGCCGTTGCTGCGAGCCATAGGTCGGCCGCGTGGCACGCCGCACGCGGGGCGGCACGGCGACCGTGTTGACCAGCGCGTTCAGGCGCTGCAGCGCGTCCGTCCGGTTCTGGTCCTGGCTGCGGTACTGCTGCGCCTTGATCACCACCACGCCATCCTGCGTGATGCGGCTGTCGCGCAGTGCCAAAAGGCGCTCCTTGACCCCGTCGGGCAATGACGACGCCGCCACATCGAAGCGCAGGTGCACCGCGCTCGATACCTTGTTGACGTTCTGCCCACCCGCGCCCTGCGCCCGCATGGCGGTGATCTCCACCTCGTCTTCGGGCACCTCCAGCGTCGGGGTGGGTGCGGTGGTCATGCGTGTGCCCGTCTGCCTTGCGAAAGTGCGCCCGGGGGTACCACTACGCTCAGGGGGCCGCCTGGGGCTGCAGCTGCGCCAGCCCGTCGATGGCCAGGCCATAGCCCAGCACGCCAAACCCGCACATCACGGCCTTGGCGGCCGCGGCCATGTACGAATGGTGCCGGAAGGATTCGCGGGCGTGCACATTGCTGATGTGCAGCTCGATCAGTGTGATGCCCGTACCCTTGGTGGCATCGTGCAGCGCCACGCTCGTGTGGGTGTAGGCACCGGCATTGATCACCACGCCGGCCAGCTCACCCGCCGCATGCAGGCGGCCCGCTTCATGGATCCAGTCGATCAGCGCACCCTCGTGGTTGCTTTGGTGAAACCGCAGCGCAAAACCGTGGCGCGCGCAGGCGTCGGCACACAGTTTTTCGACATCGGCCAGGGTGTGTGCGCCGTACACGGCAGGCTCACGCGTGCCCAGCAGGTTCAGATTGGGGCCATTGAGGACAAAAACGGTTTTCACAGGGCATGCACTCCGAGGGGTTGCACCCGCCATGCAGCGGGCAAAGGTGCCAAATTATGCTGCGCCGCCACCTGCGCGCGCCCAAAGAAAAAGCGGCCCGAAGGCCGCTGTAAAAGGCAGCCTGTGCAAAGACGCTGCCTGTGAGCGACTGGCGCCCAAGAGGTTTTGGTTACAAAGTACGGCAGCCGTGCCGGTCAGGACCGGCTGCCGGGGCAGGGCCGATCAGCGGTCCCAGCGGCCGTAGCCACGGTCGTGGTGATGGTGGCGGTGGCCTCGGTAGCCACGGTCACCGTAGTACACCACGGCGGGTGGAGGGGCGTAGTACGCTGGAGGGGGCGCGTAATACACAGGCCGTGGGGGTGCGTAATACACCGGTGGGGGCGGGGCCACATACACCGGGGCTGGTGCGTAGTAGCCATTGCTGGCCCCCACCACCACACCCGGCACGCCAATGCCCACCGACCAGTTGACGTCGCGGGCCTGGGCGGCGCCCGCGCCACCCAGCAATGCCAGCGCTACGCCTGCGGAAGCTGCCAAGGCATAGATAGAACGGGATTGAGTCATACGGATATCTCCTGTTGGAATGAGGGTAGCCAGCCAAATGGACTCGCCTCACCGGTACATAACGCACCAAGTAGGCAAAAGGATGGCATAAATTTGTCTTTACGTTGTGTCCGGAAGTACATTCGCCCGTTTCCATGCGTAAACCATCACGAAACCGGGCCCTAAAATGGCCCGATGAGCACCCAAAACCCCGTCAATCCAGCCGCCAACACACCGGCTGCCGCCACCGCGACAGCCCCGGAAGCCGTCAAGCCCAGCAACTTCCTGCGCCAGATCATTGAAAGCGACCTGGAAAAAGGCACCTACGCCGCCCGCCGCTGGGGTGGTACACCGGGCGACGCCGCCCACCACGCGGCGGGCCAGCCCGACCCGGCCAAGATCCGCACCCGCTTCCCGCCCGAGCCCAACGGCTACCTGCACATCGGCCACGCCAAGAGCATCTGCATCAACTTCGGCCTGGCCCGCGACTACGGCGGCGTGTGCCACCTGCGCTTTGACGACACCAACCCCGAAAAAGAAGACACCGAATACGTCGACAGCATCATCGACGCGGTGAAGTGGCTCGGTTTCGACTGGAACGGCCACCCCAGCGCCCCGCCCTACCAGGCCAGCGACTACTTCGACTTCATGTACCGCGCGGCCGAGTACCTGATCGAGGCCGGCCACGCCTACGTGGATGAGCAAACCGTGGAGCAGATGCGTATCAACCGCGGCGACTTCGGCAAGCCAGGCGTGAACAGCCCCTTCCGCAGCCGCACCCCGGCCGAAAACCTGGCCAAGTTCCGCGAGATGAAGGCCGGCCTGCACGAAGACGGCTCCATGGTGCTGCGCGCCAAGATCGACATGGCCAGCCCCAACATCAATATGCGCGACCCGGCCATCTACCGCATCCGCCGCGCCACGCACCACAACACGGGCGACACCTGGTGCATCTACCCGATGTACACGTATGCGCACCCCATCGAAGACGCGCTCGAGCAGATCACCCACAGCCTGTGCACGCTGGAATTCGAAGACCAGCGCCCCTTCTACGACTGGCTGCTGGAGCGACTGACGGAAGGCGGCCTGCTGAGCAACCCGCCCCCCCGCCAGTACGAATTCGCCCGCCTGAACCTCACCTACGTGATCACCAGCAAGCGCAAGCTCGCCCAGCTGGTGTACGACCACAAGGTCAGCGGCTGGGACGACCCGCGCATGCCCACCATCGTCGGCCTGCGCCGCCGCGGCTACACGCCCGAATCGCTGCAGGTGTTTGCCGAGCGCATTGGTGTGACTAAGAGCGACAGCTGGATCGACTACAGCACCCTGGAAGGCTGCCTGCGCGAAGACCTGGAGCTCAAGGCCTTCCGCGGCATGGCCGTGCTCAACCCCGTCAAGCTGGTGCTGACCAACTGGGACGAGGTCATGGGCGCGGGCCACCTGGAGCCCTGCACCCTGCCATCACTGCCCCACCCCCCCGAAGGCGTGGAAAGCCCCGAGCGCCACTTCACCATCGGCAAGGAAGTCTGGATCGAACGCGAAGATTTTGAAGAAGTGCCCCCCAAGGGCTACAAGCGTATGTTCCCCGGCAACAAGGTGCGCCTGAAGGGCGGCTACGTCATCGAATGCACCGGCTGCCAAAAGGACGCCGACGGCACCATCACCGAAGTGCTGGCCACCGTGGTGCCCGACACCAAGAGCGGCACCCCCGGCGCCGACAGCGTGAAGGTCAAGGCCGCCATCACCTGGGTGGGCGTGGCCGACGGCGTGAAGGCCGAGGTGCGCATGTACGACCGCCTGTTCCTGGAAGCCCAGCCCGATGCGGGCGGCAAGGACTTCATCGAAAGCCTGAACCCGAACAGCCTGAAGGTGGCAACGGCCATCGTGGAGCCGTCGCTGGCCAAGGCCCAGCCGGACGACAAGTTCCAGTTCGAGCGGCACGGGTACTTTGTGGCAGACCGGGTGGATCACCGGGCGGGGAAACCGGTGTTTAACTTGGCGGTGGGGTTGAAGGACTCCTGGGGCAAGTAAGTCCCGGCGCAGCACCGCCAGTCAACGCCATGTTCTACCTCGGCCTCTTTGCCGCATTGCACCGTCACGGGGTTGAATATGTACTGATTGGCGGGCTGGCTGTAGCACTGCATGGGTCGAGCGCAACACCATGGACATCGATGTCTGCGTTGTGGTGTCGCCCGACAACATGCAGCATCTGATCAACGCTGCGCTTGAATTGAAGCTACGGCCTGTTCTTCCAGTTCCGCTCAACACGTTGGCACAGATCGACACCCTCAAGGACTGGCACGCGCAGCGCAATCTGCAAGCCTTCGCCCTTCGCACCGATGCGCTTTCAGGGGTCACCCTGGATGTACTGCTCTTTCCTCCCGTCGACCCGCAAGGCATGTGCGAACGCGCCATGCACCTCGACGTCGCAGGCGTCCCTGTGGCGCTGGCCCATATTGACGATCTCATCGCTCTCAAGCAAAGTGCGGGTCGCCCCATTGATTTGGCCGACATTGCACATCTGCAGCGCCTGAAGCCAGAGTAGTTGCACCACCCATCCAACCATGACCCCCACCGAACGCAACGCCCTGCGCGATGAACACAGTTACTACGTGAGCGACGAACGGTTGCGCGCTTTTGGACAATTGAGTGTCTTGCAACGGCTGCAATGGGTGGAGCAATGCTCGCAATTTGTTCGCGTGGCACAAGCCGCGAAACAGGCGCAAGAGCAAGAAGCCCTGTGCTCGGCGCCCGCCCATTGATCGAGGCTGCCTATTGGCCGTGAAATCCCAAACGCCATCAGCCCCAAGCCGCCTCGATAGCGTAAAGGCCACGGTGGACACCAACATCGCCATGCCTGCAACCCAACCTCCTACCGCCAACCCCACCTTCGCCCACATGCCTCCCGGACCGGTAGCAGGCCCCTTGCAGTTGTTGCCCGTCAGCGAAGCAGTGGTGGCGGTCCACACCGCCGATGGCGCACATGTCGGCTCACTCAAAAAGGTCGGTGGTGTCTGGAAGTTCAAAGCGATGGGCTACGGCGCTGCCGGGGGCATGGAGCCTGGCCACGGCCCGTTGACCGATCGGCACAACATGCAGTTCGCCACGCCCGATGCGGTCGAGGTGAGCTCCCGGTTGCTGGGCGCCTCAGGCAACACTCTTTAAGCAGCTGCGCATTCCGGTGATGATGACCGGTCAGTCCAGCGCCATGAACGCCCGCAGCAGGCGCTCAATCATTGGCCGCAAACGGCCAGGAGCAGCCGTTCATCTCCTCGCCTAGGTTCCGCGACGCACAGACGCGCGCCTGGCCTGCGCAATCATTTTAGTAACTGCGATGCTTTGTTATGCTTAAAGAACTGTTTCCAGACTGGCGCTACTCACCTGCCGCTTCGGCGGAGGCGATTTCGCAAGCAGAGGCCGCCTTGGGGCTGAGATTTCCGGAAGAACTCAGAAATCTCTACCTGGAAGCGGATGGAGTCAGAGAAAACGTTGGCAACGCCAAATATCTGCTTTCCCTCACCGAGGAAGACTCCATCGGGTCGTTGGTCACATTGACCAAGTTCCATTGGGAGGAGTGGACGCACCTTGCCCCGGAGTTCGACCTAAAGCCGTACATCTTTTTTGGGTGCTCGAACAGCGACGAGGTATGGGGAATCAACTGGAAAGCGCCGACTCAAGTAATCGCTTTCCATCATCACATGGAGGGTGAATTTGAGGTGGTTGGAACCAACATCCTAGAAGTCTACAAGGCGAATTTCGCCAGTTATGAGCTTTAGTCCCCGCAGCCCCTGGTAGTCTCAGCGTTGCATCCCCCAGGATGCATTTCAACTGTCCGCTTCGTGGAAGGACCAAAGTCGGCTTCGGGCCCATAGCGGAAGTAGCGGTGTGCCACAGAAGCACGTCTTGCAGTGCCTGACGTCTAAGTCATTGCCCTAGTGATTACAGCAGCAGAAAAAATGGCAATCGCTGCGACAACGACAATTAGCATGGCGCGTGGGATTTGACGGTTTGTAGCCCTCTGACGTTCACGCTCCTGATCGTGCGCTTCTCTCTGCGCTTTCATGTCGCCTATCTTTGCATTCATTTCTCCTACGAATGCTGAGATGTCTCGCTTGTCCAGAACGCGCTGGAGAGCCTCAATGGCTTCTTCTTCCAGCATATCCCGCCGCATGATCATGAGAGTTGCCAACTCCTCATCACTCATTCGAGAGTACTGGTTACGAAAGTACGCTACACGCTCAAGATCCATCGATGAAATCTCACGTTATGACTACGGTGGGTGAACTATCGAACGACAGTTCCTGGCCGAATTCTGCCCCACAAGAGCTATGGGACCGGGTATCGGCGACCTGTCCTCCCTGCCAGCAGAGCTGGTTAGATCCAAGTGGACGCAGTGCTCAGATTTGTACGGCATGCGCAGCAGTGCCGCGCAAGCCCCTGCCGCCCCGGAGAAAAAACACTCACGCCGACGCGCTGGCCACCACAAACTCCACCGCCGCACACACCGCCGCCACCTGCGCCTCGATGCACTGCTGCGGCGTGGCACGCGCACTGTCCGGGTACACCTCCGTCGTCGTGGTGTAGCGCGCCCCGCTGATGCCCGCGCACAGGCCCCACTGTTTCATCGGGTAATGGATCACGCCATGCGCCACCATCGGTGAACCGATGATTTCCCCCTGGTCATCCGCAGGCGCGATGTGCGTCACCCGGCTCACCGCGTCGATGATCGCCTGCTGAAACGCAGGCTGCGGGTTGTCGGTGTCGTCCACCAGATAGAACCCGTCGGGGATGCTGCCGGGCTCGAACACCTTGCCGTCGCGCGCGGCCACGGCGGGGCGGTATTCGGATTCGTCGGTGTCGGTCGTTTCGTGCAGGTCGACGTGGGCCGCCCACTGGCCGCGCAGCGGGGCCACCAGGCGGATCAGCGCGGCAGCCTCTTGCGCGGGTGAGCCTTCGCGAAAGGACCGGTTGGGGTCGATGGCGTCGAAGTTCCAGCGCTGGAAGCGCTCGTACGCCCAGGGACTGACGCAGGGCACCACCAGCAGGTTGGCGCGGCCTGCAAAGCGCTCGGCCTGCGTGTCCACAAAGCGCAGCGCGCCGTGCACGCCGCTGGTTTCGTAGCCGTGCACGCCGCCGGTGACCAGCACGCTGGGCAACCCTTCGTTCCATGGGCGGCTGCGCAGGGCCCGCAGGGGAAACCGCTCTGCCGCATGGTGGGCGTCGGCATAGACGACATCGCCGTACATCTCCACATCGAATCGGCCGCGCAGTGCCTCGACGGCGGTCAGCACGTCGTCGGCGTAGCTGCGCCGGCGCACCTGGCGAGCGCGCCATTGGTCGCGCTCTGCGGCGCCCCAGGGCTGGCCGGGTGTGCCGATGGGGTAGGAATGGGTGTCTGGCATGGCGGTGGTGTGGCGTGTGTAAAAAGCGAAATGGGGGTGCGTGGCGTGGGGTGGCTAGACCGCCCGCGCGGAGCACGGTGCAGAGCGTTCATAGAATACCCCGATGCCTCTTCCCCTGCCCTGGCCGCTTCGGCTTGCCACACCCGTCGTTTTCTTGCTGGCCTGCATGTCGGCCCACGCACAGAAGGCGCCCATGACACCGCCTGCCCCCACCACCCCTGCCAGCGCATCGGCGGCACGCCCTGCAGGCGGGCTGCCGCCCGTGGCGCCCGGCGCTGCAGCACCGTCAACGCCTGGCAGCGATGCAACTGGCAGTGCAGACCCTTCCACAGCAGGTGCGGCCGTGCCGGTGCCCGCCACAGCGCTGTCGCGCGACGCACGGCGCATCTACGAGCTGTCGCGCGACAAGCTGGTGCAGATCCGCACGCTGCTGCGCAATGCCGACACGCAGGCGTCGATCGGCTCTGGGTTCTTCGTGTCTGCCGACGGCCTGATCGTCACCAACTTCCATGTGGCCAGCCAGCTGGCGCTGGAGCCCGAGCGGTATCGCGGCGTGTACGTGACGATGGAGGGGCAGGAAGGCGACGTGGAGCTGCTGGCGTTCGATGTGCAGCACGACCTGGCCGTGTTGCGCACCAAGGCCCGCACCGCCGCAGCGCCGGTGCTGAGCTTTCGGCCCGCCACCGAGGCCCTGGCGCAGGGTGAGCGCATCTATTCGCTGGGCAACCCGCTGGACATCGGGTTTGCCGTGACCGAGGGCACCTACAACGGGCTGGTGCGGCGCAGCTTCTACCCGCGCATCTTCTTCGGCGGCACGCTCAACCCCGGCATGAGCGGCGGCCCGGCGGTGGACGATGCCGGGCGGGTGCTGGGTATCAACGTGGCCAAGCGGCTCGACGGGGAGCAGGTCAGCTTCCTGATTCCTGCCGAGTTCGCGCAGGCGCTGGTGCAGCGCGCAGCAGCTGCCGCAGAACCCATCACCCAGCCCGCGTACGGCGAGATGACCCGGCAGCTGACGGGCCATCAGCAGTTGCTGACGGACCGGTTCCTCAAAGCGCCGTTTCGCGAGCAGCGCCACGGCAACTACCGCGTGCCGGTGCCGGACGACGCACTGGCGCGGTGCTGGGGCTCGGGGCGCGACCCGGCCTTTCCCGGCCTGAACCTGGAGCGCACGCAGTGCAGGGCCGACAGCGATGTGGTGGCGGGTGACTTCAACACCGGCGCGGTGCGCCTGGCCTACGAAACCTACAACGCCCCGACCCTGGGTGCCGCCCGGTTCGGCCGCATGTACTCGCACAGCTTTGCCAACGAGCAGTTTCTGCGGCGCGGCAACCGCCAGCAGACGGCGGTCGACTGCTCCGAACGTTATGTGAACCCCGGCAGCCTGCCTATGCGGGTGGTGATCTGCATGTCGGCCTACCGCAAGCTGCCCGGCCTGTACACCATGACGGTGCTGGCCGCAAGCACCAACCAGCCCACCCAGGGCGTGCTGGGCCGCCTGGACGTGCAAGGCATCGCTTTCGACAACGGCATGAAGCTGGCAAGCCACTACCTCAAGGCGTTCCGCTGGGAGGCCGCACCATGATGCCGACCCTGGGACTGATCGAAGCCTTCGACCGTCACGGCGCCCTGTTGGCGCGCGCTCCCATCACACGCTGGCCTGTGACCGTGGGCCGGGGGCTCGACTGCGACCTGGTGCTGGACGACCCCTTCGTCGCCCCCACGCACCTGCGCATCGACCGGGCGGCAGACGCCTCCCGCGAGGTGCAGGTCGAGGTGCTGGAAACGCGCAACGGCGCACGCCTGCAGCGCAAGCACTACCGCCAGGGCGAGCGCTTTGGCTGGCCCCACGGCACGCCTGTCGACCTGGGCCACACCCACATCGCTCTGCGCCTGGCCGACACGCCCATTGCCGATGAACAGCCGCTGCCGCAGTTTCCGTGGCGCACGGTGGGCACCACGGCCGCGCTGGCGGCCCTGGTGCTGTTCGCGGGGCTGGGGGAGTCGTGGCTGGATGCGCGCGACACCTTGCAGTACTTCAAGGATGTGCCTGGCGTGCTGCTCACGCTGCTGGTGGCGATGGTCGTGTGGTCGGGCGTGTGGGCAGTGGCCAACAAGGTGTTTGCGGGCTCCCTGCAGTTCTGGCGCCATGTGCGCATTGCCTGCGCTGCGGCACTGGCGATGGACGCAGTGCAGCTGCTGGCCCATGTGATCGCATTCGCTTTTTCGCTCGAGATTTTTGCGCAGTTCGCCAGTCTGCTGCTCGTGCTGACGCTGGCAGGTGCGCTGTATGCCCACCTGGCCGCCGTGCTGCCGCGTCGCCGTGTGGGCCTGGCCTGGACGGTGGCCGCCGCGATCGTGCTGGGCGTGCCGGCATGGCTGGGGGCGCAGTGGCTGAACAACATGCGGCTGTCTTCTGTGCTGTACATGAGCAGCCTGTTCCCGCCCAGCCTGCGCGTGGCCCCTGCCGTGCCGGTGGACCAGTTCCTGCAAGAGACCGAATCGCTGCGCGGCAAGCTCGAGCGCCGCCTGCGCGACGACGGCCAGGGGAATGATGACGACGAGTGAACAACCGGTGTGAACAATCGGCCCGGCGCCACGGCCACAGGCCTGAAGCGCCGCGCACCACCGGCTACCCCCGTCCAGCCCACCAGCGCCCACGCAACCACCCCCATGCGCCGCCGCAAACTCCATCACCACGTCTACGTCATCGAGCTATCGAAAGACGTGCTGCTGGAGCCACGCTTTCGCAAGAGCAATCCTGGCTACATCGACGGCAAGCCCTGCGTGTACGTGGGCATGACGGGCCTGGACCCGGACGTGCGGTTCGACAAGCACAAGGCCGGCATCCAGGCCAACAGGTTCGTGACGCAATACGGCCTGCGCCTGCTGCCCGACCTGTACGAAGGCTTCAACCCCATGAGCTATGAGGATGCGCTGGACCGGGAGATCGAGATCGGCATCGACCTGCGCTCGGCGGGGTTCGGGGTGTGGCAGGCGTGATGGCAACACCCCGAGCGAGCGATGTGCACCCGGCGTCATGCGCCAGCATCAATGCTCCTCATTGAATAGCATTCACCGCTTACCAGTAATGCGGTAGCGGCATTTTTCACTCCAACCCAATTTTTTATGAACTTCGCAACCCGCCTCCAGCAACTCCCCGCCACCACCCACCTCGCCGCCCTGCAGCTGCTGGATGCCGGCGACCAGGTGGTGGCCACCATTGAGAACAAGCCCGGCCAGACGGGCTCCTTGGTCGTCTACGCCGCGCTGGCGGCCCTGTACGGCGGCAGCATCACGCCGGCCGCCGCTGCGCTGGGGCTGGAGTGGTATGCAGAGCACACGGCAGACGCCAAGGCCTTCCCTGGCAAGCACCCCAACATCGACCGCCTGCTGGCCTGGGCCGAGGGCAGCGAGAGTTTCCGCGTGCGCACCGTGGCCGCCTGATGCCAGGGCTGGACAGCGCCAGGCGTCCAGAAAAAATGCCGGCGCCGGCCCCCTGTTGTCGAAAACGGGCTGCCCCGTTCGTCGTAGGAATGTGAACAGCTGCGGGCCCCGCCGCTGCCCACCTTCTTCATCCACCCTGAGTAGTTGACACCCCAAGGAGACCGCCCATGACGACCAGCAACCCGACCGACAACAGCAGCCACAGCGCCGCAGCCGGCGGCACTGTCACCCTGCACCGCGTGCTGCGCGCTCCGCCAGAGCGGGTGTACCGCGCCTTTCTGGACGCAGACGCGATGTGCAAGTGGCTGCCGCCCCACGGGTTCACCGGCCGGGTGCTGAGCCTGGATGCCCGCGTGGGCGGCACCTACCGCATGCAGTTCACCAACTTCGGCAACGGCCAGACGCATGCGTTCGGCGGCGAGTACCTGGAGCTGGTGCCCGGCGAGCGCATCGTGCACACCGACCGCTTCGACGACCCCAACCTGCCCGGCGAGATGCGCACCAGCATCGTGCTCAAGAAGGTGCTGGTGGGCACCGAGGTGTCCATCGTGCAGGCAGGCATCCCCGCCGTGATCCCGACCGAGATGTGCTACCTGGGGTGGCAGGAGTCGCTGCAGCTGCTGGCGCAGTTGGTCGAGCCCGACATTCCTGCCGAGTGATCTGCAGCACCCGCACGCCGGCCGGTGCTGCGGCAACCGCGCCCGGCGCAGGGCGCGGGCTCGTGCCGTCAGGCGGGCGCCACCATCGTCATCATCAATATCACTTGAGCCACTTGTCGGCGGCCTGCTTGAGCACGCCCCGGCTGTCCATCTGGCCCCAGACGAAGTTCATCACCCGGGTGTAGTCCGCATCGTCCTTGGGCAGCATGAAGCCCAGGTAGCTCTTGGGCGTGAGCGGTGCGTCGATGAAGGCGGCGTGAAGGCGCGGGTCGGCCTTGCTGTAGACCACGGCCTCGTAGGTCTCGGTGATCATCACGTCGCCCTTGCCTTCAGCGATCAGCGCAGGGATCTCGGCGTTCTTGTCGTGCGTGCTGACCTGCGCGGTCTTGAGGTTCTGCAGCACGAAGGTCTCGTTGGTGCCGCCGGGGTTCTTGATCACGCGCACCGTGGGCTTGTTCAAGTCGTCCACGGTGTTGTACTTGGCCTTCTCGGCCGAGCGCACCAGCGCCACCTTGCCGAAGGGCGCATAGCCCGGCAGCATCTCGATCAGGCGGATGCGCGCCACATTGCGCGTGATGCCGCCCACCGCGATGTCGAACTGGTCGGCCTGCAGGTCCTTCATCAGGTTGGGCCAGGAGGTCTGCACGTATTCGATCTTCACACCCAGCTCCTTGGCCATCGCCTCGATCACGTCGATGTCATGGCCCGAAAGGCCCGCGTCGGTCTTGATGGCAAAGGGCCGGTAGTCGCCCGGCGTGCCCACGCGGATGACCTTGGTCTCCAGGATCTTGTCGAGCCGGGGGCCGGCCTGCGCGGCCTGGCTGAAGAGGGACAGGCCCGCCACCAGGACGGTGGCAGCCACGGCGAGTGTTTTCTTGGTGATCATGATTTTTGAAGCGCTCCAGGAGGGGGGATGGACCAGCGTCCTTTGGGGGCCGCGCGGCAAACGCTGCACCGGCAGGACGCACAAAAAGAATACGCCAGCCACTAGCATCAACCATGCCGTGCAGGCGCCCAATGATGGCACCGGGCACGCACTGCCACCGTGCTGGGTTACCCTGCAAGCCCGATCCGCTGTTTCACCGGTGGATCATCATCCATGGATCGACCGTCGACCATGGCACTGCGAATCGATCGACCTGCCCTGCGCAGACGACCCCATCACACAAGGAACACCATGAAAAAACTCAACGTCACCATCCAGCTTGAAATGACCGTGCCCGACGACTGGCAGCTGGTCGAGACCTCCGAAGGCACGCCGGTGATCCAGATGGCCGAAGGCAAATTCCTGGACATCGCCATCGAGCCACTGTTCGCATCGGACCCGGAAGACATGTGGAGCAGCAGCGAGACCGATGATGAACTCAACGACGTGCTCGACATGGTGGAGAGCGAGGAAGTGGCGTACGAGTTTGTGACGCACTGACTCCACAGCACTTCGGCACTGCACGTCTTTGCTTTATAAATCGTTTCTCATTGTTGACAAAAATCGCATTTTGCAAATAATGAGAATCAAATGCCATCTCCAGCGCCTCTTGCCTCAGAGCACACTGCATCCCATCTGCAAGCCTTGGGCGAGCAACTGCGCGCCCGGCGCAAGGCCCTGCGCCTGAGCGCCACGGTCACAGCAGAATCTGCGGGTATATCGCGGGTTACCTTGCATCGCATCGAAAAGGGCGAACCTTCGGCGACCATGGGCGCCTGGTGCAACGTGATGAACGCGCTCGGCATGGTCCCGGCCCTGGTGGACCCTGCCAGCGGCTCTGCGGGTGCGCAGCTACCAGGAACATTGGCAGGCTGGATTCCCGCTCGCATCCGGCTGGCTGACTATCCCCAGCTCAAGGCGCTGGCTTGGCAGGTGCATGGAACCGATGCACTCACACCCACTGAAGCGCTCGATATCTACGAGCGCAACGCACGCCACCTCGACTTGAGCGCCATGGCGGACAACGAGCAGGCACTGCTGAAAGCGCTGCGCCTGGCTTTCTCGGCCGTTGGCGACGGTAACGCCATCCCCCATGTTTGACAGGCCGCACCACCAGCGCATTGCCCATGTGCTGGCATCCCTGAACGGCGCTGTCCTCCGTCAGCATGGCTGCCTGTTCGGCGGGGGCACCTGCATCGCACTGCGGTATGGCGAATACCGTGAGTCTGTGGACATCGACTTTCTGGTCTCCGACCTTGCAGGCTATCGCGAGCTGAGGCAACTGCTCACAGGCCCAGACGGGCTGGCACCTATCACCCACGAACACGCCACGCCGCTGGTTGCGCAGCGAGAAATACGTGCAGACCAATACGGCATCCGCACGCAGGTGCAGATGGACGGGCAGGCGATCAAGTTCGAGATCGTGCGCGAAGGCCGCATCACGCTCGCACCGCCAGGGCCCGAGGATGTGGTCTGCGGCGTCAGCACGCTCACCCCGCTGGACCTGGCAGCGTCCAAACTCCTGGCCAATTCGGACGGACAGGCCGATGACGGAGTCTTCAGCCGCGATGTGATCGACCTGGCGATGATGGACCTGCGGTTGCCCGCACTGCGCAAGGCAATGGCCAAGGCAGAAGAGGCGTACGGCACATCGATAGCGCGCGACCTGGGCAAGGCGATTGACCGGCTTCAGAACCGCGTGGGTTGGCTGGACCGCTGCATGCAGGCCATGGGTATGCACGGCAGCCCGAAGGCGGTGGTCTGGAAAAAAGTGCGCGCACTGCGCAGGGTTCTGCCAGCGGCGTAACCCCACATGCGCCGGTTACGGCATCTGCGCAAAGTCCACTGCGCTCGAGCGACAACCACGCCGACGCATCCCTTACAACTGCGAGCGCAGCAGCCCCGTCATCTTCTCGTGCAGCTTTTCGCGCAGCGGCCGCTCCAGCCAGTCTGCGTGCGTCACGCGGCGAGACCGCTTGATGTCGTCTTCGAACACGAGCGTCTGCCGCTGCGCGAACTTCGCGTCGTAGACGTTCAGGTTGGCCTCGTCGTTCAGGCGAAACGACCGGTTGTCGAAGTTGGTGGAGCCCACCGACACCAGCAGCTGGTCCACGATCATCACCTTGCAGTGGTACATGGTGGGGCGGTACTCGTAGATCTCGGCCCCGGCCTGCAACAGGTCGCCCCAGGTGGCGCGGGATGCGGCCTTCACGGTTTCGGTATCGGTGTGTTCGCCGGGGGTGACCAGGCGCACGCGCACGCCGCGTTTCAAGGCGTCCATCAGCAGGTTTTGCGTGAGCTCGTCGGGCACGAAGTACGCCACCGACAGGTCGATGCTGCGCTCGGCCGCGGTGATGGCCAGGTGGTACATGAGCTGCATGCTCTCGCTGCCGCTCGACGGCGAGCTGGAGAACATCTGCGCCTTTTGCGTGCCCACCAGCGCGATGGCCGGAAAGTACGCATCGCCATGCAGCACCTTGCCCGTGACCTTGAGCCAGTTGTCGAGGAACGTGGCCTGCATCTGCGCCACCGCCGGGCCGCGCACCAGGTAGTGCGAATCGCGCCAGTGGTCGGGGTTTTGCGCATTGCCGGTCCATTCGGGCGCAATGCCCACGCCACCGGTAAAGCCCACCTGCCCATCCACCACCAGCAGCTTGCGGTGGGTGCGGTTGTTCAGGCGCGCCAGGTTGTACCAGTGCGGCTCGTGGAACTTCTTGATCTGCACGCCCGCCTGCTCCATCTCGGCCAGGTAGCTGTCTTCCATCTTGGCGCTGCCCACCCAGTCCAGCAGCACATGCACCTGCACGCCGGCCTGGGCACGCTCGCTCAGCGCGTCGGCGAACTGCTTGCCGATGTCGCCCGACCAGTAGATGTAGGTTTCGAAGGTGACGCTCTTTTGCGCAGCCTTGATGGCTGCCAGCATGGGCGGAAAGATCTGGTCGCCGTTGAGCAGCTCGGTCACCTCGTTGCCCCCGACGATGCCGGGGCCCAGCAGGCTGCCCAGGGCGCGCTCGAACTGCGGGCTGGCGGTGCTGTAAAGCCGGGGCAACTCGTGCTGCACCTTCTTTTCACCGGCGGTGAAGTTCAGGGCCAACAGCACGGCAGCGCCGGTGACCAGTGCGGTCAGGAAGACGATGAGGGGGGTGGAGAAGCGGCGGGGGCCAGCGTGGGGCATGCAACAGATTGTGGCGGGGGGCCGTGCCGGACCATGTAGGCCGACACCGCAGCGGCGCGGCGGCACAATCGCCGGTACACGCCCTGCGCGTGCTGGCCCCCACTACCGACCCACTCAACGCCTTCATTGCCCACCGTGCCCCAGACCCACAGCCTCCTCACGCCCCGCCCCCTGCCCGCACTGACCCGCCGCAGCGCCTTGATCGGCGCAGGCGGCCTGCTGGCCTTGCCCGCCACCGGCTGGCTGCATGCCAAGCCCCTGCCGCCCGCGCCTGCCGTGTGGCCCCACGCACTGCCAGTGCCCGGCGGTGTGGCGCGGCTGTCGCTGGGCCCGGCGGCCACGCGGCCGGTGGCGCATGTGCGCCAGGGTGATGTGGATGTGCCGGTACTGGTGCTGGGCGATGCCATCGAGTGGACGGCCGTGGTGGGCATACCGCTGGCCGCAGAGCCGGGCGATGCCTTCATCACCGTGCAGCCCGCGGGCGGCAAACAACGCGAAGGCAGTGCGCGCCAGGTGCCGTACCGCATTGCGCCCAAACAGTACAAGGAGCAGCAGCTCAAGGTCGCGCCCGGCAAGGTGGACCTGTCGCCCGAAGACCAGGCCCGCTACGAGCGCGAGCGCGACCACCAGGCCGTGGTCGTGGCAGCCTTCACCGAACAGCCTGCAGGCCAGGCGCTGGCATCGCTGCGCATGCGCGTGCCGGTGCCGGGGCGGCGGTCCAGCTCGTTCGGGCTGCGGCGCGTGTTCAACGGCCAATCGCGCAATCCGCACAGCGGCATGGACATCGCGGCAGGCACGGGCACGCCCATCGTCGCGCCCCTTCCAGGCCGGGTGATCGACGTAGGCGACTACTTCTTCAGCGGCGGCAGCGTCTGGCTCGACCACGGCCAGGGCCTGCTGACGGTGTACGCCCACCTGAGCAGCATGGACGTGCGCGTGGGCGATATCGTGAAAACCGGAGAGGCATTCTGCAAGGTGGGTGCCACAGGCCGCGTGACGGGGCCGCACCTGCACTGGGGCGTGATGCTCAACCGCGCGATGGTAGACCCGGCGCTGTTCGTGCCGGCGTAGCCGGCTTTCGACCTCTCGACCTGTCAATCTGTCGCCGTACTCCATTGCCTACACTATGGATTTGATAGCTGCCAGCGCTTACCCAATGCGCGGTAGACACCTTTTTATTCAGAACGCTGCCACCGCATGACCTCGCGCCTCATCCGCTTCAACAAACCCTATGGCGTGCTGAGCCAGTTCACGGCCGAGGGCAAGTGGCAGGGCCTCAAGGACTACATCGACCTGCCCGGCGTGTACGTGGCGGGCCGGCTGGATGCGGACAGCGAAGGGCTGCTGCTGCTCACCAACGACGGCCCGCTGCAGGCCCGCATCGCCGACCCGCGCTTCAAGATGGAGAAGACCTACTGGGTGCAGGTGGAGGGCATCCCCGATGCCGCCGCGCTCGCCACGCTGTGCAGCGGCGTGGTGCTGAACGACGGCCCCACCCTGCCCGCCCGCGCGCGCGTGCTGGACCCGGCCCCCACGGTCTGGCCGCGCAACCCGCCCATCCGCGAGCGCAAGGCCATCCCCACCGCGTGGATCGAACTCGTCATCCGCGAAGGCCGCAACCGCCAGGTGCGGCGCATGACGGCCGCCGTGGGCTACCCCACGCTGCGGCTGATCCGCGCAGCCATCGGGCCGTACTCGCTGCAAGGGCTGGAGCCCGGCACCTGGGCCGACTGAGGCACCGGGCCCGCGCGGGAAAGTCACCGCGGCCCGGCGCAGCCACGGCTTGCACGGGGTGCAAAACGCTGCCCACCATCGCCGACCCGAAGGCTCGTACAGCAACAGCACAGCATCGCCTATTGTACTAATACAATAATATTTCAATCATACAATTGCTTCCAAGCCGCCTGCCAAGCCACCAGGCGAGAGGAGTCGCATTGCCTGATAACCCTTCACCCCCAGGCCCCGGCTGGAAGGCGCGCAGCCTGACAGGCTTCATCCAGCATGCCGGGCCGCTGTGGGCCCTGCGTGAAGAGCACGGCTGGGCCTACGGCTTGGCCGTGGGGCCGCAGCACACCAACCCCGCAAGGTCGGCCCATGGCGGCGCCTTGCTGACCCTGATGGACCACACGCTGAGCACCGTGGCGTGGGAGGCGTGCGACCGCACCGCCTGCGTCACGCTGCAGCTCGACTCGCACTTTGTAAGTCCTGTGCGGCCGGGCCAGTTCGTCGAGGCGCGCGCGGCCGTGCTGCAGCGCACCGGCAGCCTGGTCTTCATGCGCGGCGAACTGCGCGCGGGCGAAAGCCTGGTGCTCACCGCCCACGCCCTCATGAAGGCGTTGAAGTGATGGCGCCGAAGCAAAGCCGTTGACGTAAAGCCGTTGAAGTGAAGCCCCTGACCGTGCCACGGCTGGGGCGTCACCCTTGAAGTAAACCAACCTGCCGCGGATCGCGGTGGCCTGCAGCCCCTCTGCTGCGGCTCTTCGTCTGCCAGCCCGCTGTAACCCCGACCCAGGAGCACGTCATGGACATTCCCGCCCCCCACAGCCTGATGGCCCTGTTCGGCGCCCCGCTGCACCCTGGCCCTGCCGACGCACCTGCGGACGGCGCGACGGGCGGTGCGGCAAGCCGGGGCGCAAATGGGTTTACCCTCGCCGGGTCGAAGCTCACGAACTCCCCCATGGCCACCCGCTCCCAGTCCGCCTTGCCGCCCGCCGCAACCCCGCCCGCCAAGGGTGTGCGCGTGCGGCCCGTCCCGGCCGTCACGCGCTCCATCGCCATCCTGCGGCTGCTGGGCGAGCACAAGCAGCCGCTCACGCTCAAGACCGTGGCGCAGGAGCTCGACCTGGTGCCCAGCACCTGCCTGCACATCCTGCGGGTGCTGGTGTCGGAAGACCTGGTCACGCTCGACCCGGCCACCAAGCGCTACGCCCTGGGCACCGGCATGATCAGCCTGGCCCGCAGCGTGCTGGAAGGCGGCGGCTTCACGCAGCTGGTGCAGCCCGTGCTCGACCGCCTGGCTGCGCAATTCGGCGTGACGGCCATGGGCGTGGAGATCACCGCACGGCAGACGGTGATGGTGCTGGCGCTGTCGCGCTCCAGCCAGCCGTTTCGGGTGCATACCGATGTGGGCAGCCAGTTCGAGACACTGGTCAGCGCCACCGGGCGGCTGATCGCGGCCTACAGCGGCGAGACCTGGCCAGCGCTCAAGGAAAAATTCGCCCGCGTGGTCTGGGACCAGGCCCCGACCTACACCACCTGGAAGAAAGAGGTCGAGCTGACCCGCTCGCGCGGCTGGAGCCTGGACCGCGACAACTTCATGGCCGGCATCACCGTGGTGGCCGTGCCGGTGTTCGCGCCCGGCGGCCGGCTGGTGCACACGCTCGTGGTGGTGGGCCTGAGCAGCCAGATGGGCGCCGCCGTGGTGCAGCAACTGGCCCAGGTGATGCAGCGCGAGGCTGCGGATCTGTCGCGCCTGGTGGGCGGCGCGGGCTGATGGGCGCTGCACACTGCCTTACCGCCTTTCCGCCGTCTCACCGTTTGCCCTGAGCGTGTCGAAGGGCAGTCACGAGACGTGCCCAGGCTTCGACAAGCGCAGCCCGAACGGGTGGGGGTGTTGAAAGCATCAGGGGGACCCTGAATCCACGGGCGTTCCATCGTCCTGGCGATACCCACCGTTCACCCCACCAGCTTGTCGAAGGGCTGCCACGAAGGCGCCCAGGCTTCGACAGACTCAGCCCGAACGGATCGGAGCGATGCCCACCACGAGCGGCAACCTCAATCCGCCCGGATCCCCGCTGCCTTGATGATCGGCGCCCAGCGCTGGCGCTCCCGCTTCGCAAAATCATGCAGCGACGCCGCCGTGCCCCCGGCGGGCTCGAAGCCCAGCTCCAGCAGGCGCTGGCGCACCTCGGGCCGGGCCAGCACCCTGTTGACGGCGGCGTTCAGGGCGCCTGTCACTGCCGCAGGCGTGCCCTTGGGGGCATACAGCGCGTTCCAGGCGATGAACTCGAACCCCGCGTAGCCTTGCTCGGCCACCGGCTTGACGCCCGGCACCAGGCTGCTGGCCGTGGCCGACGTCACCCCCAGGGCGCGCAGCTTGCCCGCGGCGATGTGGGGCCGCAGCGCCAGGGGCGTATCGATGACGGCCGGCAACTGGCCGCCCAGCACATCCGTCACCGCATTGCCCGAGCCTTTGTACGGTACGCCGAACAAGGGCACTGCAGAGCGCTCCTTCAAGAACTCGACCACCAGTCGCGCCGAGGTGCTGGGCATGGCGATGTCGGCCGAGCGGGGCGCGCGCTTCACGGACTCCAGCAGGTCCGCCACCGAGTGATGGGGAGCGCCCGCGCCCACCGCCATCACCATCGGGAAGGTGCCTACCATGGCGATGGGCTCGAAGTCCTTCTCGGGGTCGAACGCCAGCCGGGCGTACAGGAACTGGTTGAGCACGTGCGTGGCATTGGTACCCATGGTCAGCGTGTAGCCGTCGGGCACGGCCTGGGCCGTGAGCTCGGTGCCCAGGTTTCCACCCGCACCCGCCTTGTTCTCGACGACGATGGGCTGGCCCAGCTCCCGGCCCAACTGCTCCCCCAGGAAGCGCGTGGCCACGTCCGTGCCCTGCCCGGCGGCATAGGCCACGATGATCCGAATGGGCTTGGTGGGGTAGCCGGGCGCGGGGGCCTGCGCATGGGCAGTTCCGAACGTCCACACCACACTGGCAGCCGTCATGATGGCAGCGATGGTTCGCATGCTTGTCTCCTGTATTTTTTTGTGATCTGCCCGTCAGGCAGAGGGAGCGCGGGCGTCGCCGCGGCGGTACATCTCTCCCCTTTGGGCTTCATTGAAACCGAGATCGGCCAGCACCTCGTCGGCATGTTGGCTGAAAACCGGTGGCGGCGCACCGGGCACAGCCGGGGTACCGTACAGCCGCGCCGGGCCGCGCAGCGCCGTGAACGTGCCCTGGCGGATGACCATCTGCCGGTGCGCGCAGTGCGCCTGGGCCAGCGCCTGCGGCACGTCGTTGACCACCCCGGCCGGCACGCCCACGCGCATCAGCGCCTCGCACAGCGGCTCGCAGTCGTGCGCGGCAATCGCGGACTCGATGATGTCCTTGAGCGCCTGGCGGTGTGCGATGCGGTCTGCGTTGGCGTGGAACCGCGCATCGTCCGGCAGGCCGGGGCGCCCGATGTGCTGGCTGAACCGGCGAAACTGCCCATCGTTGAGGATGCCGATGAACACATGCCCGTCCCGCGCCCTGAACTTGTCGTACGGGGCGATGTTGGGGTGCGCGCTGCCCAGCAGCCCCGGCGCCTTGCGCGACGCGAACCAGTTCGAGGCGTGGGGCAGCAGCAGGCTCAGCGCGGTGTCGTACAGCGTGGCTTCCACCCGCTGCCCCGCGCCGCTCTGCTGCCGGCTGCACACGGCCATCAAAATGCCCGTGAGCGCCACATAGCCCGTGAGATGGTCCACGATGGGAATGCCCATGCGCGTGGCGCCCGTGGCCGACTCTCCGTTGATGCTCATCAGGCCGCACTGCGCCTGCAGCACCGCGTCGTAGCCTGGCAGGCCGCCCAGCGGGCCGTCACGGCCAAAGCCCGAGATGGCGCAGTAGATGAGGCGCGGGTAGCGCGCGGCCAGCGCCGCTTCGTAGCCCAGGCCCCACTTCTCCATGGTGCCGGGCAGAAAGTTCTCCACCAGCACATCGGCATCCTGCAGCAGGCGGTGCAGCACCTCTTGCGCGGCGGGCTGGCTCAGGTCCAGGCTGATGGCCTTTTTGCCGCGGTTGAGCGCGGCAAAGTAGGCCGAGTGGCCGCTGTCGTCGTAGGGCGGGCCCAGGTGGCGCGTCTCGTCGCCGCCGGGCGGCTCGATCTTGACCACCTGGGCGCCGTTGTCGGCGAGCATCTGGGTGCACAACGGGCCGGCGAGCACACGGGTCAGGTCCACCACGCGCAGGCCGTGCAGCGCCGGGGCGCTGACGCTTGTCATGCTGCAGCTACCCGCGCCGTGGCAACACCACCACGCCGCTGCCGAGCACCGAGAGCTCGCCGTCCTGGTTGTGCGCCTCCTGCGTGATCTCGACCAGGTGCTTGCCGCCCTCCTCGAACTTGCGCGTGACCTTGCCCTTGATGAACAGCATGTCGCCCTCAGGGTTGTGGCGGCGGATCTTGCAGCTGGCCTTGTGCAGGAAGCCCGCGTCGCCCATCCAGTTGGTCAGGTGGTGGGTGAGCCACGATGTGCGCTCCGGGCCGTAGTCGTACGCGCCGGGCGCGCCCACTTCGAGCGCGAAGTCTTCTTCCCAGTGCACGCGCTCTGGCACGTCCGGAATGCCGAAGCGGTTCTTGATGCCCACGCCCGGGTGCGCATCGATCAGCTTCCAGGCCAGCTTGTTGGCGCGGATGTACAGGCCGCCCCAGCCCTGCGCATAGGCGATGAAGCCCGTCACCGTCATCGGGCCCTTGAACATGGTGGGCAACTCGTCGCCCACGTTCACGTCGTCCCAGTAGCGGGGGGTGGCGCCGCGCACTTCCTCGTTGCGGTAGAGCTTGTAGGCCTCGCCCAGCTCCTCGTCGGTGTACTGGCGCGGGCCGCGTTCGCGCACATTCTGGTACTTGCTGCCCTGCTCGCGCGCATGGTCGCGTTCGGTGCGAAAGCACCAGCTGTCGGCCTCGGCCACCTTGTCGCCGTCCTGGTTGAAGAAGTCCACGTGGTAGATCTGCTGGATGGCGCGGCCGGCAAAGCGGGTCTGGTGCTCGATCAGGTCCTTGAGGGATGCTTCGGTGGATATCACGTCGTTGCGGCGCACGGGCTTGTGCCAGGTCCAGTCCGCACCCGACCACATGGCGTGCACGCCCGGCAGCCCGCCCACATAGCCCGACACGATGCGGCTGGTGGCGAACAAGAAGCTGGGCAGCGCCACGATGCCGCCGTAGTGGCTCTTGGCCGCGTAGTCGGGGTCGCACCACAGCGGGTTGTCGTCGCCGATGCCGTGCGCATAGTGGCGGATGTTGTCGCGCGTGGCCTCGTAGCACCAGGGTTCGGCCGTCTGGCCGATCTTGGTACCGATGCGTTCGCGCAGTTCGTCAAGGCCGCTGTCGGTGATCTTGGGAAAGCTGCGCTGCGGCGTGGTGGCGGTGGACATGGTGAAGTCTCCTTGGGTTGTGGATGGGCGAAAACGGGGAAGCAACGGAAAGCGAAAAAGGAGGGGCGAAGAAAAGGGAAAGCACAGAGGGGAAGCACAGAGGGGAAGCGGGGCAGCCGCTCAGGCCACGGCGGCGGCGGCCTCGCGCTCGCGCAGCACCTTGCGGTGCACCTTGCCCGCAGGGGTTTTGGGCAGCTCCGCCACGAAAGCGATGTGGCGCGGGTACTCGTGCTGGCTGAGCTTGGTCTTGACGAGGCCCTGCAGCTCTTCGACGAAGCCGTCGCTGCGCGCGCGGTGCGACACGACGAACGCCTTGACCACCTGGCCGCGCAGTGCGTCGGGCACGCCGATCACCGCCGCTTCGAGCACGTCCTCGTGCATGAGGATCACGTTCTCGATCTCCACGGCGCTCATGGTCCAGCCGGCGGAGATGATCACGTCGTCGGCACGCCCGCCGTGAAAGAAATAGCCGTCCGCGTCGGTGCGGCCCAGGTCCTTGGTCGGTATCCACTGGCCGCGCCGCAGCACCATGAGCTGGCCCGTGGTGCCGGGCGGGCACACCGTGCCGTTGGCGTCGTGCACCTCGACACGCGTGCCGGGCACGGCCTTGCCCAGGGACCCGCGCTGGACCGGAAAGTCCGTTGCACCCGGATAGCTGGCCAGCACGACCCCGATCTCGGTGGTGCCGTACATGCTGCAGACTTCGAGACCGAAACGCTGCTGCACGAAGTCGGCCGTATCGTCGTCGATGGGCTCGCCGGTGAACGAGAGCTTGTCGAAGTGGTAGCTGTGGTCGCCCGCCTTGCCGCAGTTCTTCATCATGCGGTAGTGCGTGGCGGCGGCCGACATGTTGGTGAAGCGATGCACCGACAGCGCCTGCAGCAAGCGCTCGGCGCTGAAGCGGCCGCTGTAGCTGCCAATGGTCAGGCCCAGCGCCAGCGGCGCCAGCGTGCCGTGCCACAAGCCGTGCCCCCAGGCAGGTGACGACGGGCACATGAACCGGTCGCCAGGCCGCAGCCCCGTGCCGTAGAGCGCGGCCACCATCAGCGTGACCAGCGCCTTGTGCGTGTGCTTCACGGCCTCGGGCAGCTCCCGCGTGGTGCCGGACGTGTACTGGAACACGGCCAGGTCGTCGGCCTGCGATGTGCTGGTGTAGGTGGCCGGCAGCGCCTGCAGTTGTTGCCACAGGGCGCCGTCGAACACTTCGAACGTCGTGGTGCCCAGGCCCGCGACAACCTCGCGCTTTTCTTCGTTGGTGATGAGCAGGCTGGGCTTGCAGTCTCCTACCCGCAACCGCACGCCGTCGGGCCCGAACAGGGTGAACAGCGGCACGGCGATGGCACCCCGCTTGATCACGCCGAACATGGCCGTGTAGAAGGCCCGCGAGGGCTCCAGCATGATCGCCACGCGGTCGCCGCGCTGCACGCCGCGGCCTTCCAGGTAATGCGCGAACCGGGCGGAGTCCTGCGAGAGTTCGTCGAAGGTGATGGTCTCGTCCACGCCGTCCGCGCGGCAGACGATCACCGCGTCGCGGCCCTGGCCGGCGTGGCGGTCCACGCACTCGTGGGCGATGTTGAAAGCGCTGCGGTCCCCGTCAAAAAGATCCCACAGGCGCTCGGCCGCGAAGTGGCTCTGGGCGTCGGCAAAAGTCGTGTACTCGGTCAGGCGTTTCATGGCTGCAGGGGCTCCGTGTGGCGGTGCATGCAGTCTCGATTCTTCGGGTTTTATTGTCAAATACGACCATCAATTGTCTCAATACAATTTTTTGAACCATTGATGACCCACCCGATGGCGCTTATCCGCGTGCCCGCGCGATCCCTGCGGCGCTGCGTTTCGCCTGCCACCCCGCTGCCCTTCAGGGCCGGCACTGCATGGATCGCACTTCATTGCTGCCAGCCCGCCCTAGGGATCCTCTGCACGCATCGAGCTGCCAAGCGTGCACTGCGGATCGGGATGGAGTGCAAGGCGCAAAACGCAGCCATAGCCGTAGCTATTGCGAGTATTTGCAACGCCGCAGGCCGCCCGAGACTGCCGATGCACACGGCGCGATGATTCGTGCAGAGGGTCCCTGGAGTGCCGGGCTGACCTAGACACGCAGGAACGTCATGACGACGCAGTTCTACGGCGCGTGCAGCCTGGACGGATTCATCGCCACGCCCGACCACGACCTGAACTGGCTGCTGCAGTTCGGCGAGATCGAAGGCTCCAGGTACCCCGCTTTCATCCGCGATGTGGGCGCGCTCGCCATGGGTTCGCACACCTGCGAATGGATGCTGCAACACGCCATCGGCGCAGGCCTGCTGAACGAGTTGATCGTGCAGGTCGCACCGGTCACGCTGGGCGCGGGCGCGCCGCTGCTGCCGCGGCGGATCACGCAGCCGGCGGCCCTGCGCCTGCAGTCGGTGGCCACGCTGGGCGGCCTCTTTGCGGAGCTGCGCTACGCGGTGCAGCGGCCCTGATTCGCGCGCTGCCCATTGCTATGCTTTGTATAGCTGGTAGCGCTTTATCAGCAAGCGGTAGCGGCCTTTTTGGCTCCAACGACGCTCAGTCCAGCGCCACCGTTTTGCTCACCGGGTGGGACAGCACCAGCGACGTGGACACGCTGCCGTGCGCAGCCAGTGCGTCCACCACGCGCTCCAGGTCCGCGGGCTGGCCGAAGGCGCAGCGCACCACGAAGCAGTCTTCGCCCGTGACGCGCACGGCGTCCAGCACCTCGGGCATGGACTGGAACAGCTGCACGTAGCGCTGGATGTGTTCGTGCGTGGTGCGCACCCGCACCACGGCCTGCAGGCCCAGGCCCACCGCCGCCAGGTCGATGCGGGCCGCGTAGCCGGCGATCACGCCCGCGTCTTCGAGCTTCTTCACGCGCTCGCTCATCGCGGGCTGCGACAGGCCGATCTGCTTGCCCAGCGCCGACAAACTCTGCCGCGCATCGCGCTGCAGCGCCATGAGGATCTGCCGGTCTTTCTTGTCCAGTTCCACGTGCAAGGTCCTTTGCCAGCAGGCGATGAGTTCAAGGTTTGGGGGCACGCTTTTCGATGATGTCCCCTGGCGGGGGACGCGCGCGTTGCCTATCGTAGGCGGTCTTTCAACACATCAAGAAGCATCACGCCATGCGCCCTGTCCTGCTCATGCCCGGCATCCACAACTCCGGTCCCCTTCACTGGCAATCATTGTGGCAAGCGCAGCATGCCGGCGTCTCGCGCGTACAGCAGGCCGACTGGGACCACCCCGTGTGCAGCGACTGGGTGCAGGCGCTGGACGCTGCCGTGGCCCGCGCGAGCGAACCGCCCATCCTGGTGGCGCACAGCCTGGGTTGCCTGGTGGCAGTGCACTGGGCGGCCTTGAGCACCAGGCCCGTGCACGCCATGCTGCTGGTGGCTGTGCCCGACCCGCTGGGGCCGAACTTCCCGGCCGATGCGCAAGGCTTTGCGCCGCTGCCGGGCGCCCTGCTGCCGATGCGGCGCCTGACGCTCATCAGCAGCACCAACGACCCCTACTCCACGCCGGATTTTTCAGCGCAGCGCGCCTCGGCATGGGGTGCCGAGCATGTGGTGCTGGGCGCGGCAGGCCACATCAATGCCGACAGCGGCGTGGGCGCATGGCCGCAAGGGTGGGGCCATGTGGAGCGCTGGCGCGCGCAGGCAGTCTGAGAACGCAGCGCACGCAGTCAAGGCTGGCGCGGGTGGCACAGAACCACCGCAGTGGGCTCAGCCGCCCAGCGCCTGTGCCTGGTCGATGATGAGGTAGCGCTTGACCAGGTCGAAGAAGCTTTCGTAGAACGTGTCCTTGGAGATCGTCTCGCTGCCCACCTTGACCATCGATTCGCTGCTGGCCGACAGCGGCAGCGACACCGAACCGATGGCGCCCACCCCCAGGCTGGCGGAGTTGTTGGTCTTGCGCAGCGCATAGGTGTCCTGCAGCGCGGTGACGAAGCCCAGGCTCACCTTCCCGTCGCTGGCCTCGGGCACGCAGACCACACGCACGACCATCTGCAAATGCGATTCGGCCTCGGGCTGGAAGCTCTTCTTGCCTTCCACCAAATCTGCGCTGCTCGACGAGATGATGTAGCCCTGGCTCAGCAGCGCCCGGCGCGACGCCTCGCAGGTCTGGGCGGGCGTGGCGTCGAACATGCGCGAGTAGGTGCTCACCGAGCCAAAGCTTTCCTGCACGCCGAAGGTCTTCACGTTGGTGCCTACGCAGCCGGCCAGCAGCAGCGCCCCGCCCGCCAAGACGGCGGCGGCAGCGCTGCGCACGGCGGGCCCCCAACAGCCCGTGTCGAGGGGAGAGGCCGTCAGCGACGGCGCCGGTTGGCATGCAAGGCTGGGCAACAGGTGGTCCTGGTTGTGTGTCTGGATCTGGGTCTGTGTCATGTCGTTCTCACCAATTCCGTATGGCGCTGGCAGGGGCCCGCAGCAGGGCGGCCCGCCCCGCTTGCTCTGACGGCGCGTGCCACACCGGGTTCCATGATTCTAGAAACTCCGGACTGCGGCGCACGCGGGATGCTGCACTGCACTATGCCGCCAGCGGAGCCACGCAGCCGTCAGGAAAAGGCGACTGAACGTATCAATTTGCACCGTCGGCCCACGGGGGCGGCCCCAACGCTCCTGAAAAGATAGCTTGCGGCCCTTTGCCAAAAAGCGTGCGCGCCACTTACTCACGCGCCTGGAGGGCCATGGCGAGTTATGCCCGTCGGATGTGCAACAAGCTGTGGATAAATCCGGGGACAAGCCCCGGAACCCGCACCAGCACTGACGCGCGACGCGTTGCCTAAAAAACGGTCAGCCGTAGCGTCCCCAGCAAGCAAGGTGCGCCTTGCACGCCTTTGTTACGGCAGGACACGGCATGTCCGAGACGTCCAGCAGCTATACTATTGATAGCTAATCGCGCTGACCCATCCTGCGGTGGAGCGTGAATCACCCCTGAATCCCAAGCGCTGCGCTGTGTCGCCAGCGCTCGAACCTGCCCACCCCCACCGTGCCCCTTGCCACCCTGCTCTGCCTGGTCGTCGCCATCAGCGACGGCGACACACTCACGGCCCGCTGCGGCACGCCCGGGGCCTACCAGCAGGTCAAGGTGCGCGTGGCCGCCATCGACGCGCCGGAGTCGCGCCAGGCGTTCGGCCAGAAGTCGCGGCAAAACCTGGCGCGGCTGTGCTTCAAGCAGCGCGCCGCGCTGCAGCCGGTGGATGAGGACAGCTACGGGCGCACGGTGGCCAACGTGCGCTGCGGCGGCACCGACGTGGCCACGGCCCAGGTGCGTGCGGGCCTGGCCTGGGTGTACACGCCGTATGCCAGCGCCCACCCGCACCTGGCGCCCCTGCAGCGGCAGGCGCGCAGCAGCAGCACGGGCCTGTGGTCGCAGCCACGCCCGCTGGCACCGTGGGACTACCGGCACCGCCGCAGCCGGCATTGAAGGTGGCTGCGACGCCTGCAGCGTTGATGGCTTGCGTCGGCCGGTTTCTGCGGGTCTTTACCTCGCCGCCCGGCAAACGCGCGGCTAAGCCAGTAGCATCGAAGGGTCTTTCCCCCGGCCCCTGCGGCACGCTCTGCGGCCGGCCGCCCTGCCTGCCTTTCGCCTTTTCATGACAGCCCCCCAACCCACCCTTGCGGCACCCGATGCCGAGACGGCCAGCGTCTACCGCCATTCCGGCTTCATCTCGTTTCTGATCGCCCGGGTGGTGGCCGTGGTGGCCACGCAGGTGCAGGCGGTGGTGGTGGCCTGGCAGGTGTACGACCTGACGCGCGAGCCGCTGGCGCTGGCCTATGTGGGCCTGGCGCAGTTCCTGCCCATGCTGTGCCTGCTGCTGCCGGCAGGCGACCTGATCGACCGGTTCGAGCGCAAGCGCATCCTGGCCATCAGCTGGTCGGTGGGCGGCGTGTGCAGCGCGCTGCTGTGGTGGCTGTCGGGCCACGGGGCCAGCGGGGTGGCGGGCATTTATGCGGTGCTGGTGCTGTACGGCTGCTCGCGCGCCTTCTCGGGCCCGGCCATGCAAAGCCTGCTGCCGCAGATCGTGCCCCGCGCCCAGCTCGCGCAGGCCATTGCGGCCAACAGCATGCTCATGCGCGTGGCCAGCATCGGCGGGCCGCTGCTGGGCGGGCTGCTGTATGCGCTGGGCGGCGGCGAGCTGACGTACGCCGTGTGCTGCGCGTGTTTTGCGCTCGGCGTGGTGCTGCTGCTGCGCGTGGTGGTGGCGCACGCCACCGCGCCCGGCCCCACGCAGGGCACGATGTTCGAGCGCTTTGGCGCGGGCATCACCTTCATCCGCACGCGGCCCATCATCCTGGGCACGATCTCGCTCGATCTGTTTGCCGTGCTGCTGGGCGGCGTGATCGCGCTGCTGCCCATCTACGCCCACGAGGTCCTGCACGTGGGCCCCACGGGCCTGGGGGCGCTGCGCAGCGCCATGGCCGTGGGCGAGGTGAGCGCGGGGCTGTACCTGAGCATGCGCCCCTTCAACCGCCACGTGGGGCGCACCATGTTCATCGCCGTGGCGGTGTTCGGCGCGGCCAACCTGGTGTTTGCGCTGTCCACGGTGTTCTGGCTGTCGTTCGCAGCGCTGCTGGTGGCGGGTGCGGCCGACATGGTCAGCGTCTACATCCGCGGCGCGCTGGTGCAGTTCTCGACCCCCGACACCATGCGCGGGCGGGTGAACGCGGTGAACATGCTGTTCATCGGCTCGTCCAACGAACTGGGCGAGTTCCGCGCGGGCACCAGTGCGGCGTGGCTGGGCGCAGTGCCGGCCGCCATCGTGGGCGGCCTGTGCACGCTGGGCGTGGTGGCGACCTGGGCCACGGTGTTCAAGCCGCTGCGCAAGGTGGACAAGTTCGAGGAAGCCGCGCAGGCACGGTAGCTCCGCCGGGCCGCGCAGTGCGGGCTCGACATGGCCGACCGCTACAGCTGCTCACAACCTTCGGCGCGTTTGTATCGCGTGGGTAAAACCCGCTGCGGGGCCTTGCCTTGGCTGCGCGGCAAGCGCAGCATGGCGCTCCAGCCCTGGCATCAATGGGCTTGCAGGATACCCGCACCATGCGCCACGACCCACCCGCTTTGTTGAGCACCACCCCGCCCATCAACCGCCGCCAGTGGCTGGCACTCGCAGCGCTGGGCGCATCGGCCAGTGCTTGGCCGGCCCTGCCCACCTGGGCCGCCGTGCCCGCAGCAACGGCTGACGCAGCCGACGATGCCGTGCGCGCGCGGCTGCTGGACCGCATCACCTGGGGCAGTACCGCGCAGGGCGCGCAGGCCATGGCGCCGCAGGGCATGCAGGCCTGGCTGGCCAGCCAGCTGCGGGCCCCCGCCGACGCGCCGCTGCCCGCCGACGCCCAGTCGCAGATCGACGCCATGGCCATCACCCGCACCCCGTTCGAAACGCTGGCCCTGCAGATGCAGGAGCGCCAGCGCGAAGCGCGCGCACTGCCGACCGAAGACGAACGCAAGACCGCGCTGGAGGCCTGGCAAAAAGACATGCGCAACCTGCAGCGCGAGGCCAGCCAGCGCTTCGTGCTGCGCGCGCTGTACTCGCCCGCCCAGCTGCGCGAGAAGATGACCTGGTTCTGGATGAACCACTTCAACATCTTTGCCGGCAAGGCCAACCTGCGCGCCGCCGTGGGCGACTATGAAGAGCGCGCCGTGCGCCCGCATGCGCTGGGCCGCTTTCGCGACCTGCTGGGCGCCACCACGCGCCACCCGGCCATGCTGTACTACCTGGACAACGTGCAGAACGCCGCAGGCCGCATCAACGAGAACTATGCCCGCGAGCTGATGGAGCTGCACACCCTGGGCGTGGGCGGCGGCTACAGCCAGCAAGACGTGCAGGAGCTGGCGCGCGTGCTCACGGGCGTGGGGGTCAGCATGCGCCCGCTGGACGACGAGCCGCCGCGCATGAAGCCGGCGCTGCGCGCCCACTACGTTCGCCAGGGTTTGTTCGAGTTCAACCCCGCGCGGCACGACTGGGACGCCAAGACCCTGCTCGGCCAGCCCCTGCGCGCCCAGGGCCTGGCAGAACTGGACGAGGCACTGGATCGGCTGGTCCGCCACAGCGCTACGGCCCGCTTCATCACGCGCAAGATGGCCGTCTACCTGGTGGGCGACGCGCCCTCGCCCGCCCTGCTCGACACCCTGGCCCGCACCTTCGAGCGCACCGACGGCGACATCGCCGCGGTGCTGGCCGCGCTGTTCCAGGCGGGCGAGTTCCAGGCCTCGCTGGGCCAGCGCTTTCGCGACCCGGTGCAGTACGTGCTGGCCGGTGCCCGGCTGGTGCACGGCGACCAGCCGGTGCTGGCCACCACCGAGCCCCTGCTGGGCTGGCTGCAGCGCCTGGCCGAGCCCCTGTACGGCCGTGCCACGCCCGACGGTTACCCGCTCGACGCCGCCACCTGGTCGGGCTCGGGCCAGATGAGCACGCGCTTCGAGGCAGCCCGCGCGCTGGGTGCCGGCGCCGTCGCCAACGCGGGAGCGCCGGGCCAGCGCACACCGCCACCTGCGCTGTCGCAGACGCCCTACCTGCGCCAGATCGACGCCACCCTGGCGCCTGCCACACGCGCCGCTTTGGTGCAGGCAAATTCGCCGCGGGAATGGAACCTTTTGTTCCTTTCATCTCCCGAATTCATGCACGGCTAGAGATGGAGTACATCTCCCTGAGTCGCTTCGCGCCTCGGTGCGTCCGCCGGAGGCTGTCGCTCTTCAGGCACGTCCAAGCCTGCGCAGGCAGGCTTGGAGCCGCGGCCTTCAGCCCCTTCTCTCGACCCGCTGCGCGGTTCGGGAAGGGGGACGCAGCCAGTGCGGCGGATCGGCCCTTGCACGGCTGCCCTCGCTTCGGGAGTGCGAATTTCAAGCGCGACAGTGCATGCCATGCGCCGACGTCATTCAAGGAGATCACATGCTGAGACGACACTATCTCCAGGCTCTGGGCGCCGGCGCCCTGGGCATTGCCACCGCTTCCGCCCAGGTGTCCGCTGCCCCGCGCGCAGGCGACGCGCGCCTGCTGCTCGTGTTCCTGCGCGGCGGGTACGACTGCGCGAACCTGCTGGTGCCCACCAGCAGCAGCTTCTATTACGAGAGCCGTCCCAACATCGCCATCGCCCGCCCCGGGCAGGAGGGCGGCGCGCTGGAGCTGACCAGCGACTGGGGCCTGCACCCGGTGCTGGCGCAGTCGATGCTGCCGCTGTACCAGCGGCGCGAGCTGGCCTTCGTGCCATTTGCCGGCACCGAAGACCTGTCGCGCAGCCACTTCGACACGCAGGACAGCATCGAGCTGGGCCAGCCCCTGGCGGGGCGGCGCGACTATGGGTCGGGCTTTCTCAACCGTCTGGCGGCCGAGCTGGGCGCCCGGCAGCAAGACGCATCGCCGATGGCCTTCACCAGCACCCTCCCCTTGGTGCTGCGCGGCACGGTCGATGTCCCCAACACGGCGCTGGCCGCCGCGGCCGGCAAGCCCGGCGTGGACGAGCGGCAGGCCGGACTGATCGACATGATGTACCGCAGCACCAGCCTGGCCCGGCCCGTGGCCGAGGGCTTTGCCACACAGGGCGAGGTGGCCCGCAGCATGCAGGGCGAGATGGATGCCGCCAGCCGCAATGCGCTCAGCACCAAGGGCTTTGAAGGCACGGCGCGCCGCATGGCGCGGCTGATGCAGACGCGCTACCACCTGGGCTTCGTCGACGTGGGCGGGTGGGACACGCACGTGGGCCAGGGCAACGCCACGGGCGCGCTGGCCAACCGCCTCGAAGAACTGGGCCGCGGCCTGGCGGGCTTTGCCGACGAGATGGGCACGGCGGCCTGGAAGAACACCGTGGTGGTGGTGGTCAGCGAGTTCGGCCGCACCTTCCGCGAAAACGGCAACCGCGGCACCGACCACGGCCACGGCACCGTCTTCTGGGTGCTGGGCGGCGGCGTCGGCGGCGGGCGCATTGCGGGCGAGCAGCAGGCGCTGTCGGCCACCACGCTGTTCCAGAACCGCGACTACCCGGTGCTCAACGACTACCGCGCCGTGCTGGGCGGACTGTTCGCACGGATGTACGGGCTCAACGCTGCGGCCGTGGGGCGGGTGTTCCCGGGCACGCGGGGCGTGGACCTGCGGCTGGTGTAGCCGCTATCGATTGCTATATTTTCAATAGCTTCCAGCGCTTACCTATCGAGCGGTAGCGGCCTGCAGAGCCTCGATATCGGCCGGGTCAGGCGTTGAAGGTGCCCGTCAGCAGTTCCGGCAGGCGTTCGATCTTCATCTTGAAACCACACGCCTGCGCGTGGCCGCCGCCGCCCATGCTTTCGGCGAGCGCAATGCAGTCGAAATTGCGCTGTGCACGCAGGCCCACCTTCACACCCTTTTCACCCGCGCTCCACATCAGCGCGAAGGTGCCGGTCTTGGCCGAGAGGATGTCGCCCACCAGGCTGTGGAACATGCCGGGCGCGTTCACCATCAGGCCAGGGATGCCGTTGAACACCAGCGGCTGCGCGCCTTCGGCGATGCTCGCGCACAGCTTGCGGTACTTCTCGTCCATGGCCGCGCCACGGGCCATGAACTGCGTGAGTTCGTCGGGCGTGAAGGCCGCGATCTGCTGCCAGCGCGCAAAGCCCTGCTCTTCCATGTCGAGCGCTGACAGGAAGGCCCCGCTTTCCGGGAACTCCCACTTCCAGATGTCGCGGTCTTCCACATACTGCAGCAGCGCGGGCACGGGCTCGTGCGGATGAAAGAACTCCCACGCCAGGCGCGCGCCCGACTTGCTCATGTCGAAGTGCACCACGCCGCAGCGGCAGGCAAAGCCGGTGAGCTTTTCGGCCGCGCTCTTGTGGTGGTCCAGCATCACGAGCTTGGCCGCGCGTTCGTCGATGGCGGTCATCACCTCGGCGGCGAACGAGAAGTCGAGGATGTAGACCGCCCGGCCCTGCACCGGCGGCAGGTCGTCCACGGTGTTGATATCGCCGTGGTCCAGCCCCACGTATTCGGCACGGTCGCCGTAGTACAGCCATGCGGCCAGCGCCGCGCCAAAGCCATCGGGGCAGTTGCGCCCGTGGTACAGGATCAACGGGGCCGGGTCGTTCTTGTCGGGCGCAACCAGCAGTTGCAGTGGGAGTATGGTTTTCTTCGTCATGGCCCCCGATTGTCGCCGGGGCGGTGGCAGGCGGCGAGCACTGCATCGCCAGCCAGGGAACCAAGCGCGGCCCTGCGGCCTCCATCCATGCGTACATGCACGCCCCGGCTCCACAGAAAGCACACCCCATGTTCCAGACACTCAAAGACCTGCTCGACAGCCTGATGCAACCGGCCCACACCGCCACAGCGCAAGACCAGGCCCACGCCGTGCAACTGGCCGCCGCCGTGCTGCTGGTGGAGGTGGTGCGGTTCGATGCGGCCATGGACCCGGCCGAACGCACGGCCATGGTCACCGCGCTGCGCAGCAAGTTCGACCTGGCGGGCGATGAGCTGGACCGCCTGCTGGAGCTGGCCGTCGACACCTCCCGCAGCGCCTACGACTACCAGCGCTTCACCGGCAGCCTGAACGACCACTTCACGCAGCCGCAGAAGGTGCAACTGGTCGAAGCCATGTGGCAGGTGGCGTACGCCGACGCACGCCTGGACGAGAACGAGATGCACACCATCAGCAAGGTGGCCGGCCTGCTGCATGTGACGCACGGCGAATACATCGCCGCCAAGATGCGCGCGAAGGAAGCGGCTGGCGTCTGAATCGTCTGCACCGCATCCGACTCAGGGGGCGTCTACACCGGGAGCCAGCGCCACCAGAAGGGGGTCTTGACCTCCCTCGCACCGCGCTCGCGCAGCAGCGTGACGAACTCTGCGCGCCCATGGCGCCGGGCCGCCTGCAGCGGCGTCATGCCGTCGAACTCCGAGCGCAGCTGCGGGTCTGCACCGTGGTCGAGCAGGTAGTGCGCGATGGCATCGTGCCCGTGGATGAGGGCCGCCACCAGCGGGGTGCACAGGATCTCGGGGTGCTGGTAGTTGGGGTTCACGCCCGCGCCGATGTGGTGGCGCACCAGCGCCAGGTCGCCCGCCAGGGCGGCGGCATACATGTCTTTCCAGTCTCCGGCCGACATACGCAGCAATCCTTTGCATACACTTGATCGCCGCAGTGTAGGTACGCCCGGCGTGCTGCACAATGCGCGCCTTCCCTCATTCGGCCTGCGCCACCGGCCCGGCCTCTTTCATGCACCCTCCCCTGCACATCCTCTGGCGCGACGAGCACCTGGTGGCCGTCTACAAGCCCGCTGGCTGGCTGGTGCACCGCACGGGGCTGGACGCGGGCGAGACGCGCTTTGTGATGCAGACCCTGCGGGACCAACTGGGCCAGCACGTGTTCCCCGTGCACCGGCTGGACAAGGGCACCTGCGGCGTGCTGGTGATGGCGCTGCACAGCGATGCGGCGCGCGCGCTGTCACAGGCTTTCGAGCACCAGGCCACGCACAAGCGCTACCTGGCGTTGGTGCGCGGCTGGGCGCCGGGTGCCATCGAGGTGGACCACGCGCTCAAGCCCGATGACGCGCCGGCCGATGCCGCGGTGCAGGAGGCCCACACGCGCTTCAAGCGCCTGGCACAGCTCACGCTGCCCGAGCCCAGCGACGCCCGCTTTGCCAGCACGCGCGCATCGCTGGTCGAGGCCATACCGACCACAGGCCGGCGCCACCAGATCCGCCGCCACCTCAAGCACCTGGCGCACCCCATCATCGGCGATGCGACCCATGGCAAGGGCCCCATCAACCGCTGGTGGGCCGAGCGCCTGGGCCAGCAGCGGCTGTGGCTGCATGCGTGGCAGCTCACGGTGCCGCACCCGGTGAGCGGGCTGCACATGACCTTCGACAGCGGACTGCAGTGGCCGACGGCCCTGCCCGGCAGCCCCGTCGCAGTGGACGATGGCGGCAAAGGCAACGGCAATCACAACGGGAATGCCTTGCGCGCAGCCCCCACGGCCGACTGGGAGCGCCTGCTGGCGGTGCTGCCCTGGCAGCGCTGCGACGAGCTTCCGGAAGACCTTTCAAAAGACCTGCCGGGAGCAGCCCGGCCCTAGGCGATGGCCCTACGCGGCCTTCGCACCCAGCGCCTGCATGCGCGCCTTCCACTTGGCCACCCCGGAGTCGCCCAGTTGCTCCACGCTGCCCACCAGGGTCTCGTGCACGGGGGCGATGCCCACAAAGCCCAGGATGTTGCGCTCCAGCGACTTCACGCTGTGCGCCCGGAAGTACCAGCGGTACACCAGCGCCGGCATGCCCATGGTCACGACCACGCGCGCGCTGCGGCCCGTCAGCCCCTTGCGGCCGAACGGGTTGCTGCCCTCGGTGGTGAAAGCAAAGCCGGGCCGCGCCACTTGCTCCAGAAAGCCCTTGAGCAAGGCCGGCATGTCGCCCAGCCACAGCGGAAAGAAAAGGACGATGTGCTGCGCCCAGCCAATGTCTTCTTGCGCAGGCTTGAGCCGGGCCGGCAGCAAGCCCAGCTCCCATTCGTGCTGGCTGCGCAGCAGGGCGAAGTCGATGGCGGCGACGTCGATGTGCCGCACCGCGTGGCCGGCACTGGTGGCGCCTTGGGCGTACGCCTGCGCCAGGGCATGGCACAGATGGGGCGCGCTGGCGTCGGGGTGTCCCTGGATCAGGACGATGCGCTGCGGGGTCATGGTGAACTCCTCACCGGGCCGCGCCAGGCCCCAGGGGCGGCGGCCTGGGCAAACGGCGGCGTGGGGGCCCACCGCGCATCGTGGCACGCAGCAGGGTGCCATGCAAGCGGTGCGACCCGGACCTGGCGAACAAGGATGTAAGACCTGATGCGCGCAGTGTCCGAGCGTGATTGAAACGCTCCGTTTTTAATAGCTGCTGGCGCTTTACTGGCGAGCGGTAGAGGCATATTTTTGCCATTTTTTTGTTCAACACGGGGCCTGCGTGACTGGCGGCGTCGGCTGTGTCCTACCCGCCGGGCGGTAGGTCGCCTGTAGACGGCTGCCGCGGCAAGGCGCACAGTGCCCGGACGGTGGCCCAGCCGGCCCCCTCATCGCTAACCCCTACCTACCCCAACCCTGCACCATGCATGCTCTTGCCAGCCCACCGTGTCCACTGACGTCGCTGCGTTCACCGTGCCCGTGCACGCAGTCGCCCGCCGCTCTGATCGCCGCATCCAAGGACCGCTCCCATGGCTGATATCTGGCACGAAATCACCAGCACGGTGGCGTCCGAGTTTTCGGACGTCACCGACGTGGGCCAGGCCACACGCATCGTCGTGCGCCTGACAATGGCGGGCGTGCTGGGCGGCCTGCTCGGGTGGGAACGCGAACACGCGGGCAAGGCGGCCGGCGTGCGCACCCACATGCTGGTGTCGATGGGGGCGGCCCTGTTCGTGCTGGTGGCCCAGCAGGCGGGCATCGAGCCGGCCGACAACAGCCGGGTGCTGCAGGGCATCATCGCGGGCGTGGGCTTTCTGGGCGCCGGCACCATCCTCAAGGGCGATGCCGAAAGCCAGGTCAAGGGGCTGACCACGGCGGCGGGCATCTGGCTCACCGCCGCCATCGGCGTGGCGGCCGGCCTCGGCCGCGAGACCACGGCCGTGCTGAGCACGCTGCTGGCGCTGCTGGTGCTGTGGGCCATGCCGATGCTGCACGACCGGATGGCGCGCACCTCCACACAACCCCGGCGCGAAGACGACTGAGCGCGCGGAACCCGCCACGCGGGCGGCTGCAGCGGCCCGCGCGTGCGCTACACTTTTTGGCCCTCCTCCACACGGGCCTTCGGCATGCGCAGACAGCACCCGCATGCCGCCGGCAGTCCCATGCACCGCCAACCAGCGCAGCGCGCACGTCCCCAAAGCCACACGGCAGCGATGCCCCATTCCACGCGCACTGTGCGCCGGGATTCTCGGGCGCCTGAAGCGCCCTGCGCCGCCAGCAGCCACGGGGCGCTGTGCCCATGAGCCAGGCCCGCGAACCCGGCACGCTGCAAGCCCCTGCCGCCGACAACGACGCCACCGCAGCGCAGGCCGAGGCCTCCGGCAACCTGCGCGGCATCATCGCCATGGTGTTGGCGGTGGGGTGCTTTTCGTTGATGGACGCGCTGCTCAAGACGCTGTCGGCCAGCTACCCCGCCATGCAGGTGGCGGCGCTGCGCGGCTGGGCGGCCTTGCCGCTGGTCGCCCTGTACGTGCTGTGGCGCGGCGAGGTGCGCGGGCTGCTCAAGGTGCGCTGGCCGCTGCACCTGCTGCGCGGCGTGCTCAACATCTCGATGCTGGGGCTGTTCGCCTACGCGCTCAAGGAGCTGGGCCTGGCCGAGGCCTACACGCTGTTCTTCATTGCGCCGCTGCTCATCACCGCGCTCTCCACCGTGGTGCTGCGCGAGAAGGTGCGCGCCGCTCACTGGGTGGCCATTGCGCTCGGCATGGTCGGCGTGCTGGTGGCGCTGCGGCCCAGCCAGGATGCGTTCTTCACGCTGGGGGCACTCGCAGTGCTGGGCGCCGCCTGCGGGTACGCCGTGTCGGCCATCACGGGGCGGGTGCTGACCCGCACCGACTCCAGCGCCAGCCTGGTGTTCTGGACCACCACGCTCCTGGCCCTGGGCGCGGGCGCACTGGCCTGGCCCGGCTGGGTGGGTGTGGACCGGGCGCACTGGCCGCTGGTGGCGGGCCTCGCCGTCACAGGCTTTCTGGGGCAGCTGGCGATCACCGAGGCCTTCCGCCACGGGCAGGCGTCGGTGGTGGCGCCGTTCGAATACACGGCCCTGGCCTGGGGCATGGGCCTGGACTGGGTGCTGTGGCAGACGGTGCCGGGCTATTCCACGCTGCTGGGCGGCGCCATCATCATCGGCAGCGGGCTGTACCTGGTGCGGCAGGAGCGTACGCAGGCGGTGGTGCCGCCCTGACCGGCCAGCCACCCCACAGCACAACGCTGGAACGCGGCCCGCGCCCACGCAGGGCGCGGTCTTACAGCCACGCAGACCGCGTCGCAGTGCAATGGGCGATCAGCACTGCGGCACGCGCCGCGCAAGGAGATCGCATGACACAACACGCCACCATTGCAGGCCACGTCACCTACACCCCGGGCGACGGAGCACCGCTCACCATCCCCAAGGGCCCTGTGGAGCTTGAGCCCGCCAAGGACAGCACCACGCTGAGCTGGACCGCCGACAACGACGCCGTCGGCTCCGCGGCGATCCCGCGCGACCAGTTCAACCAGTACGTGCGCGACGGCAAGATCCGGCTGGACAAGGACGCGCAAAAGTAAGAGGCTCACCAGGGCGGGCTGCGGCAGGCCGCACTCACGCTGCGGCGGCGCCCCAAGGCGCGCCGCCGTGGGCTGCTTTTCACAGCCACGGTGGTCTGCTGAAACAGCGCCAACCGCCCTTTTCAACGACTAGCCTTTGCCCCCTATGCCTTCAGAAAACATCCTGCGGTTCTGGTTCGAAGAACTCAGCCCAGCCCAGCACTTCGCGCAGGACGACAAGGTCGACGACCTGATCCGCACCCGCTTTGGCGCCACGTGGGAGGCCGCGCGACTGGGAGAACTCTGGACTTGGCGCGACAGCGCCCGGGGCCGGCTGGCGGAGATCTTGGTGCTGGACCAGTTCTCGCGCAACATCCACCGCGGCTCGGCCCTGGCGTTTGCACAGGATGCCCAGGCCCTGACGCTCGCACAGGAGCTGGTGGCCAGCCGGCGCGATGCCGAGCTGCCCGTGGAGCAGCGCGCCTTTGCCTACATGCCCTACATGCACAGCGAGTCGCTCACCATCCACGCGCAGGCCATGGCTTTGTTCAGCCAGCCGGGGCTGGAGCACAACCTGCAGTTCGAGCAGCGCCACCAGGAAATCCTGGCGCGCTTTGGCCGCTACCCGCACCGCAACGCGGCGCTGGGCCGCAATTCAACGCCCCAGGAAACCGCCTTTCTGGCGCAGCCCGGCTCGTCGTTCTAGGGACCGCGGCACGGCCTGCACCAGCCAAGCCTGCGGGCCAGCGCCGGCGCGCAGCTACAGCTGGACCGTGGCGCTGCCCACACCGTCGAAAGACACCACAACGCTGTCGCCCCGTTGGGCCTGCAGCAACCCCACCCAGGACCCCGTCGTCACCACCGTGCCCGCAGGCACGGTCGCACCGCTGCGTGTGAGGTGGCGCAGCCACACCGGCAGCAGCCAGGCCGGATCGCCCAGCGGGTGCGTGCCCTGGCGCACCACCGGCGCCTGCGAGCCGATGCGCACCTCGCACGGCTGCGCGGCCCAGTCCCGCGCCGCGTAGGGCACCCACTCGCCCAGCACCAGCGCGCCGTGCGACTGCAGGTCGGCCAGGCGCAGCAGCGCGGGCGCGTCGCCGCCTTCCTGCCAGCGCGAATCCACGATCTCGATCGACACGGCCATCGCATCGACCCATGGGCCCGCGGTGGCCGGCGTCATGGCCGCGGCTTGTTCGGGCGACACGGCCCGGCCCAGGCGCAGCGCGATTTCGGCCTCGATGCCCGGCGTGTGGAACCGCATGTCCCCATAGTCGGCCGGGCTGGTGCGCACGCCCGCGGGCGGCAGCGGCGCATGCGTGAGCACCGCCTGGCGATGGGGCCCGCCGGACTTCCAGTGCTGCGCGGAGCCTGCCGGAAACCAGCCCATGCCCTGGGCCACCGCCTCCTGCGCCGCGTAGGCCGCAGCCGCATCGTCCAGCGCCCCGGTCCACGGCAGGGCGCTGGTGGTCTGGCCTGCCTGCCAGGCTGCCACCAGGGCATGGGTCAATCCGCGGGTCGGGTCTTTGTCTGTCTGCATCTGATTCATCCCAGTATTTTGCGATCGCACGCAGCCTACAAAAAGCGCAGCCCAGGCCCGTGCCACCGTGCAAGGGCCCGAGGCGCGAAGCGACTCAGGGGGTCACTTAACTTAACTCTCCACCTTCACATTGCCATCCTTCACCACCTTGCCCCACTTGGCAATCTCGGTGGCGATGAAATCCTTGAACTTGTCGCGCGTGCCGCCGCCATCCTCGGCGCCGTAGGTGTCCATGCGCTCCTGCACATCGGGCATGGCCAGCACGGTGTTCACGTCGTGGTTGATCTTGTCCGCGATACCGGGCGCCAGCTTGCCGGGGCCGACCAGGCCATACCAGGTCGTGGCCTCGAAACCCTCGAAGCCCTGTTCCTGCATGGTGGGCACGCCCGGGTGGCCCTTGGCGCGCTTGGTGCGCGTCTGCGCCACCGCCGCCACCTTGCCGCTTTTGACATGCGGCGTGGCCGAGGTCATGGTTTCAAAGCAATACTGGATCTGGTTGCCCATCAGGTCGGCCAGCGCGGGGCCGCTGCCCTTGTAGGGCACGTGCAAGGCATCCACACCCGCCTGCAGCTTGAACATCTCCAGCGCCAGGTGCTGCGCAGAGCCCGGGCCTGCGGAGCCAAAGGTCACCTTGCCCGGGTTGGCCTTGCACAGGGCCACGAGTTCCTTCACCGTGAGCGCCTTTTGCGCCGGGCCCGCGATCAGCAGGTTGGGCGTGACACCCACCATCACGATGGGCACAAAGTCCTTTTGCGGGTCGTAGCGCAGCTTGGGCTGCAGGCTGGGCGCGAGCGCATGGCTGTTGATGTGCGCCATCAGCAGCGTGCTGCCGTCGCTGGGCTGCTGCGCCACGTACTCGGCCGCCAGCACGCCGGCCACACCCGCCTTGTTCTCCACGATGACCGACTGCTTCCACAAGGTCGACAACTTGACCGCCACCACCCGCGCCAGCGCATCGGTGCCGCCGCCGGGCGGAAAGCCCACCACGATGCGCACCGGGCCGGTGGGCCACTCCTGCGCAAACAGGCGCGGGGCGCCGAGCGAGGCCGCCGCCGCGCCAGCGGACTGGATCAGGGAACGTCTTTTCATCATCGCTTGTCTCCTTCGTGGGCCCTGGTCGGTGCGGGCCGGGTTGAATGAACTCAGCAAAGCCAAGGCCCCTGCGGCGCGCGTGCAGTGCACGGCGGGCGGTGGGGACTGGAAAACACGGGATCGGTCGATGCGCTGCGGCCTCGGCAGGCCGCCAGCGGGAGCGGAAATGCGCACATTCAGCAGCCGGCACCTCCCGCGGGCGCCGGCCGGTCCATATGTCAGAACAAGGCCGAACGAAAGCCGCAGGCTCAGGCCGCCTTCTTCAACGCTGCGGGCGCCGCATGGCTGGCGAAGTAGTCCATGCTGGCCTGCACGCCGCTGCCGGCCAAGGCCACTCCCGAGAGCTTGAGCCCCATCTCCACGCCCGCCACCATGGCGATGAGCGTGAGGTCATTGCTGTCGCCCAGGTGGCCCATGCGGAACATGCGGCCCTTGAGCTTGCCCAGGCCCGTGCCCAACGACAAATCGAACCGCTGGTGGATGAGCCGGCGCAGGGCATCGGCATCCACGCCCTCGGGCGTGATCACGCCGGTGAGCACCGGCGAATACACCGCCGGGTCGGCGCACTGGATGGGCAGGCCCCAGGCGTTGACGGCGGCACGCACGCCCGCACCCCAGCGCTGGTGGCGCGCGAAGACGTTGGGCAGGCCCTCGGCCAGCAGCATATCCAGCGCCTCGGACAGGCCGTACAGCAGGTTGGTGTTGGGCGTATAGGGCCAGTAGCCGTCCTTGTTCATCTCCACGATCTCGTCCCAGGCCCAGAAGGCACGGGGCAGCGTGGCCTTCTTTGCGGCTTCGAGCGCACGCGGCGACAGCGCGTTGAAGCTGATGCCCGGCGGCAGCATCAGGCCCTTTTGCGACCCGCTGATGGTCACGTCCACGCCCCACTCGTCGTGGCGGAAGTCGGCGCTGGCCAGGCCCGAGATGCTGTCCACCATCAAGAGCGCGGGGTGGCCTGCCGCGTCGATGGCCTTGCGCACCGAAGCGATGTCGGAGGTCACGCCCGTGGAGGTCTCGTTGTGCACCACGCACACCGCCTTGATCCTGCGCTCGGTGTCCTTGCGCAGGCGCGCCTCGATCAGGTCGGCCTGCACACCCCGGCGCCAGCCGCCGGCCAGGGGCAGGTGTTCGTCCTTGCCCTCCCAGGCCAGGAACTCGGTGGAGATGCCCAGGCGCGTGGCCATCTTCTGCCACAGCGAGGCGAAGTGCCCGGTCTCGAACATCAGCACGTGGTCGCCCGCGCTCAGGGTGTTGGCGAGGGCCGCTTCCCAGGCGCCGGTGCCCGATGCGGGGTAGATCGCCACCGGGTGGCGGGTCTGGAAGATCTTCTGGATGCCCGAGAGCACCTTGAGTCCCAACGCACCGAACTCCGGCCCCCGGTGGTCGATGGTGGGCAGGCTCATCGCCCGCAGAATGCGGTCTGGCACCGGGCTCGGGCCCGGGATCTGCAGGAAGTGGCGGCCCGTAGGGTGAAAGTCGAGTTGCAGCATGGAGCGTCCTTTCTTTTTTCAGTTTTGCATGCAAAAACTGCCATTGCATGCGGGTATACCCTTAATCAGCAGGATTGTTCGGGTAATTTTTTGCATGCAAAATTCAAATCACCAATCACACCATGGCTGAAATCATCGAAATCTCCCGCCTCGCGCTGCACGACCAGGTCGCCGCGCGCCTGCGCACCATGCTGGTGGAGGGCCACATTGCGCCCGGCGCCAAGCTCAACGAGCGCGAGCTGAGCGAGCAGTTGCGCGTGTCGCGGACCCCGCTGCGCGAGGCCATCAAGCTCTTGGGCGCCGAAGGCCTGGTGGACCTGCTGCCGAACCGCGGCGCGGTGGCGGTCAAGCTGACCGAGGCCGACGTGGTCAACACCTTCGAGGTGCTGGCCACGCTCGAAGGCATGTCGGGTGAACTGGCGGCCCAGCGCATCGGCGACGCCGAGCTGGCCGAGCTGCGTGCACTGCACTACGAAATGATGGCCTGCTTCGCGCGGCGCGACCTGTCGGGCTACTACCGCATCAACGCCAGCATCCACACCGCCATCAACGAGGCGGCGAACAACCCGGTGCTCACGGCCACCTACCGCTCCATCAACGCCCGCGTGCAGTCGCTGCGCTTTCGCACCAACCAGAACGAGGCCAAGTGGAAGCTGGCCGTGGCCGAGCACGAACAGATGATCGAAGCCCTGGCCGCGCACGACGCCGAGGCCATGCGCCGCGTGCTGGTGGCCCACGTGCAGCGCAAGCGCGACACCGTGCTGGAGCTGCTGCGCGCGGGCGAGATCTATCCATTGAGACGCCAAGCCCCCACCTAGGACCCCCTTCCCATGCGCATCGAACCCGCCAGCACCCTGCAGCCAGCCGGTACCACCCTGCCCCCCAACGAGACCTGCGAGGCGCTGGCGCGGCGCCTGGCCGCAGAGACCGAGGGCGAGGTGCTGTTCGATGCCGGCTCGCGCGGGCGCTACGCAACCGATGCCTCCATCTACCAGATCATGCCGGCCGGCGTGCTGGTGCCGCGCACCGAGCGCGACATCGCGGTGGCCATCGACATCGCGCGCGAGCTGAAGGTCCCCGTGCTGCCGCGCGGCGGCGGCACCAGCCAGTGCGGCCAGACCACCGGCGCGGCGCTGGTGATCGACAACAGCAAGCACTTTCGCAAGGTGCTGGCGCTCGATGCCGAGGCCCGCACCGTCACGGTGGAGCCGGGCATCGTGCTCGACCACCTCAACGCCCAGCTCAAGCCCCACGGCCTGTGGTACCCCGTAGACGTATCCACCAGCGCCCAGGCCACGCTGGGCGGCATGGCGGGCAACAACTCCTGCGGCTCGCGCTCCATCGCGTACGGCAACATGGTGCACAACGTGCTGGGTGCGAGTGCCTGGTTGTCTGATGGCGAGCTGGTGGACTTCGGCCCGCTGGCCACACTGGGCCCGCGCGCCAGCGCCATTGCGCAGCATGTGCACGCCCTGGCCCTGCAGCACCGCAGCGAGATCGCCGAGCGCTGGCCCAAGGTGATGCGCCGCGTGGCGGGCTACAACCTCGACATCTTCGACAACCAGAGCGAAAAACCCTACACCGCCGATGGGAGCGTGAACCTGGCGCACCTGCTCATCGGCTCCGAAGGCACGCTGGCCTACACGCGCAGCCTGACGCTCAAGCTCAGCGAGCTGCCGCGCGCCAAGGTGCTGGGCATCGTCAACTTCCCGAGCTTCCACAAGGCCATGGACTCGGCGCAGCACATCGTCAAGCTCGGCCCCACGGCGGTGGAGCTGGTGGACCGCACGATGATCGAACTGGCGCTGGCCAACCCGGCCTTTCGGCCCACGGTGGAGACGGCCCTCATCGGCAAGCCCGAGGCCATCTTGCTGGTGGAGTTTTCGGGCGCGGACAAGGCTGCCCTGCTGCCGCAGCTGCGCCAGCTGGTGGAGCTGATGGGAGACCTGGGCATGCCCGGCAGCGTGGTCAAGATGCCCGATGAAGCCCCGCAGAAGAACCTGTGGGAGGTGCGCAAGGCGGGTCTGAACATCATGATGAGCTTGAAGGGCGACGGCAAGCCCGTGAGCTTCATCGAAGACTGCGCCGTGCCGCTCGAACACCTGGCCGAGTACACCGACGGCCTGACCGAGGTCTTCGCCAAATACGGCAGCCGCGGCACCTGGTACGCGCATGCCTCGGTGGGCACGCTGCACGTGCGCCCCATCCTCGACATGCGCACCGATGGCGCCGCCAAGATGCGCGCGATTGCCGAAGAGGCCAGCGCCCTGGTACGCCAATACAAGGGCGCCTTCAGCGGCGAGCATGGTGACGGCCTGTGCCGCGGAGAGTGGATCGAATGGCAGTTCGGCCCCGCGATCAACGAGGCGTTTCGCGCCATCAAGAACCACCTGGACCCGGTCGGCCTGTACAACCCCGGCAAGATCATCGACCCGCCCAAGATGGACGACGGCGCGCTGTTCCGCTTCGCGCCCGCCACGGCGCCCAAGCCGTACAAGCGCATCCCCCTCACGCCCGTGCTCGACTGGTCAGCCTGGAACGTGCAGGCCGACCCGGTGACCGAGGTGACCACCGCCCCCGGCACCGGCGGCGACGTGACCGGCGGCTTCGCCAAGGCCGTGGAGATGTGCAACAACAACGGCCACTGCCGCAAGTTCGACGCCGGCACCATGTGCCCCAGCTACCGCGTGACACGCGACGAGCAGCACCTGACCCGCGGCCGCGCCAACACCCTGCGCCTGGCCGTGTCGGGCCAGCTCGGGCCCGACGCCTTCACTAGCGAGGCGATGCACGACACCATGGACCTGTGCGTGGGGTGCAAGGGCTGCAAGCGCGACTGCCCCACGGGCGTGGACATGGCCAAGATGAAGGTCGAGTTCCTGGCCCACTACAAGCGCCGCCACGGCCACACCCTGAAGGACAGGCTGGTGGCCCACCTGCCCGGCTACGCGCGCACGGCCAGCCACTTCGCCTGGCTGCTCAACCTGCGCAACACCGTGCCCGGTGCCGCCTGGCTGGGCGAAAAGCTGCTGGGCTTTTCCGCCAAACGCTCGCTGCCCGCATGGCGCAGCGACACCTTCTGGCGCAGCCACGACAAGGCGCTGTTCAGCAGCCGGGCCGACACCATCGCCGCCGCCCAGGCTGGCCGCAAAACAGCCGTGCTGTTCGTGGACACCTTCAACGGCACTTTCGAGAGCGAGAACGCTCTGGCCGCCGCGCGCGTGCTGCATGCGGCTGGGTATGTGCTGCACACCGTGGAGAAGGCCCGCGGCCACCACTGCTGCGGCCGCACGTACCTGGCCACCGGCATGGTCGATGAAGCCAAGGCGCGCGCCGGTGCGCTCATCGACGCCCTGCTGCCCCTGGCCCGGGCCGGCATCGCCATCGTGGGCCTGGAGCCCTCATGCCTGCTCACCCTGCGCGACGAGGCCCTGGTGATGGGCCTGGGCGACAAGGCCGTGACGGTGTCCCAACAGGCCATGCTGTTTGAAGAATTCCTCGCCCGCGAAGCCAAGGCAGGGCGCTTCGCCCCATCCCTCCAGCCCGCAGGCCGACCCATCCTGCTGCACGGCCACTGCCACCAGAAGGCCTTCGGCGCCGTGCCCCCCATCCTGGAGGTGCTGCGCCTGATCCCTGACGCCAAGCCCGAGCTCATCGAAAGCTCCTGCTGCGGCATGGCCGGCAGCTTCGGCTACGAGGCATCGCACTACGAGGTCTCGATGCAGATGGCCGAAGCCGCGCTGCTGCCCGCCGTGCGCAAGAACCCCGATGCGATCGTGGTGGCGGACGGTACCAGTTGCCGGCACCAGATCGCGGACGGCGCGCAGCGCGATGCGGTGCATGTGGCGCGGCTGCTGGACCGGCTGCTGACGTAGAACGCGGTGGCGCAGCCCCGGCTGCGAGCGTGGTGGTCCGCAGAAGGCGAATGCATGGACATTCGGGCCGGTCGAACCTAGTATTCGGTTTTTTCGATCCGCGAACCCCATGCTGAACTACCGCCACCTCTACTACTTCTGGATGGTTGCCAAGGAGGGTGGCTTTGCCCGCGCCGCAGACCGGCTGGAGATGGCGGTGCAGACCATCAGCGCCCAGGTGCGCGATCTTGAAAAGGCACTGGGTCACCAATTGCTCAAGCCGTCCGGGCGCGGTGTTGCGCTGACCGAGGCGGGCCAGGCGGCCTATGCGCGGGCCGAAGAAATCTTTCAGCTGGGCCAGAGCATTCCGGACGAGGTGCGCGAAGCCGCCAGTGCCAAGGTGGCGCGGCTGTCAGTGGGGCTGTCGGACGGCATCTCCAAGCTGGCGGCGCATGCCTTGCTGGAGCCGGTGCTGGGCACACCCCACCTGCGCCTGGTGTGCCACGAGGGGGAGTTTGACGAGCTGCTGTCGGAGCTGGCCCTGCACCAGCTCGATGTGGTGCTGGCCGGGCAGGCGGCGCCGCGCAACCCGAACCAGCGCCTGTCCAGCGAACGCATCGCGCGCTCTGCCCTGCAGTGGTACGGGCCGGCGTCGCTGGTGCGCAAATCTGCGCGCGACCACTTTCCGCAGTCGCTGCAGGACCTGCCGGTGCTGCTGCCCACCGCCCATTCGCCGCTGCGCGCCACGCTGGACCACTGGTTCGAGGACATCGGTGTGCGGCCCCGCATCGTGGGCGAGTTCGAGGACAGCGCCTTGCTGGCCGTGTTCGCCGCCCGGGGGCTGGGCGTGTTTCCGGTCAGCCAGTTGGGGGCGCAGGATGTGGGGCTGGTGCGGGGCCTGCGCATGCTGGGCGACTGCCCCGGCATCAGCGAAGAGGTGCATGCCATCTGGTCGCGCCGCGGGCAGCACCACCCGCTGGTTCGGCAGATGGTGGACTCTGCGCGCAGCGCTTAGCGGGGCATGACGGCGGTGACGGGGGCCATCGACGGGCCGCTGCAGCCCGCCCCACGCATGCTTCAGCCCTGCGCTGGCAGCTTGCTGACACGCCACTGCGTCAGCGCCGCGCGCATGATCCAGGCTTCTTCTGCGGCCACGTGGCTGTCCGCCATGGCGGCGGCGTCGGCAAAGTACAGCACCTTGTGCTGGAGGTCCGGCTCCGTCACCTCCGCCATGACGGCGTCCAGCGTGGCCTGGTCGATACTGCCGGTGAGCACGCGGCGCTCGTGTGCGGCCATCAGCAGGTCTTCGCACAGGGTGTTGAGCACCTGGGCGAATCCGCCGGGTGCCAAGCCGATTTGCCGCTCGATGTCTTGGCCGTACAGGGCCTCCAGCTCCTGGCGGCTGACGTTGCCGTCGGATATCAGCAGCAGGGCGACGATACGGGCCGCTGCTTCGGGGCTGTTGTGGGAATAGCTGCGCATGGTTCTTCCTTGTCGATGTGGTGGTTGTTCAGGACGCATGGGGTCGTGCCAGACGGCATGGCGAAGGCGGGCCGCAGGCCCGCCGCTTCAATCGCGGTAGCGGTAGCGGCGGCGCGTGTTGTCACGCTGGGATGCAGGGACCCGCAGGGGGACCTGTGCCGGTGCACGCAATGCACCGTACCGTTGCGACCATTGCCAGACCCGTTGCAGCACCTGGCCGCGCAGCGCATTCAGCAGTGAATGGACGAACATCAATCGCTTCATGGGTACCTTGTCGTGGTTGAACAAGGCTTGAATGTGCGGCTGCAGGCACGATTCAAGAAGCAGGTTTTTTATGAGTCATGCATCGGTGGAACCGAACCTGACCTCAATGCCGGACTTGGCAGCATCCGCCGACGGGCGCTTCACAGGCGGCCTGCAGAGCCGTGTGGCCGCGCGCAGCCCACGGCCCGTGCCCCAGCGCGCAAGCCCCTTCCGGCGAGACGGCACTCCGATGCACTGCATGCCCGTGCTGCCCCAACGCCGCACAGCACAGGAGGCACAGGCAGACCGCTGCGTGGACAGCGCTGGCAGCGCGCCCTCAGATCGGCCGTGTCAGGTAGACGGCCTCGCGCCCCACGATGGGCTCGCGCGTGGGCATCAGCACCGTGCAGTCGTCGCACAGCGCGCGAATCTCGTGCGGGCCGTCGGTGGCGATGAGTTCATCCTTGGCAAACACTTCAAAGCCCTGGATGGGACGCGCAAAGCGAAAGTCGGGCGTGCGCACCATGCAGGTCTCCAGCAGCTCGTAGCGGCGCTGGGGGCCGGGCGCCGGGCGTCCCGCAGGCGCATCGATGAGGCCGAAGTGGGCCAGGAAATCGAGCGCTACCGCCGTGGCCATGTCGGCCGCGGACTGCAGGAAGTGCTGTCCGCATTCGACCACCAAGGCCACGCCCTGGCTGTCGGCCTGGCCGTGGAGGCCATGCTGGATGAGTGGCGTGCCCGAGCCCAGGCCGCTGGGCATGACCAGGTGCACCGGCGGGCGGCCGATGGACAACGCCACATCGGCATTGCGCTGGTAGGCCGGGTAGACCCAGAAGGGCTCCACGTCCTGGCTGGTGGAGTGGATGTCGAGAATGTGGTCGGCCGCGGCCACCACGGGGCGCAGGGCGCGGGCGCGCAGCAGTTCGGGGCTCTCGGCCGTGCCGTCGAGCTCGGCGGCGGACCAGATGCGGTTGAGGTTGTGCACCAGCTGGCGGCTCTCGAACGGGCGGGCGCGGTCGAACGACTCGTACGCCGCCACGTTGGCAAAGCTGATGGTGAGCGTGCCGATGCGGGGGCGCACGCCGCTGTCGAGCAGATGCGTGGCCGCCACCATGCCGCAGATCTCGTTGCCGTGGGTCAGTGCGTTGATCAGCACGTGGGGGCCGGGCTGGCCGGATTCGAAACGGTGCACGTAGTCGATACCGACATTGCCCTGGCGATAGGCCGACAGGTCGCGCGGCAGGACTTCAAAGGCGGGAGGATTTTGGCTCATGGGGTGGTGATGCTAAGACGACACATGATTGTGTCCCCAATGGGCGGACAGCGCACGCGGCCGCGTCAAAGACCGCGAGCGAAGAGCGCCAGCATCGGCCGTCGGCTGCCGCCGCAGCGGGCGATGGAGCGATGTACCATGCCCGCCAGTTCCTGGTACCGGTCTGACGCCCTCCCTCGCCTATGCCCATGCCCATTGCCCGAATTTGCCCGCTGGCCGACGTGGCCACCCATTTGCCCGCCGACAGCTCTATCAGCGAGCGCCTCCAGCACGAGCCCGGCGAGCTGGACCAGGAGCTGGTGCTCTATCTGCAGGGCGATGTGACGGTATCGGAGCTGCACCTGAACGCTGCGCTCGACGGCAACCACCCGCTGCACGCACTGGTTGCGGGCGCAGCGCCGGGGGGCGAGACACCGTACCTCGTGCTTATCGACGGCAGCCTGCGGATCGACGGCGCCCTCACGGCCGAGGACGATGGCGACGCAGCGCACCTGGTGGTCCTGGGCAGCGCGCACCTGCGCAACGCGGTGCTGGCCGGGTCGCTGCTGTATGTGCGTGACGCCCTGGCGGTGGACGACCTGCTGTGGGGCGACGGCAGCAGCGGCGCGCTGCAGGCGCCTGGTGGCCTGCAGGCGCGTGTGGCGCTGTTCACCGACGATTTCACGGTGCAGGTGCAGGGCCCCGAGCAGGTGGAGTTTCTGATGGACGAAGTGCGCAGCGTGGCGCACCGCGCAGAGTTTGGCAGCGAGATCGTGGGGGCTATCTTCCCCGACGAGTTCCACGATGGCATCGACGCCGGCGAAGACGGCCTGCACCACATGCTCGACCGCGACCGCGTTCTGGCTGCCGTGCGCGCGGGCGACAGCGCCACCCGCACGAGCGAGGAGATCAACGCCCAGTGGCCCGTGGCCCAGGACCTGTGCGCGGACGATGCCATCAGCGTGGAGAACATCCTGGCGGTGGTGCGCACCCCAGTGATTGCGCACAAGGAGCACAAGGCCTACGGCTGGTTCCAGCAGACCGACTTCTCGGTCTGCCAGCGGCATGTGGACGACGATGGCGACCAGCGTGACGACAACGTGTTCATCACCGTCTGGAAGACCTGGGACTTCTACCTGTCGGTAGACATGGTGCGCAGCCCGCAAGGCCTGCTACCCCGGCTGGCAGCCGCCGTGCTGCGCCGGCCCGTCACAACGACGCCCGTGCTGACGCTGGTGTACCGCCCCTACACCGACGGCGAGCCCGGCGAGTGGCAAGCGCTGGCGCCCGACTCCGCCCCCGAGGCCTGGGCCGCCTGCCAGACCGCCTGGCGCGGCGTGCTCGACTACGTGCGCAAGGCCGTGGGCCAGCACCGGGCGCGCTACCCGCTCTACCAGCGGCTGCAGGCCGACCTGACCGCCCGGCACATCGAGGAATTCACCAGCCTGCCCGTGTTCACCGAGCGCTACAACGACTGGTGGGACAGCGACAAGAACGGCCACTGGCAGGGCGAGGTGTGGGTGGGCGCGCGCCAGCCCTGCATGCACGACGGCGAGCCGTGGGGACGGGCGCTCAAGTTCAGCTGGGAGAACGGCAGCCCCGCCCCCGGGGACGACGACGACAACGCCCACAGCGTCTACCAGATCGATGTGGACGAAGCCCGCGAGGGGCCTGCGCTGGTCGAGTTCACCCACGCACAGCGCCAGAACGAAGCACGCGTGGCCTTGCCGCGCGGCGCTGCCGACCACTTGGCGCGCCTGCTGCGCTTTTACCGGCTGGTGCAGGCCCGGCTGCGCGAAGAGCATGAGCGCGAGCAGGCCCGCGAAGCCGAAGCGCGCCGCATCGAGGCTGCGGTGTACTTGCTGGCGCTGCCGCCGCTGGCGCCCGACGTGCCGGACGCTGGGGTGTTCCCGGTGGAGCTGATGACTTTGTCTGAACAATGGCAGGCCGACGGACAGGCCTACGTGGCGGCGATCCGGGCCCATCAGTTGGCCATGGATGCGAAGGCGCAGCGGTCTGGCGATGAGGACGGCACAGCGGAAGTGGCAGGCAGCGACGGCGAGCCCAGTGGACAAGAACCGCAGGACGATGAAGAAGCCCTGCCCTCCGACCCGCGCAAGGAGGCCGCACCCACGGTGCTGCAGCTCGCACGCGTGGTCCACGCCCAGGCCGACGAAGACCTGGGGGACCGGTTCCGCCAGCGCTTCGCGTTTGCGCCGGACGCCTACGTCCAGCGCGCCGCCAAAGCCGGCCGGTTCATCGGACCGGTGATCGCCCTGGAAGACGGCCGGGTGCTGGCGCGCATCGGCCCGGCGTATGACGATGCCGCGCACTGGGTGGCGCTGCACGGCGTGGGCCACACGCCGCTGGCGTCGCTGCGGGGCCTGGGCCGGTCCCATGACCGGCAGGTCTTTGCGCAGAGCGACGGCCAGCAGGTCACCACGCATCGCGGCTTCGAAGGCCCGGTGATCGCGCGCTTTGACCTGCCCCGTGGCAACGAGGGGCTGCCGCCCGAAGTGGCCGTGACGGCAGGGCCACTGGGGCAGCGCTGCGATGAGCTCATCCCCTTCAACGACGGCCAGCGCGTGCTGCTGCTCAACCCCACCGGGGTGTACCTGCTGACCGCTGCGGGCAGCGGCGCCGGCGTGCGGCGCCTGCACCCGCAGACTTTCGAGGAAGACGGCCCCTACACCTGGCCCAAGAACCAGATGGACGACGAGGTGGGTGGCCAGACCATCACCACGCTGGCGCTGGACATGCTGCACATGGCACTGTCGCGCGATGAGCGCCACATCGCGGTGGGCGACCAGGACAGCCGCCACATCCTGCTCGACGCGCAAGGGACGGTGGTGGCGGAATACGACACGTTGTCGTCCTATCCGCACCACGCCGGCTTCTCGCACGACAGCACGCGCCTGTTCGCCAATTCTTGCCACCTGTACTGGGGCAGCACGCTGTCGGTGCCCATAGCCCCGGTGGCTGCGCAGTCGCCACAGGCTTCAGGGCCGGATCAGGCGGAGACACCGCCGCTGGACGAGAGCTGCCGCGTGTACGCCTCGGTCACCGAACCCGGACTGGTGATCCTGGGCGACGCCGACGGCTATCTGCACGCCATCGGCGACGACGGCCGCCCGCTGTGGCGCCACCACATCGGCAGCACCATCAGCGGCATCGACATTTCTCCCGACGGCAACACGCTGTGGGCCGCCAGCTACGGCGGTTACCTGGCCAGGCTGGAACGCAGCGAGGCCGGCATGGACCCGTACGCCATCGGCACGTCGCGGTATGTGGAAACCAGCCGCTGGATCTTCTGGAGCGACGAGGCCGCGCCCCTGCGCTGGTAGCCCGGCCCCAGGAAGGCGTGCTGCGGGCGTGGGGGCCGGAGCAGGCCCCTCACTGCAGCACCAGCTCCACGCGGCGGTTCTTGGCCCGGCCGTCTTCGGTGGCGTTGTTGGCCACGGGTGCCAGCGAGGCCACGCCGTTGCCCACCAGCCGGTTGCCGGCAATGCCGTAGTCCTTGGCCAGCACGGCGGCCACCGCGTCGGCCCGGCGCTTGGACAGGGCCAGGTTGCTGTCGAATCCGCCCACGCTGTCCGTGTGGCCCACCACGTGCAGCTTGACGGCCGGCTCGGCTTTCAAGAAGGCGGCGATCTGGTCCAGCGAGGGCTTGGACTCGGGCTTCACGTCCGCCTTGCCGGTATCGAACAGGATGCCGTAGATGGCGACCTTGCCATTGGCGGTGATGGACTTGCCGATGTCGGACGCGCTGACCACCACCATGTTCTGCTCCATGGCCTTGGTCTCGAGGATGTCCACCGCGATGTACGCGCCCTGCTTGGACTTGTACGTCGCGTCTTCCTTGGGCCAGTCGATGGCCACCAGGCGCACCGTGGTGCTGCCTTTCTGGAAGGTGCCGGTGCGCACGGTCCCGGCATCGGCCGCGTACATCACGTATTCGCTGCGGTTGTTCTTGATGGAGTCGCGCTGCCCGCTGCTGAAGTTGGCCAGGAAGTTGGTGTAGTTGCCGGCTGCGCTGTCGCGCGTGGAGTCGTACAGCGCGGTGAAGCCGTTGGCCGTGAGGTCGTTGGCGTAGTTGCGGTACAGCTCCAGCGACCGCGTGGCGCCCGGCGCCTCGTACCACAGGCGGGTGAGTTTGCCCTCCAGCGCCAACGGCGGCTTCACGTATTGCCGCTTGTTGGTCTGCAGGTCGAACTCCTTGAAGGTGGAGGTCTGGAACTCCACCGCTTCGAAATTGCGCACCTCGTAGCCGACGATGGTGCTGCCGCCAAACCGCTTCACGGCCGGGTGGTCCTTGGCGCCAGCGAGGTCCTGGGCGCTGGCCGGCAGGTGGCTGGCCACGGCCAGGAACCCAAGGCACAGCGATGCGCCCCATTGACGAAACAGCCGCATGGTCATGAACATTCTCCGGTTGGAACTGGCGTGGGCCCTGTGGCGCCCTCTTGCGCCCTTTAGCGCCCTCTAGCGCCCTCGTGCGCCCGGCGGGGTGCTGCGCCGCGTCGGCGGGGCCCGGCCATCATAGGGGAGCCCCTCGCAGCGCACCATGCCGAGAATGTGCAGAGCCCCCCGGCAGCGGCGTTTGCGCGCAAAAGTTCACGCTCGGCGGCATTAAAAATGCGGGCCCGGTCCTTCCTTGGCGAGCGTGTCCTGCGCATTGCGCAGCGGGCAGACCTTGAGCGACAGGCACCCGCAGCCGATGCAGCCGTCCAGCTGGTCGCGCAGGGCGGTGAGCGTGCGGATGCGTTCGTCCAGGTCCTCGCGCCAGCGCTGCGACAGCCGGCGCCAGTCGGCCACCGTAGGCGTGCGGCCCGCGGGCAGGGCCTGCAGCGCCTCGCCGATGGCCGCCAGCGGCACGCCCATGCGCTGGGCCACCTTGATCACCGCGACACGGCGCAGCACCGAGCGTGGGTAGCGCCGCTGGTTGCCCGCGCTGCGCAGGCTGGCGATGAGGCCCCGCGACTCGTAGAAATGCAGCGCCGACACGGCCAGTCCGCTGCGGCGGGCGACCTCGCCCACCGACAGGTCGGCCGCCATGTCCAGCGGTGTGTCGCCCAGGGCGTCTTCGTGTTTCATGCGATGGCTTTCTGCAGGCGCTTGACCTCAACATAACTTCAGGTTTGATACTAGCAGCTCTTGCCACTCCCGCTCAGGACCCGCCATGCCGCCCATCGCCTCGCACCTCGCCAAAGTCCCTGCTGATCAGCTCGTCCATATCAACCCGGACGGCCTGTACGACCCCGCGCCCAACGGCTATTCGCACCTGGTCGTGGCGCCGCTGCACGGCCGCACGGTGTACCTGGCGGGCCAGGGCGGCGAGAACGCGGCGGGCGAGCTGCCGGCGGGTTTCGCGGCGCAGCTGGATCAGGCGCTGCGCAACATGCGCACCGCGCTGGCTGCGGCGGGCGCCACGGTACACGACGTCGTGCGGCTGACCCTGCTGGTGGTGGACCACACCGAAGAGCGCCTGGCGCTGTGGACCCGGGCGGCGCGCGGCGTGTGGAAAGACGCCCCCACGCCCGCCTGCACACTGATACCCGTGCCGCGCCTTGCGCTCGACGGCATGCTGGTGGAAGTGGAAGCGACTGCCGTGGTGACAGTGACGGCTGTGACCACAGGCACAGCAGCCATGGCAGCCACGGCTGCGGCAACCCGGCAGAACTGAGGTCCGTGGAGGATTGCGGCCCACTGCCTCCAGACCGCCCCGGTTGTGGCGTACCATCGCGCGCAGTGGTCGCATACCGAGACCCAAACAGGAGGACCCATGGCCAAAGGCGAACAGCGCAGCAACAAGATGGCAAAGAAGCCCAAGAAGGACACGTCGATTCCCAAGGAGTCGCACGGGTCCGACCGCCCGATGCCCCCCGTGACGGCAGTGATGCCCCGCGGCAAGGACAAGAACAAGTAAGTAGCAAGCGGCCGTCCCGCGCTGCGGGACCGGACACACGACGGCCCCCAGTGCCTTGGAACCTTTGAGCAGGTTCCAAGGCACTGGGGGCCGTTTGCCATGCGGCGTCGTCAGGCCGCGTTGCCCGGCGGCAGGCGGGCCAGCCAGTCTTGCTGCGGCTCGGGCCGGCCAAACAGGTAGCCCTGGTAGACGATGTCGGGCGCGCGCTGGCGCAGGAAGTCGGCCTGGTCGCGGGTCTCCACGCCCTCGGCCACCACACGCAGGCCGAAGTGGCGCGCCACCGACAAAATACCCTCGACGAGCACGCCATCGTCGGCATTAGTGGGCGCCTCGTGCACGAACGAACGGTCGATCTTGAGCTCCTGGATGGGCAGCCGCTTGAGGTAGGCCAGCGACGAGTAGCCCGTGCCGAAGTCGTCCAGCGAGAACTCCACGCCGAGCGCGGCCAGTTCGCGCATCTTGGCCACGGCCTCGTCGAAGTCGTCGATGACGAGGCCTTCGGTCACTTCCAGCGTGAGCAGCGACGGGTCCGCGCCCGAAGTGGCCAGGATGTCGCGCAGCTGCGGGATGAACCCGGCCTGGCGGAACTGCCGCGCACTGAGGTTCACCGACAGGCGTAAGCGCCGCTCCTGCATCGCAGGCTGTGCCAGCAGCGCGCAGGCGTGGGTGAGCACCCAGGTGCCCAGCCCCACGATCAGGTCGGACTCTTCCGCGATGGAGATGAAGGCCGCGGGCGACAGCAGGCCGTCGCGCGGATGCTGCCAGCGCACCAGCACCTCGGCCCCGGTCAGCCGGCCCTGCGCATCCACCTGCGACTGCAGGAACAGGCGCAGCTCATCGGCCGCAATGGCCTGGCGCAGCGACCGCTCCACCTGGAACCGTTGCTCCGCCGCCTCGCCCATGCCTTGTTCGAAAAAGGCGGATCGCCCGCCCCCTGCCTGCTTGGCGCGGTGCAGCGCCGTGCCCGCGCGGCGCATGGCCTCGTGGGGCGAGTCGGCGGCGTTCTGGGGGTACAGGGTGATGCCGATGCTGGCCCCGAGCTGCGCCTCTTCGGCGCAGCCTTCGAGCCGCATGGGCTGCAGCAGCAGGGCCTGCAACTGTTCGGCAAAGGCCAGCGCGCGGCGGCTGGCCTGTGGCGGCAGCAGGCCCAGGTCGTGCAGCACGATGGCGAATTCATCGCCGGCCACGCGCACCAGCAGGCCGTGCGCGGGCAGCATCTGCGACAGGCGCAGCGCCACGGCGCACAGCAGGCGGTCCCCCATTTCGCTGCCGCGCGCGTCGTTGAAGATGGTGAAGCGGTCCAGGTCCAGCAGCACCAGCACATGCAGCGGCTGCGACCCCACGCCGCCGCGCCAGCGCAGTGCGGTGAGGCGCTCGACCAGCATGGTGCGGTTGGGCAGGCTGGTCAGGGCGTCGAAATGCGCCAGGCGGTGGATCTCGGCGGCCGCGCGGCGCCGCTCGGTGACGTCCTGCTTGATCTCCACATAGTGGCTGATGTGGCCGTCGGGCTGGCGGATGGGGGCCACCACCACGGCCTCGACGATTTCGGCGCCGTCCTTGCGGCGGTTGACCTGCTCGCCCACCCAGTTCTCGCCGCGCGCCAGGGTGTCGCGCAGGCTCACCCACTGCACCAGCGTCATGCCGTTGTTCGACACGTACGACGAGGACTGGCCGATGACCTCGTCCTGCGCGTAGCCGGTGCGGGCCAGGAAGGCCGCGTTGACGTATTCGATGCGGCCTTCGAGGTCGGTGATGGCGATGCTCTCGGGGCTTTGCTCCACCGCGCGCAGCAGCTTGCGCAGCTCTGCGTCCCGCGTGGCCAGGCTGGAGGCCGTCTGCTGCGCCTCGCGCACGCGGCGCAGGTAGCTGCGGCGCGACAGCAGCGTGGCGGCGGCCGTCACGGCCAGCACGCCGCTGAGGTAGGCCACGTAAGCGGCCAGGTTGCCGTAGCGGGCCGGGGGCATGTAGTTGTTGAGGTCGGCCCACACGAACACGATGAACAGCAGGCCCGTGGCCCCCGTGAGCCACAGGGTGTAGCGCGCCCCCAGCACCCAACCGGCGACCACGATGATGACCGGGAAGTTCAGCAGGCTGGGCCCGCGCAGGCCGCCGTTGCTGGCCGACAGCGCCGCCACCACGGCCCATACGCCCCACACCAGCACCAGGCCCGCCTGGTGCCAGCGCCGCAGATGGCCCAGCAGCACAGCCACCGCACCCATGACGCCCACGCCCAGGTTCAGCAGCACGCGGGCCCAGGGCAAGGGCTCGTCGAGCAGCAGCAGCGCGGCGATCATGGTGCCCGTGATGGCGACCGTCCACGAGCCGGCCCGCACCAGCTGCTGGCTGGTGACGTCGTCGTGGGCGCGGGTGGAGGAATGGGCGGCGGGGGGCATGGTCAATACAGTGACAACCTGTGCGGCATGGTAACGCTATCCATGGGCCGCAACGAGTCAGCCACCGCCGTCAGATTTGAGAGGTACCGCGTCGGCCTCCCTGGGCCCGCACGCCCCCGCCGCGTCATGCGCCCGTGCGGCACGGCCGCACTGCGGCAAGGGAAAACCCTTGATGCACCAGGCACCACGGGGCCTTGAAACACATTCCAGGGCGCTACGGGGGCGTCTGAACGCCCGCCACCTTCACCACCCGGCGCCAGCGCTCGATTTCCTTGCGGATGAAGTCGGTGTAGTCCGCAGACCGCGAGACCACCACCACCAGGCCCTGCGCCTCCAGTTGCTTGCGGGTCTCGGACGCCTTGAAGGCGTTTTCCATTTCTTTCTCGAGCCGCGCCACCACGGCGGCAGGTGTGCCCGTGGGGGCCGAGATGCCCACCCACGACACGGCCTTGAACCCCGGGTAGCCCACCTCCGAGATGCTGGGCACGTCGGGCAGTTGCGGGTTCCTGAACAGGCTGGTGACCGCCAGGGCACGCAGCTTTCCGCTGCGCACATGGGGGGCCACGGCGTCGAGGTTGGTGAACATCATGCCGGCCTTGTTGTCCATCACCGCGTCCAGCGCAGGCTTGGCCCCGGTGAACGGCACCCCGGTGAGTCCCAGCGTCGTGCAGTTGCGGCTGCCCGAAGCTCCACCCACGCAGGTGCTGATGGTTTGCTTGAGAAGCTCCATCGCCAGGTGCCCCGACGAGGCATGCACCTGCGCGTAGGTCAGCTTGCCCGGCTGGGCCTTGCCGACCGCAATCAGCTCCTGCAGCGACTTGAGCGGCGAGGCGGCGCCCACCACCAGCACGTTGGGGCCTTCGGACAGCTGGGAGATGTGCACGAAGTCCTTGAGGGAGTCGTAGTCGAGCTGCGGGTTCAGCGCGTGGCTGATGGCATTGGTCCCGACGCCGGACAACACCAGGGTGTACCCATCGGGCGTGGCGCCGGCGGCGGCCTTGGTGCCTTTGGCGTCGGTGTTCTCCACCTGCACCGGCTGGCCCAGCTTTTGCCCTAGCTCCTTGGCCATCAACCGGCCAAGCTGGTCGCTGCTGCCGCCGGCCGGAAAGGGAATGATCAGGCGCAAAGGCTTGGTGGGCCAGTTCTCCTGCGCCAGGGCCGGCGCCGAAAAACACAGGGACAAAGCGGCTGCCACGCACGCCACGGCACTCGAAGTTCGCATGAAAAAATCCCGGTTGTTGTTATCGTCACCGCGGCCGCATGGCCTGCGGGTCGGCGGTGCACACCGCTGCGGCACCGGCGCGTGGCGCCCCTGGTCCTCAGCGCAGGAGTCAGGGCATCACGCGGCGGGCGAGCAGATGTACGATGTCATATCTCATGACCAACGACCAGCAGGTTTTCCCTATATCGGCTGGTGCGGGAGTGAATGCAGAGGTTCAGGGGTGGAGAGGACAAGCACCGCCCTGCCCTGGCTCACCACCGGTTTGACCGGCCTTGGGCGGCTGAGGCAGCTGCCCCGTGGAAGTCCTGCGGACCGGCCCCATCCGCTACAGGGCCTTCGCAGCCTCTGCGCGGTGCAACCGCTTCAAGGTGCATCGCCCGAAGACGGCTCGCGCACGCCCGAGCCTTTGCCCTTGGCCTTGGCACGCGCGTCCTTCTTGGCCTGGCGCTTGGCATCTTCCGCCAAGCCCGCGGCGCGCCAGGCCTCGAACTCGTCGGGCGTCTCCAGCGTGATGCGGCCCAGGATGGCGGTGCGGAAGTCGGTCATCACGATCTCGGCGGTCTTTTGCAGGTTCACGCGGCCCCCGCCCAGCATCGCGCCGCGCTTTCGGCCGATGGCTTCGAGCAGCTCGTCGTCCTGCATCGTGGCCATGGTGCCGGCGGGCAGCCCGAGCTTGTAGCGCGCCTCCAGCAGCGGCGCGTAGTGTGTCTGCAGGCGGCGCAGCAGCTCCAGCGCCACCAGTTCCTCGTCATAGGCATTGCGGCCCACGGCGCCGCTGGCGGCCAGGTTGTAGCCGCTCTCGGGCACGATGATGCGCGGCCACAGCATGCCCGGGGTGTCCCACAGGTAGAAGTCGTCGGCCAGCGTGATGCGCTGCTCGATCTTGGTGATGCCGGCCTCGTCGCCCGTCTTGGCCTGGCGCTTGTTGGACAGCGTGTTGATGAGCGTGGATTTGCCCACGTTCGGCACGCCGCAGATCAGCACCCGCATGGGCTTGGCCATGCCGCCGCGGTTGGGGGACAGCAGGTGGCAGGCATCGATGAGCTTGCGCGCGGGGGCGGGATCGGACGCATCGAGCGGCACGGCGCGCGTGTCGCTCTGGGCGTTGTACCAGTCCACCCACAGCGGGGTGCGCGCCGGGTCGGCCACGTCCTGCTTGTTGAGCACCTTGACCGTGGGCTTGTGGCCGGTGAGCTCGGCCAGCAGCGGGTTGCTGCTGGAGCCCGGCAGGCGCGCGTCCAGCACCTCGATCACCACATCGATGTCCTTGATGCGCTCGGTGATGGCTTTCTTGGTCAGGTGCATGTGACCGGGGAACCACTGGATGGCCATGCGGGTTTCTTTCTTCTCTGGGGTTGTCTGTCAGTGCAGCGGGGGCGATTGCCCGGGGCTGCCACTGGGGAATTGTCGGGCCGCGCCGGGGCGGTCTGCGCCCTGCCCACGCGGCGGGCGCCAGGCGCCAAGGATAATCGCGGTCTTTCCTGCTTCTGGCCGCCGCGCTTTTGACCACCATGTCCGCCCCCACACCCGCTCCCCGCAAAGCCCCCGTCAGCAAGGCCGACAAGGAAGTGCTGTTCAAGGGCGTGACCTGCGCCCTGATCGGCCTGGTGATCCTGCTGGCGCCTTACGTGGCCCGCGCCAGCAGCGTGCGCGATCTGATGTCCCAGGCGTCGCTGGTGGGCTGGTTCGCCTTGGTGCTGGGGCTGGCGTTCATCGCGCAGTACGGCCTGCGCCGGGCCAAGGCCAGCCGCCACCGGCCGTGACGCAGCGCATCACCCCGCCGGCCGCCCTGCCCGCCCGTGCGGTGGACGGCGCCTCTGCCCAGGCCATGTTCCAGGCGCTGCAGGAGCAGGCCCAGTCTGCCGGCATCACCCTGCGCAACCCGCCGCCGGAGCCCACGACCTGCTGCGGCCGGGGCTGCAACGGTTGCGTGTGGGAGGGGTTTCTGGAAGCCGCCGAGTACTGGCGGCAGGAGGCGCTGCTGCAGCTGCCGGGTGGATGAACCGATGGACCGGTGGGGTGGATGCGATGGGGCGGATACAAGTTTTTTGAGCCCCTGCCGCTTGCTGGACGGGCGCCAGCAGCTATCGATTCAGGAGCATTCATTCCCAGACCGGGCCGCTGCACACGCTGCAGCGGCGCAGCGCTGCCGCCGTATCAGCCCAGTTCCTTGACCGCCATGTACTGCTCGCGCCACGCCTCGAACGGCAGCGTGTCGGCTGCCTCGATGGCCTTTTGGGCGGCCACGGATTCGTCGGCCAGCGCCAGGTAGCGCGCCTGCTGCTCGGCCGTCCAGGGCAGGCTGAGCAGCGCATCGCGGGCGGCCACGGACTGCTCGCGCGCAAAGTTCTCGAAGCTGTTCTGGTGCACCGAGCGGATCGCGTCGAGCACACGGGCCGAAGGCGTGTCGGCCGGCGCGGCCATGAGCTCACGCGCATCCTGCAAAGCGGCGCTGTAGTCAGCCGTGCCATGCGTGGCATCGAGCGCGGCGGCCAGCGGCACGCACTCGGCCAGCACCTCGGCACCCCAGTCGGCCAGCGCCACGCTCTGGCCGTTGCGCGCCAGTTGCAGGCCCGGCTCGCGGCCCCGCTCGGCCGTAAGGTGCTGGTTGTGCTTGAGCTCGGCGATCTCGGCCGGTGTGTCGGGCGGGCTGTCGGACAGCAGGCAGTGCAGCAAAAACACGTCCAGCAGGCGCATGGTGGACGCGGTGATGCCCACGGGCACGAACGGGTCCAGGTCCATCAGGCGCACTTCCACGTACTCCACACCACGCTCGCGCAGCGCGTGCAGCGGGCGTTCGCCGGTGCGCACGGTGCGCTTGGGGCGGATGGTGCCGTAGAACTCGTTCTCGATCTGCAGCAGGCTGGTGCCCAGCTGGTTGTAGTCGCCGCCGGGGTTGCGCACGCCCAGGGTTTCGTAGGCAGGATAGGGCTTGGTCAGCGCCTCGTGCAGCGAGTTGGCGTAGCCCTTGAGGCCGTTGTAGCTCACGGCCAGCGTGGCCTGAGCGTCGCTCTGGTAGCCCAGGCGACCCATGCGCAGCGAGGTGGCATGCGGCAGGTACAGCGCCTGCCCGCCCGGCAACTGCTGCAGGCCGTGCTCGCGCCCCGCCACGAAGCAGGGGCACAGCGCGGGTGACGCGCCGAACAAATACAGCAGCACGAAGGCGTGGCGGCGGAAGTTGCGGATGAGCGAGAAGTACTGCTCGCTGTCCACCCCCGGCAGAGACCAGTTGTAGTGGATGCCCGAGATGGTCTGCATGCGCCGGCCGTAGCGGTGGCCCAGGCCCATGCGGTAGATGCTCTTGGCCCGGCCCACGTTGGAGCTGCCGTAGCGGCCGATGGGGATGGTCTCGTCGGTGGGCAGGCCGCAGGGCATGCTGGAGGCCCACAGCAGCTCGCCGCCGCTGTCGGTCAGGGTGCGGTGCACGAACTGGTGCACTTCGGTCAGCTCATTCAGGCATTCATCCACGCCCTTGCGGGCGCTGGTGATGAGCTCCAGCTGCGACTCGCTGTAGTCGGTGGTGATCAGCGGGTGCGTGAGCGCCGAGCCCAGCGCCACAGGGTGCGGCGTCAGGGCCAGGCCATCGTGGGGCAGCACCCGAAGGCCTTCCTTTTCGATGCCGCGGCGAATCCCTCCCAGGGCATCCGCCGGATAGGCGGCCAGTCTTTCGTGCAATTTGCTCATATGTTTATACCGATCCAACTTCTGTCGGCCCGGAACTTAGCACGGAGCAGGCTGGCGTGCCCGGACACAACTCAAGCCCTTGCGGCCAAAGCCTTTCCTACTTCGTTGGTTCCCTGTGCTGCTCCGCTTTGTGGTACCTGCTCGCCGGCGCGCTCCGTCACCTCGGCCAGGCGGGCCGCCAACTGCTCGGGCACGTCGGCGCCGATGCCCACATGGATGCCCTCGGTCAGGGTGATGTGGGCCGCCTCGAACGTGCCCGCACCGGCGCACAGGATGGTGCGCGTGGGCGCGCTCTCGTGGGCCAGCACCAGCATGGCGGGCACCACGGCTTCGGGTTTCAGGGCGTCGAGCACTTCCTGCGGCATCAGGCCTTCGGTCATGCGCGTGGCGGCCGTGGGAGCCAGGGCGTTGACGCGGATACCGTACTTGGCGCCTTCGATGGCCAGGGTCTGCATCAGCCCCACCTGGGCGAGCTTGGCCGCGCCGTAGTTGGCCTGGCCGAAATTGCCGTACAGGCCGGTGGACGAAGTCGTCATCACGATGCGGCCGTATTGCTGCGCCACCATGTGCGGCCACACGGCCTTGCAGCAGTGGGCGGCGCCCATCAGGTGCACATCCACCACCAGGCGGAAGTCGGCCATGCCCATCTTGGAGAACGACTTGTCGCGCAGGATGCCGGCGTTGTTGACCAGGATGTCCACCCGGCCCCAGGCATCGATGGCCTGCTGCACCATGGCTTCGACCGCGGCGAAGTCGGTGACGGACGCGCCATTGGCCAGCGCCTGGCCGCCCGCTGCGCGGATCTCGTCCACCACGGCCTGCGCGGCCGACACCGTGCTGCCGCTGCCGTCCACCGCGCCGCCCAGGTCGTTGACCAGCACCTTGGCGCCGCGCGCTGCCAGGGCCAAGGCATGCTGGCGGCCCAGGCCGCCGCCCGCGCCGGTCACGATGGCCACGCGGCCGTTGAAGTCGATAGCCATGAATGGGTCTCCTGTGGTGTCTGAAAGATGAAGGAAGGAAGGAAGGACGGGAAGTAGGAAAGAAAGGCAGGGAAAGACGGCCCGCGCCCCGGATGGAGCCACAGGCGCTGCGCGTGGGACTTTAAGCCAGATGCGGGTGGGCGACGGTTGCGCACGCGACTGGCATGGCGCAGCGCCGCCCCTCACAAAAACACGCACAGCAGTGGGCCCCAATCAGGTATCGTGCCGAGGCCCGCGCCCGGCCGTGAACCCGGCGGCGCCGGCACTCCCCCAAAACACCGCATTCAGCACCGACCCGCAGCATGGCGCAACGCTCTCTTTTTGATAGCTACTGCCGCTTGTCAGTTGAGCGCTGCGGGCCTATTTGACTCAAGGAAACCCCATGAAAGCAACCTGGAACGGCGTCACCGTCGCCGAAAGCGACGACACCGTGGTGGTCGAAGGCAACCACTACTTCCCCGAAGCCGCGCTCAAGCGCGAGTTCTTCACCTTCAGCAACCACAAGACCACCTGCCACTGGAAGGGCCAGGCCAGCTACCTGTCCCTGCTGGTCGACGGCGAGATGAACACCGATGCCGCGTGGTTCTACGCCGACCCGAAGCCCGAAGCCGAAGAGATCCGCGGCCGCGTGGCCTTCTGGAAAGGCGTGAAGATCGAGGCCTGACCACCCGCCCTGCGGGTTATCCCTGCAGGCACTGGACAATCATGTGGATAAGTGTGGACAAGCCCTGTATGACAACCTCAAGTGCTTGATTCATAACGAAAGCCACTGCGCTGCACAATTTTTAAGCAGGCCGGAAAAAACGCCGCCCGGTTATCCCTGCCAGCACTGGACAATCCTGTGCATAAGTTTGGACAAGCTTTGTATGGCATTGCCAAGCCATTGATTTCAAAGGATTATCCTTGCATTGCTTAAAAATGATGCAGGCCTTTCATGGTTCTGCGACCGCCCGGCACACCCCGCGCAACCGGCCCCCAAAGCCCCGGTTATCCAGCCCCGCACTGGACAATCATGTGGATAAGTCTGCACAACCCTTGTATGACAGATATAAGTCATTGATTTACAAGGCATATCCTTGCATTGCTTAAAAATCAGGCAGTTCGGGGGCCACAGACCACCGGGAACCGCCTCCTGATCGATAGCATTGCGCATTGCCCCGCCGGCTCTTTCCTTTCACACAATGCTTCTTCCTGCCCTTCAGCACAGCCCTGCCGCCGAACGCAACCGCGCGCCCATCCTGGAGTGCCTGCGCAGCCTGCTGGCCACGCAGGGCCGGGCACTGGAAATCGCCAGCGGCACCGGCCAGCATGCGGCACACTTCGCGGCGGCCCTGCCGGGCTGGAGCTGGCAACCCACCGACCTGCACAGCACCCACTTCGACTCCATCGCAGGCTGGGCCGCGCAAGCGGGCGCCACGCAGGTACGGCCTGCGCTGCGGCTAGACGTGCTGCAGCCGCACTGGCCGGACGAAGGCCAGACCTGGGGCCCAGAGTTCGACCTGATCTACTGCGCCAACATGCTGCACATTGCCCCATGGGCATGCTGCGCCGGGTTGATGCAGGGCGCAGCACGGCACCTCGCCGCAGGCGGGCGGCTGGTGACCTACGGGCCCTACCTGGAAGACAACGTGCCCACGGCCCCCGGCAACCTGGCTTTCGACGCCAGCCTGCGCGCCCAGGACAGCACCTGGGGCATCCGCCGCCTGAAGGACGTGGCCGCCACGGCGGCCGACGCCGGGCTGGCACTGCAGGCGCGCCACGCGCTGCCGGCCAACAACCTGCTGCTGGTGTGGGCGCGCGCTGATTCCACGGCGGGGACCGCGGCGCCCTGAGCCATCCACCGACCGACCCGACTGACCGACTCCCTCTGCTTCCCATGAACACTCCCACCGTCCCCTTCTTCATCGCCAGGATCGATCCCGACGGCCAACAATGCGACGCCTGGCCCGAGCAGCCCCTGCTGTTGTCCATGGAGCAAGGCGGCATCGACTGGCCCAGCTCCTGCCGCAACGGCACCTGCCGCACCTGCATCGGCATGCTGGCCGAAGGCGAGGTGCGCTACGCCATCGAGTGGCCCGGGCTCACTGCCGAAGAAAAGGCCGAGGGCTGCGTGCTGCCCTGCGTGGCCTACCCGATGAGCGACGTGCGCCTGGAAGCACCGGGCATCTGATACCGGCTGCAAAGGCCTGACCCCACGCCGGGCCGGTGCCACGCATGGCACTTTCGCGCTTGCTGCGCCCGGCGGTCCTCCCCAGAATCCTGTGCACATCGATTGCCCAGGGAGGGAGGACACCATGACCGCCACTGTCGCGCCGCCAGCGCCTGCCGCCGCCGCACCCAACGCCACCGCACCGGACGCCACCGACCGGACCCCCACCCGAGCGGACATCCTGGCCCAGTGCATCGCCGCAGACGCGCAATGGGCCGAGAAGCCCGGCCGCAACCTCGTGCTGCTGTTCGACGGCACCGGCAACATCCTGGGCAACCAGCAGGACACCAACGTGGTCAAGCTGCTGCGCATGCTCGGCAAGGGGCGAGACCCTGCGGGCAGCGAACCCACCCAGCTCGTCTACTACGACCCCGGCGTAGGCACCACCAACGAATTCCCCGCGGACGGCATCGTGTCCAAGGCCAGGAACCAGCTGCGGCAGCTGGCCGGGCTGGCGCTGGGCAGCGGCGTATTCCCCAACATCGCCGAGGCCTACCGGTTCCTGGTCAACACCTACCAGCGTGGCGACCGCATCTACCTGTTCGGCTTTTCGCGCGGCGCCTTCACCGCGCGGGCGGTGGCCGGCATGCTCAACATGTACGGGCTGATCCACACCGAGGGCCTGCCGCTCATAGAAACCCTGGTGCGCACCTACTTCGCGCCCAGCGACCACAAGAACCAGGCCGGCACCAAGAGCCGCAAGGCCTTTGCGCAGGACGTGATCGACAACTTCTCGCTGGGCCGCACGCCGCTGGTGCACTTCGTCGGGGTGTGGGACACGGTGGAGGCCATCGGGCTGGGCGGGGTGGGCGGCATCAAGATCAGCAACTCCGCCGACTTCGACCGCAAGCGCTTCGCCCACGTGCGCCATGCCATGTCGCTGTTCGAATCGCGCAGCAAATACGCACCCCGCCGCTACGAGGACCCGCACTTCACCGCCGAGGAACAACCCTGGCGCAGCTACGACCAGCGCTGGTTCCGCGGCGTGCACAGCGACGTGGGCGGCTCGTACGCGCGCGACGGGCTGTCCAACCTCACGCTCGCCTGGATGGTGAACGAGGCCCTGGCCCACGGCCTGCGCGTGGACACAAGCCGCCTGCAGCCCGGCAACCCGCTCACCGCCATGCATGACCAGGCGTACGACTGCCCCTACTGGGTCTGGACGGGTCTGAACGCGCGCCACCGCGAGGCCAGCGACTTCATCGACCCCACCGCCCGCCCGGTGGACGGCGCCGTGCCCGCAGAGACCGTGCCGCGCACAAAGCCCTGGCGCTGGCTGGGCATCGCGCTCGCGATCACCACGGCCGTGCTGTTCACCATCACCGCCCTGGCGGGCCGGGCCGCCTGCGACCTGGGCGCCGCGCCGGGGTGGCTGCAGGGCCTGCCGTCGGGCTTTCAGGCGTCTGCCCACTGGCATGCCACATGGGGCGTGACATGCAGCGACACCGATGCCGTACGCCGCGCCATCGCCTGGGACTGGGCCCTGCTCGCCAGCTACGCCCTGTGGCTGGCCTACCCGGTGGCCTGGTCCCTGCGGCGGCTGGTGGCGCGGGCCGTGCCGCCGGGCCGGGCGCTGGGCTGGCTTTATCGGCATGCGCACTGGGTGATGGGCCTTCTGGTGGTGTCGGACATCGTGGAGAACTGCATCACGCTGCATCTGCAATCTCCGCATCACCCGGACTGGCCCACGGTGCTGACGGTGGCCACCAGCAGCAAGCTGCTGTCCCTGCTGCTGCTGGGCTGGGTGATGGTGGCCGGAGCCCTGGCCGGGCGCGAGGGCGGCCGCGCGCCCGCGTCGCGCGCGCCCCAACTGCACTAAAATCGCTGCTTTTGGGGCGCAGAGCGCTCCCGCACCGTGCGGCCAACGCCGCGCTGCCCGCTCTTTGGAATCGGCCCTACCGGGCCGTGGCCGGATCAGCGTGCGGTGCCCGCCACCCGCGCTGCCCACCGAAAGCCAGCCTTCCATGACCTCCCCCCTGACCCCCGTGCCGATCTCGCCCGTCGAGGACATCGTGGCCGAGATGCGCGCCGGGCGCATCGTCATCCTGGTGGATGAAGAAGACCGTGAAAACGAAGGCGACCTCGTCCTGGCCGCCGACCACGTGACCCCCGAGGCCATCAACTTCATGGCCCGCTTCGGCCGCGGCCTGATCTGCCTGACCCTGAGCCGCGAGCGCTGCGAGCGCCTGCGCCTGCCGCCCATGGTGGCGAGCAACGGCACCAAGATGGGCACGGCCTTTACCGTCTCCATCGAAGCCGCCGAAGGCGTGACCACCGGCATCTCCGCCGCCGACCGGGCCCGCACCGTGCAGGCCGCCGTGGCGCCCAACGCCGTGGCCGCCGACCTGGTGCAGCCCGGCCACATCTTCCCGCTGCAGGCGGTGGAAGGCGGCGTGCTCATGCGTGCGGGCCACACCGAAGCCGGCTGCGACCTGGCGGTGATGGCCGGCTGCAGCCCCGCATCGGTGATCTGCGAGATCATGAAGGACGACGGCACCATGGCGCGCCTGCCGGACCTACAGCTCTTTGCGGCAGAACACGGCCTCAAGATCGGCACCATCGCCGACCTCATCGAATACCGCAGCCGCAACGAATCGCTGGTCGAAAAGGTGGGCACGCGCGTGCTGCAGACCGCCTTCGGCGCCTTCACCGCCCACGCCTTCCGCGACAAGCCCAGCAAGGAGCTGCACCTGGCCCTGGTCAAGGGCCAGTGGGGCGCCGACGACGTGGTGCCAGTGCGCGTGCACGAGCCGCTGTCGGTGCTGGACGCGCTGGAGGTCAACCGCTCCATGCATTCATGGAGCCTGGACACCAGCCTGCAGTACCTGTCCGAGCAGGGCAAGGGCGTGGCGGTGCTGCTCAACTGCGGCGAAACGGCGGACCAGCTGCTCGCCCAGTTCGAAGGCACGGCCCGCGCGGCGCAAGCCCCCGAGCGCGGCCGCATGGACCTGCGCACCTATGGCGTGGGCGCACAAATTTTGCGCGAATGCGGCGTGCACCGCATGGCCCTCATGGGCCAGCCGCGCCGCATGCCCAGCATGGCAGGCTACGGCCTCGAGATCACCGGTTTCATCCCCAAAGAGTAAAAGTACAGGATCACTATGTTTGGCGCAGAAAAAGGAACGGCGGACAAGCTCGATGGCAAGAAACTGCACATCGGCATCGTGCAGGCCCGCTTCAATGAAGGCATCACCAACGCCCTGGCCGCCGCATGCCGCGCCGAGCTGCTGGCGCTGGGCGTGCAGGAAAAGAACATCAAGCACGTGCTGGTGCCCGGCGCCCTCGAAGTGCCCGTGGCCCTGCAGGCCATGGCCGAGGCCGACGAATACGACGCGCTGATCGCACTGGGCTGCATCATCCGCGGCGAGACCTACCACTTCGAGCTGGTGGCCAACGAGTCCGGCGCGGGCGTCACGCGCCTTACGCTCGACTACCAGATCCCGATCGCCAACGCCATCATCACCACCGAGAACATGGAACAAGCCATCGCCCGCCAGACCGACAAGGGCGTGGACGCGGCCCGCGTCGCGGTGGAGATGGCCAACCTGCTGGACGAACTGTCATGAGCGAAAGCAACACCCCCTCCAGCAGCCGCCCGCCCAAGCAGGTGCGCACCGGCCTCAAGACCACGGGCGCGCGCAAGGCGGCCTCCAAGTCCAACCGCAGCCGCGCCCGCGAATTCGCGCTGCAGGCGCTGTACCAGCACCTCGTGGGCGGCAACGACGCCCATGCCATCGACGCCTTCACGCGCGACCTGGCGGGTTTTCACAAGGCCGACTCGGTGCACTACGACGCGCTGCTGCACGGCTCCATCGCCACCGCGGCCGACATGGATGCGCTGATCACCCCGCTGCTGGACCGCAAGATGGCCGAGATATCGCCCATCGAGCATGCCGTGATGTGGATCGGGGTGTACGAGTTCCAGCACTGCCTGGACGTGCCGTGGCGCGTGGTTCTCAATGAATGCATCGAACTCGCCAAGGAGTTTGGCGGCACCGACGGCCACAAATACGTGAACGCGGTGCTCAACGGCCTGGCGCCCAAGCTGCGCGCCGTCGAAGTGGCCGCCGACAAGGCTGCAGGCAAAGGCAGCAGCGTCGCCGCCGACGACGACACCGGCAACCACAACGACGACGAAACTCCCGCGGCCTGAGCGCCCGGCCTTCATCGCGCACCACTGCCGGCACCTGCGTTGCACGCTGTCGGCGGACGCCACCCTGGCGCTTTTTCTTTTGGCGGCAGAGCATCGCCGCTGCCCAGGACCGATGGGCACCACGGACCTTTTGCCATGAGGTTTCCATGAAGTTTTCCACGCGCGCCGAGCGCATCGAACCGTTCTATGTGATGGAAGTCGCCAAGGCCGCACAGGCCCTGGCACGCGAGGTGGCGGGCACGCGCGAGCCCATGATCTTCTTGAACATCGGCGAGCCCGACTTCACCGCACCGCCGCTGGTGCAAGAGGCCGCCGCCCGCGCCGTGCACAGCGGCGCCACGCAGTACACCAACGCCCTGGGCCTGGACGCGCTGCGCGAGCGCATCAGCGGCTGGTACCAGAGCCGATTCGGTGTTCAGGTCCCCGCACGCCGCATCGTGGTCACGGCGGGTGCATCGGCCGCGCTGCAGCTGGCGTGCCTGGCGCTCATCGAGTCGGGCGACGAGATCCTCATGCCCGACCCGAGCTACCCCTGCAACCGCCACTTCGTGAGCGCGGCCGAGGGCAAGGCCGTGCTGCTGCCCACCACGGCCGCAGAGCGCTACCAGCTGAGCGCGGACAAGGTGCGCGCCGCCTGGACCGACAAGACCCGCGGCGTGCTGCTGGCCTCGCCGTCGAACCCCACGGGCACGTCGATTGCGCCCGGCGAGCTGCGGCGCATCCATGAGGTGGTGCGTGCGAACGATGGCATCACGCTCATCGACGAGATCTACCTGGGCCTGTCGTACGAGGAAGAATTCGGCCACACGGCCCTGGCCATCGACGACAGCATCATCAGCATCAACAGCTTCAGCAAGTACTTCAACATGACCGGCTGGCGCCTGGGCTGGATGGTGGTGCCCGACGCGATGGTGCCGGTGGTCGAACGCCTGGCGCAAAACTTGTTCATCTGCGCGAGCACGGTGGCGCAGCATGCGGCGCTGGCGTGCTTCGAGGCCGAGAGCATTGCCGAGTACGAACGCCGCCGCGCCGAGTTCAAGGCCCGGCGCGACTTCTTCATCCCGGCACTGCAGTCACTGGGCCTGGCCGTGCCGGTGATGCCCGACGGCGCGTTCTATGCCTGGGCCGACTGCACCGAGGCCGCGCAGCGCCTGGGCGTTGCCTCTGGCAAGAACTGCAGTTGGGACTTCGCCTTCGAGGTCATGCGCCGCGCCCACATCGCGGTGACGCCGGGGCGCGACTTCGGCACGGCAGAGCCCGAGCGCTTCATCCGCTTCTCGACCGCCAACTCCATGGCGCAGCTCGAGGAGTCGGTGGAGCGGCTGCGCAAGCTTCTCGGCTGAACGATGACAGACAGCGAGCGGACCCACGATGGCGTTTGAATTTCCGATCCGCATCTACTGGGAAGACACCGATGCAGGCGGCATCGTGTTCTATGCCAACTACCTCAAGTTCTTCGAGCGCGCCCGCACCGAGTGGCTGCGCTCGCTGGGCGTGGGCCAGCAGCTTCTTCGGGAACAAACCGGCGGCATGTTTGTCGTAACCGATGCGCAGCTGCGCTACCACCGCCCCGCACGGCTGGACGATGAACTCATTGTTACCGCCGGCCTACAGGCCGCAGGCCGGGCATCGTTGACAATAGTGCAGCGCGCGCTCCTGAAACCAGAGCAGATGACCGACCCGAGCACCACCTTGCTGACCGAAGGCACCATCCGCATCGGATGGGTGGATGCTGCCACCCTGCGCCCTGCAAGAATACCGAGCACCCTTCTGGAACAACTCACACCATGAACTCCCAAAACATGTCCATCATCTCCCTGGTGCTCCACGCCAGCTGGGTGGTGCAACTCGTCATGCTGCTGCTGCTGGGCGTGTCGGTGGCCAGCTGGGCGGCCATCTTCCGCAAGCTGTTTTCCTTGAAGCGCGTGAAGACGCTCAACGACGACTTCGAGCGCGAGTTCTGGTCGGGCACCAGCCTCAACGACCTGTACGCCAGCGCGGCCCAGAACGCCAAGCAGGCCGGCCCCATGGAACGCATCTTTGCCAGCGGCATGCGCGAATACCAAAAGCTGCGCGAGCGCCGCATCGTGGACCCCGGCACCCTGCTCGACGGCGCACGCCGCGCCATGCGCGCGAGCTTCCAGCGCGAGATGGACGTGGTCGAATCGAGCCTCTCCTTCCTGGCATCGGTCGGCTCCGTGTCGCCGTATGTCGGCCTGTTCGGCACGGTGTGGGGCATCATGCATGCGTTCACCGGCTTTGCCGGCATGGAGCAGGTGACGCTGGCCACGGTGGCACCCGGCATCGCCGAAGCCCTGGTGGCCACCGCCATCGGCCTGTTCGCCGCCATCCCCGCCGTGATCGCCTACAACCGCTTCGCCCGCGACATCGACCGCGTGGCCACGCACCAGGAAACCTTCATCGAAGAGTTCTCCAACATCCTGCAGCGCAACCTGGGTGCCCAGCCAGCGCCCACCACCGGCCACACGGCCTCGGGGCACTGACACCATGCCCGCCATGGCATCCCGCGGCCGAGGCCGCCGCACCATCAACGAGATCAACATGGTGCCCTTCATCGACGTGATGCTGGTGCTGCTCATCATCTTCATGGTGACGGCGCCCATGCTCACGCCCGGTGTGGTCGACGTGCCCAGCGTCGGCAAGGGCAAGAACATGCCCAAGGTGGTGGCCCAGGTGATCGTGAACAAGGACGGATCGCTCCAGTTCAAGACCCCCGAGGCCACGCGCAGCCTGAGCCAGCGCGAGATCGGCGATGCCGCCAGCCGCTGGCAAAAGGCCCAGGGCACCGACAGCGCCAGCGCGGTGGTCATCAGCGCCGACAAGGGCGTGCAGTACGAAAACGTGGTGAAAGCGATGGACGCCCTGCAGAAGGCCGGCGTGCAACGCGTGGGCCTGTCCGTCAAGCAGGGCGGTTGAACCGAACCCGCTCCAGACGCTCTCACCTACGCCCATGCAAGCCCACAACGACCGCGACCAGTTTGCCCCGCCGCGCCCGCCCGCGCGACTGCGCGCCATCACGCTGGCGGTGCTCGTGCATGCGGCGCTGATTGGCGCCCTCACCTGGGGCGTGAACTGGAAGAACACCGCAGACCAGCCGGCGGTGGAAGCCGAAATCTGGGCTAACGTGCCCGTGCAGGCTGCGCCCCGCGCCGTGGAGCCCCCACCGCCGCCCCCTGCACCGCCTGAAGTCCGCCCGCCAGCCCCGCCGCCACCACCTGCCCCTCCGCCACCGCGGGCGGTAGAGCCGCCCGACACGCGCGAGGCCGACATCGCCATCGAACGCGAGAAGAAACGCCTGGAGCAGGAGAAGAAGGCCCGCGAACAGCAGCAGGAGCGCGACAAGCGCGAACGCGAGCGCAAGGAAGAAGAACGCAAGGACCGCCTGGAGCAGGAGAAGAAGGACCGCCTGCAGAAAGAAAAAGAACGCGAGAAGGAAAAGGAACAGCGCGAGAAGCAATTGGCCGAGCAGAAGAAGGCCGAGCAGGACAAGCAAAAGAAGCTGGCCGAGGACAAGCGCAAGGCGGACGAAGCGGCCAAGCGAAAGGCCGAGGCGGAAGACAAGCAGCTGGCCAAATTGCGCGAAGACAACCTGCGCCGCATGCAAGGCATGGCGGGCGCTACCGGCGGTGAAACCGCCACCGGCACCGCTCAGCGCAGCGCAGGCCCGTCGGGCAGCTACGGCGGCAAGGTCGCGGCCAAGGTCAAGCCCAACATCGTGTACCCCGATGCCATATCGGGCAACCCGCGTGCCGAGGTGGAAGTGCGCCTGTCGCCCGACGGCACCATCGTGGGCAAGCGGCTGGTGCAATCGAGCGGCAACAAGGCCTGGGACGACGCGGTGCTGCGCGCCCTGGACAAGACCGAGACGCTGCCGCGCGATGTGGACGGTCGGGTGCCCTCGTCCCTCACGATCGGTTTCCGGCCCCAGGACTGACGCCTGGAACTGAGAGCAAGGGTCCAATCAAGCCCGCGGCTTGATCGGACTACCGCTTGTCCTCTGCGTGCCACCCGTGCCAGCCGTGCCAGCGTACCGACTGCGGCGGCGCCATGGACCGCCGGACCACGCAAACCCATAGCGCCCCATGTCAAGCAAAAAACCCGGTGGCTGCACAGGCAGCCACCGGGTTTTTGTTGTGCATCAGGTGGGCAGAGCGCAGGTCGCGCACCACCTGCCCACAGGTCGCCTACCGATCCCGCCGCTCCATCCGGCGGTTCAGGTTCAGCGCCCCCAGCGTGCAGGCCACACCCGAGAGCAGGTACACCGTCAGGGCCAGCAGCCCGAACTGCGACGACAGGTACAAGGCCACCAGAGGCGCGAACGCGGCGCCGATGATCCAGGCCAGGTCGGCCGACAGCGCAGCGCCCGTGTAGCGGTACTGCGGCGAAAAGTTGGCCGTGACCGTGCCCGAAGCCTGGCCGTACGACAGGCCGAGCAGCACAAAGCCCAGCAGCAGGAACATGGTGCTGCCCACTTCGCCCGAGTTGAGCAGCACGGGCGCCATGAAGCTGAACACGCCGATCAGCACCGCCATGCCGCCCAGCAGCTTGCGGCGGCCCAGGTGGTCCGACAGCCAGCCCGACACCATGATGGCACCAGCGGCCAGGAAGGCCCCGACGATCTGCACGCCCAGGATCTGCGTCACGGGCTGGTCCGAGTACAGCGTGATCCACGACAGGGGAAACACGGTGACCAGGTGGAACAGCGCAAAACTGGCCAGTGCCGCAAACGCACCCAGCAGCACGTTGCTGCCCTCGTCGCGCATCACGCGGCTCACGGGCACGGGCTGCAATTCACGCTCTTGCAGCAGCTCGGCGTAAGACTGGCCCACCACCAGGCGCAGGCGGGCAAACAGCGCCACCACGTTGATGGCAAACGCCACGAAGAACGGATAGCGCCAGCCCCAGGCCAGGAATTCCTGCACCGAGAGGTTGCTGTACAGGTAAGTGAACAGGCCGGCCGCCAGCACGAACCCGAGCGGTGCGCCCAGCTGGCCGATCATGGCGTACCAGCCGCGGCGATCCTTGGGGGCCGACATCGCCAGCAGCGACGGCAGGCCGTCCCACGAACCGCCCAGCGCCAAGCCCTGGCCGATGCGCAGGATCAGCAGAGCGACGATGGCCACCACGCCGGCATCCTTGTAACCCGGCAAGAAGGCCATGCCGACGGTGCACACGCCCAACAGGAACAGGGCGATGGTGAGCTTGGTGCCACGCCCCCAGCGACGCTGGATGGCCATCGAGATGGCGGTGCCGATCGGGCGGACCACGAAGGCCACCGCCAGCAACGCAAACGCCATCAGGGTGCCGTCCAGGCGCGACAGGAAGGGGAACAGGAACGACGGGAAGACGAGAACGCAGGCGATCCCGAAAACGAAGAAGTCGAAATACTCGGACGAGCGTCCGATGATCACGCCCACAGCGATTTCGCTGGGGGTGACGTCCTCATGCGTATCAGCCCGCGAGAGAGAGGCGGCGCTTTCTTCAAAGCCGGCCGCAGGGAAAGTGGCAGTGGCGGGGCTGCTCATGAACAGGGCTCCTTCGTTGTGTGAATAAGACAGCCTTGTTCTACACCCAAGTTCGGCTGCCGACAAGTGCGGTTTCACTATGACGGATGCAGGACAAAGCCGTAACCATGTGCTTTTACACCAGTTTGGGGCAAAATTTTTTGACCTTGGACAAAATGTCCAATGTACAAAAAAGCTAGAGCTATTACATTCGACGGCACTCCGTTATCCGCGTTTACCCTTAAACAAACGCCCCGATTGCGCTCATCCCATGCCCAAAATCCCTCTGACCCGCGTGCCTGTCTGGCTCGCCGCGCTGGCTGCCGTGGGCAGCCTGGCCGGCTGCAGCAAGGCGGTCGTCCTCAACCCTGCCGGTGACATCGCCGCGCAGCAAGGCCACATGGTCATCCAGGCCACGCTGCTGATGCTGATCATCATCGTGCCGGTCATTGCGCTGACCCTGTGGTTCGCCTGGAAGTACCGGCACAACAATGCCGCCAACACCGAAGACGACTACGACCCCGACTGGCACCATTCCACCACGCTGGAGCTGGTCATCTGGACGGTGCCTCTGATCATCATCATCGCCCTGGGTGCGCTGACCTGGATCGGCACGCACAAGCTCGACCCCTACCGTCCGCTGGACCGCATCTCGTCGTCCAAGCCGCTTGATGCGCAATCGACGCCGCTGGAGGTGCAGGTGGTGGCCATGGACTGGAAGTGGCTGTTCTTCTACCCTGAACTGGGCATTGCCACGGTGAACGAACTGGCAGCGCCGGTGGACCGCCCCATCCTCTTCAAGCTCACCGCCACGTCCACGATGAACGCGTTCTACGTGCCTGATCTGGCGGGCATGATCTACGCGATGCCCGGCATGCAGACCGAGCTGAACGCCGTGATCAACCAGCCCGGCGTGTACAAGGGCATGTCCTCGCACTACAGCGGTTCGGGCTTCTCGGGCATGACGTTCAAGTTCCATGGCCTGAGCCAGGGCGACTTCGACCAGTGGGTTGCCAAGAACAAGTCCGAAGGCAAGCCGCTCACGCGCCAGACCTACCTGGACCTGGTCAAGCCCAGCGAGCGCGACCCCGTGCAGCGCTTCGCCAGCGTGGAAGACGGCCTGTACGACAAGGTGCTGAACCGCTGCGTCGAGGACGGCAAGATGTGCATGCACCACATGATGTCCATCGACGAGCGCGGTGGCGAGGCCTTCATGAAGGCCCAGGGCCTGAACCTGCCCCAGGACGTCTGCACCGTGGGCAACGCCGCCCAGGTGGTGGCCGCCCTCGAAGCGCGCCACGCCGCGGTCTACGACCGCACCCTCTCCCGCCAATGATCCGCGCATAAGAGACCGACGAACATGTCCACCTCACCCGTTGTAACCGAACCGCACTGGGCCCTGGGCCGAATCACCTGGGACTCCGTGCCCATGGCGCACGAGCCCATCGTGCTGTGGACCTTCATCGCCACCATGCTGGGCGGCCTGGCCGTGATGGCCGGCATCACCAAATTCCGGCTCTGGGGCCCGCTCTGGCGCGACTGGATCTGCAGCATCGACCACAAGCGCATCGGCATCATGTACATGATCCTGGGCCTGGTGATGCTGCTGCGCGGCTTTGCCGACGCCGTGATGATGCGCCTGCAGCAGGCAATGGCCTTCGGCGACAACCTGGGCTACCTGCCACCGCACCACTACGACCAGATCTTCACGGCCCACGGCGTGATCATGATCTTCTTCGTGGCGATGCCGCTGGTCACGGGCCTGATGAACTACCTGGTGCCGCTGCAGATCGGCGCGCGCGACGTGTCGTTCCCGTTCCTGAACAACTTCAGCTTCTGGATGACCACGGCCGGTGCCGTGCTGGTCATGGTGTCGCTGTTCCTGGGCGAGTTCTCCACCGCCGGCTGGCTGGCACTGTCCAACCTGGGGGCGCAGAACCCGGGGGTGGGGCTGGACTACTACATCTGGGCGCTGCAGATCGCGGGGGTGGGCACGACGCTGTCGGGCATCAACCTGATCGTCACCATCATCAAGATGCGCGCCCCCGGCATGAACCTGATGCGCATGCCCGTCTTCACCTGGACGGCCCTGTGCACCAACGCGCTGATCGTGGCGTCGTTCCCCGTGCTGACGGCAGCCCTGGTGCTGATGTCGCTCGACCGCTATGCGGGCACCAACTTCTTCACGAACGATCTGGGCGGCAACCCCATGCTCTACGTGAACCTGATCTGGATCTGGGGCCACCCCGAGGTCTACATCCTGATCCTGCCCTGCTTCGGCATCTTCTCCGAAGTGGTGGCCACGTTCTGCAAGAAGCGCCTGTTCGGCTACACCTCCATGGTGTACGCCACGGTCGTGATCACCATCCTGTCGTACCTGGTGTGGCTGCACCACTTCTTCACGATGGGCTCGGGCGCCAGCGTGAACACCTTCTTCGGCATCACGACGATGATCATCTCGATCCCGACGGGCGCGAAGATCTTCAACTGGCTGTTCACCATGTACAAGGGCCGCATCCGCTTCGAGCTGCCCATGATGTGGACCGTGGCCTTCATGGTGACGTTCGCCATCGGCGGCATGACCGGCGTGCTGCTGGCCGTGCCACCGGCCGACTTCGTGCTGCACAACAGCCTGTTCCTGATCGCCCACTTCCACAACGTGATCATCGGCGGCGTGCTGTTCGGCCTGTTCGCCGGCATCAACTACTGGTACCCCAAGGCCTTCGGCTACAAGCTCGACCGCACCTGGGGCCTGCGCTCCTTCTGGCTGTGGGTGGTGGGCTTCTGGGTGGCCTTCGGCCCGCTGTACGTGCTGGGCCTGATGGGCGTCACGCGCCGTGCCAACCACTTCGAGGACGCATCCCTGCAGCCCTACTTCGTGGTGGCCGCCTTCGGCGCTGCGATGATCGCCGCCGGCATCGCCTGCTTCCTGATCCAGATCGTGGTCAGCTACCTCAAGCGCGAAGAGCTGCGCGACGTGACCGGCGACCCCTGGGATGCCCGCACGCTGGAGTGGGCCACGTCCTCGCCCCCGCCCAACTACAACTTCGCCTTCACGCCCGTGGTGCATGAGATCGATGCCTGGTGGGACATGAAGAAGCACGGCTACCAGCGCCCTTTGAGCGGCTACGCGCCCATCCACATGCCGGCCAACACCGGCTCGGGTGCGGTGATCTCCGCACTGTCGCTGGTGCTGGGCTTCGCGTTGATCTGGCACATGTGGCTGCTGGCCGGCGCATCGGTCGCGGCCGTGATCCTGGTGGCCATCATCCACACGTTCAACTACAAGCGCGACTTCTACATACCCGCCTCTGAAGTGACGGAGACGGAACACCTTCGCACCCAACAACTGCGCGCCAGCCATGTCTGATATCCGTACCACCCCCGGCGCAGCAGGCGCCGCGACCGCAGCGCTCCCGCTGCGCCAGTACCACCCCGCGCACGAGCCGCATCCCGAAAACGGCACGGCCCTGGGCTTCTGGCTCTACCTGATGAGCGACTGCCTCATCTTCGCCGCCCTGTTCGCCACCTACGGCGTGCTGGGCCGCAGCTACGCGGCGGGCCCCACGGGCGCGCAGCTGTTCGACCTGACGCTGGTGGCCATCAACACGGCCTTCCTGCTGCTGTCGTCCATCACCTTCGGCTTTGCCATGCTGCGCAAGCAGGTCGGCGACGTCAAAGGCACGCTGCTGTGGCTGGCCGTCACGGGCTTCTTCGGCCTGTGCTTTCTGGGTCTGGAGCTGTATGAGTTCCACCACCTGATCCACCAGGGCGCCACGCCCCAGCGCAGCGCCTTCCTGTCGGCCTTCTTCACGCTGGTGGGCACCCACGGCCTGCACGTCACCTTCGGCCTGATCTGGCTGGTGGTGCTGATGGTGCAGATCGGCAAGCACGGCCTGATCCACGAGAACAAGCGCCGCCTGATGTGCCTGTCGATGTTCTGGCACTTCCTGGACGTGGTCTGGATCGGCGTCTTCACCTTTGTGTACCTGATGGGAGTGCTGTAAATGAGCGCACAACACACACACGCACAAGCAACTGCACACCCTGCGCACGGCGACCATGGCCACGGCCATGACGACCACCATGGCGATGTGGGCCCCCACAGCAGCCTGCGCGAATACGCGATCGGCTTCGTGCTGTCGGTCATCCTCACCGCCATCCCCTTCTGGCTGGTCATGGCCAAGGTGATCGCCGACCGCAACACCGCCGTGCTGGTGCTGGGCGCCTTCGCGGTGGTGCAGATCCTGGTGCACATGGTGTACTTCCTGCACATGAACGGCAAGGTCGAAGGCGGCTGGACGCTGCTGTCCACCATCTTCACCGTGGTGTTCGTCGCCATCGCGATCAGCGGAACCTTGTGGGTCATGTTCCACATGAACAGCAACATGATGCCCGACCACCCCACGCCCACGCCGCCCAAGCACGAGGCGACCGGGCACAACACGCCTTGACGACCGCCGCGCCGCCCGCCACCGCACGCCCCGCCGCCCACCGCGCGCTGCGCCGGGCCGTGCTGCTGGTGGTCGGCATCGCGCTGTTCGTCGGCTTTGTGTCCCTGGGGACGTGGCAGGTACAGCGGCGGGTGTGGAAGCTCGATCTCATCGAGCGCGTGGACCAGCGGGTCCATGCCGCACCGGTGCCCCTGCCCTCGGCAAGCGAATGGCCCGGCATCGACGCTGTGCGCCATGAGTACCTTCCGGTCACCGTCCGCGGCCAATGGCTGCCGGGCAAGACCGTGCTCACCCAGGCCGTGACGGCCTTGGGGTCGGGCTTCTGGGTCGTCAGCGCACTGCAGCAGGACGACGGCACCGCGGTGCTGGTGAACCGCGGTTTCATACCGCAAGAGCAGCGCGCCGAGTGGGCCCCGCCTGCCCCCGCGGCGCCGACCACAACCCCTCTTGCACCGCCCTCCCGCGTCACCGTGCAGGGCTTGATCCGCATGACCGAGCCCAAGGGCGGCTTCCTGCGCACCAACGACCCGGCACAGCAACGCTGGTTCTCCCGCGATGTGGCGGCCATTGCGCAGGCCCTGCAGTTGAACCACGCGGCACCCTTTTTCATCGATGCCGGCCTGCCCACCGCCGGCACGCGAGCGCTGACCGCCGAGGCCGTCGAGGTGGCAGGCGCCGCTGCAACGGCCAGCACCCCATGGCCCCGCGCAGGCATGACCACCATCCGCTTTCCGAACAGCCACCTGGTCTACGCCATCACCTGGTACGGCCTGGCCCTGATGGTCGTGGGCGCGGCCTGGCTGGTGGTGCGCTACGAGCGCCGTGCAGGCCTGAACGGCGGCGGCGCGGCCAACGCAGGCCCGGGCGGCACAGGCCGGTAGACTCCGCCCACCATGCCCCTGCAACGCATCGCGAAAAGCGGTGGACTCCTGCGCAGCAGCCCGCGCGCTGCCGATGCCGCCGCTGGCATCAAGAACCTGCAGCAGCTCATCCAGCTGCGCTGGATGGCCGTCATCGGCCAGATCTTCACCATCGAGGTGGCGCACCACAGCCTGCGGCTGAGCATTCCGCTGGTGCCGATGCTGCTGGTGGTGGCCTGCCTGGCCGTGTTCAACGTGGTCAGCCTGCTGCGGCTGCGCATGGGCGTGCAGGTGCGCAATGTGGAGGTGTTCCTCGCGCTGCTGGTGGACGTGGCCGTGCTCACCACCCAGCTGTACCTGAGCGGCGGCACCAGCAACCCGTTCGTCTTCTTGTACCTGCTGCAGATCGCCCTGGGCGCCATCCTGCTGCGCGGCGCCTACATCTGGACCATGGTGGCGATCACGGCCGTGTGCTTTGGCGCGCTGGCCACCTACCACCTGCCGCTGGAGCTGCCGCAGGACCTGCACCAGGGCCTGTCCAGCCTGTACGTCATCGGGCTGCTGGTGTGCTTCGTGCTCAACGCCACCCTGGTCGTGGTGTTCATCACCCGCATCAACCTGAACCTGCGCGAGCGCGACGCCCGCCTGGCCGCCGCGCGCCGCCGCCGCGTGGAAGAAGAACACATCGTGCGCATGGGCCTGCTGGCCTCCGGCGCCGCGCACGAGCTGGGCACGCCCCTGTCCACGCTGGCCGTGATCCTGGGCGACTGGCAGCACGACGCAGAACTCATGGCCGACCCGGTGCTGCGCGAAGACATCGACGAGATGCGCACCCAGGTGCAGCGCTGCAAGGGCATCGTCAGCGGCATCCTGCTGTCGGCCGGCGAGGCGCGCGGCGAGCATTCGGAGCAGACCACGGTGTGCAAGTTCGTGGACGCGCTGGCCGAAGAATGGCGCACCACGCGCTCCATCCCCGCGTTCTCGTACCGCAACGACTTCGGCGACGACACGCCCATGGTGTCGGACACCACGTTGAAGCAGATGGTTTTCAATGTGCTGGACAATGCACGGGACGCCTCGCCCCAGTGGGTGGAACTGCTCATCACCCGCGACGACGCAGCGGAAGCGCCCGCGCTGTGCATCACCGTCAACGACGCAGGCCCCGGCTTTGCACCCGGCATGCTGGACCACCTGGGCGAGCCCTACCAGTCCACCAAGCAGCGGCCGGGCAGTGGCCTCGGCCTGTACCTGGTGATGAACGTGGCCCGCACGCTCGGCGGCAGCGTAGCGGCCCGCAACCGCACGGCTGTGGGCGGCGCGCAGGTGAGCATCCGCCTGCCCCTGGCAGCCATCGCGCTGCCCAAGGCGCACCGCCCCGCCTGAGCGGCAAACACGCCTGCGGCCAGCAGCCACTGCGGCGCGGGAGGACAATGGCGGCTGCACCAGCCAACGCCTCCAGAGCCCGCCCAGACAAGACCGCAGAGACGCAGACAGACACCACAAAGAAACAAAGAAACAAAGAAAAGAGAGGAAGGACCACCCGGACCACCGCCATGGACACCAGCAGCCCCCGCAACACCCCCAGCGCCCCCGCCGCCCCACCCGGCGCCAACGCCCAGGCCGCCGACAAGCCCCTGCTGTTGATCGTGGAAGACGACGAGGCCTTTGCGCGCACGCTGGCCCGCTCCTTCGAGCGGCGCGGCTACCGCGTCCTGCAAGCCGCGAGCCTGCCCGAGGTCGAGGCGGTGCTGACCCAGCACACGCCGGGCTACGCCGTGGTGGACCTGAAGCTCAAGGGCGACGCCTCAGGCCTGGCCTGCGTGCAGAAGCTGCATGCCGCCAGCGCAGGCATGCTCATCGTCGTGCTCACCGGCTTTGCCAGCATCGCCACCGCCGTGGAGGCCGTGAAGCTGGGCGCCTGCCACTACTTGGCCAAGCCCTCGAACACCGACGACATCGAGGCCGCCTTCGGCTTGAAGGCGGGCGACACCGAGGTGGACGTGACCAACCGGTCCAGCTCGCTCAAGACGCTGGAGTGGGAGCGGATTCACGAAGTGCTGGCCGAGACGGGGTTCAATATCTCGGAGACGGCGCGGCGGTTGGGCATGCACCGCCGCACGCTGGCGCGCAAGCTGGAGAAGCAGCAGGTTAGCTGAACAAGACGTCTACAGTTTCCCAGTCCGTTCTGTCGCCGCGCCGGAACATTGATCAAGGGAGGCCGCGCAGTCATTGCCCGCCCTCCAAGCTGGTTGAGAACATACGGCACGGGCCTTACCGCGCCGGCACCCCACCCTGCCACTGCCCCCAATTCCGCACGATGTGGTCCACCACCCGCGTGCCCACCAGCGCGACGTTCTCCACTGTCTCGGCAAAGCCCCCTGCCGTCTCCCCCGGCGCAGGGTCCAGGTGCTGCAGCGTGGTCTCGTTCGGGTTGCCCTGGTCAAAATTGACCGCCCCGCGCAGGCTCATGACCCGGTCGGTGCCGTGGGTGCGCTTGACCACCAGGGCAATGGCGGCGGCCTCCATCTCGGTGATCACATAGTCATCCGCCCCATAGAGCTTGGCGATGTACTGGGCTTGCTTGGACATGCCGGGGCCGTGGAAGAACGTGTCGCCCGTCATGTGGGTGCCGCTGGTCACGGCGGGGCCGCGGCGGGCCGCTGCGTCGGGGTAGCGCAGGCGGTAGGTGCGGGCGCTGTCCGAGTCCTTGAGGGGCATGTCCACCGTGAGGTTCATGGCCCAGTCCACCAGCAGCGGGTTCAGCTGAAAGCGGCGGTATTCCTCGTAGCCCTTGCGCGGCATGAAGGTGGGGGCGCCGGGGGTGTTCTCTTCAGGCGCCCAGCGGTGGCCCAGGTCGTAGTCCACGAGCCAGGTGCCCCAGCTCACATCGGCGATGGTGCCGCGCTGCGGCGGTGTGCCGGCCACGCCGGAGATCACGTAGTACGACTGCGCGAAGTCGAACTTCGGGTTCAGCAGGATGGCCTGCATGGACGATGACGAGTTGACCTTGCCCATGCCCAGCACGGCACCGCAGACACCGTCGGTGTTGCAGTACACGGGGCCGAGGGCGCCGGGCACGGTGATGGGGGTGGCGTCTTTCCAATACCGCTCGTACCAGTGCTGGAACTCGCCCGCGCGGTCGCCGGTGTTCTTGCCGATCTCGAACATGGCGGCGACGAAGACCTTCACGCGGATGGGGGCGCTCCCCGCATGGGCGCCGGTGGTGGCAGACGAAGGGGGCGCGCTTGCGCAGCCTGCCAGGGTGGTGGCGGCCAGCACCGGCAGCAGCCAGCGCGTGGGCTGGAAAGAGGGGCGGGAGGAGAGCAAGAAAAGGGAGAAGGAGCGCATCGAAGACACCTTGGCAAGAAAAAAGAACGTTGCCGCGCCGGGTTCGGCACGCACATGGATGCTGCAAGCAAGCAATCAACAAAGCAGGCCACCCGGCAGCGCAAGAAATGCGCCATTGTGCGCCGCGATGCGACGGCATTGCCGTGCTGGTGCAGTGTGGGATCAGCGGGGCCGGTAGCGCTGGAGCAGGGCTGCGATCGCCTTGCCGTCTTCGTCCTGGCGGCGCTCTGCACGCATGCGGGCGGTGTGGCCCATCCAACCCGTGATGTCGGGGTCGGCACCATGGGCGAGCAGCAGTTCCACCATCTCGGGGTATCCGCGCCGCACCGCCAGGCACAGCGGGGTCTCGCCAATCGTGGGCTCGTCGTTGGCATTGACGACTGCGCCCTGCTGGATCAGCCACTCTGCCGCGCGGTAGTGGTCGCCCTCCACCGCGTAGTGCAGCGGGGTGCGGCCCAGGTCGTCGAAGGTGTGCAGCACATGGCCGTCTGCGGCCAGCAGGCGGCACATTTCGTCGCGGTTGCCTTCGGCGGCGGCGCGGTGCAGGCGTTCGCGCTCGAACCAGGCATCGTCGTCTTGGTCGTTGTGGTTCAGGTGGCCCATGGTGAAGCGTACCGGGTGAACGGGGGTGTGCTGGCACTCCATTGAGGGCAAGCCCTAATGCATGTGAATTAATTCAAATGCATTATCCACCCCATGAACTCTGTCCTTGTCTCGGCTGTTACCCATCTGCCAGCCCCATCCGCCACCGACCCGCAAGCCACCCGCACCCGCCTGATCGAAGAGGCCCTGCAACTCATGGCGCGCGAGGGGATGAATGCGGTGTCGCTGCGGCGCATCGTGATCGCGGCGGGGGCGCAGAACCCTTCGGCGCTGCATTACCACTTTGGTGGGCGCGATGAGCTGGTGGCGGCCATTGCCAGCTATCTGCAGCAGTGGCTGGAGCCCCGGGCCTGTGCGCGGCTGCAGGCCCTGGAGGGCCAGGCGCAGCCCTACACCGTGCGCGATGTGGTGGAGGCCGCCTTCGGCCCTGTGATCGCCATGCTGAGCGCGCCCGCGCTGGGGCGCGATGCGGTCAACTTCATCGGGCGGCTGGGGTGGGACTATGGCGAGAAGGGGCAGGAGATCTCGGCCGCCCTGCACCGCCGCACGCTGGAGCTGACGCTGGCGCGGCTGCAGGCGCTGATGCCCGCCGTGGGGCGCGAGACGATCCAGTTCCGCCTGCTGCTGACCATGAACGCCGTGTACTACGGCATCTCGTACCGCAGCTACATGCGGCGATCGCCCTTTGGTGCCATGGACCTGTCGATGCCCGGCAGCGAGGCGCGCGAGCACGAAGAATTCCTCGACTACCTGGTGGCGGGGTTGAGCGGCTAACAAAACCTCCCTGGCGCAGTTGCTCTGCCCTGCAGTACGGGCGGAACTGTCTGCGGCACAAGCGCCTGGCCAGAGAGGCTTTCTTCACCGCTTTGACCCCCCTGTGATGAACCACGCGTGTGCGTTGCCTGGGCAACGCACCTGCAGCGCCAGCCTGCGCCCATTTTTTTCTTGCCAGTTTCAACCGCCACCACGGAGACAACAACGATGACAAAGAACCAATGCAACAGCACCACCCCTGCCCGGCCCGGCATGCCCGCGCGCCGCACCCTGCTGGGCTTGGCCCTGGCCACCGCCCTCACCGCCCTCACCGCCTGCGGCGGTGGCGGTCAGGCGCTGGTGAATGGCGGTGTCACCACCACGGGTGATTTCACCATCAGCACGCACGAGCTGGCCAGCCGCGCCAAGGCGGCGCACACGCCCGGCACGGCAGGCGTCACGGTAGCGCCGGGCAGCAAGCTGGCCACGCAGTTCGGCGCGGCGGGGCCGGACCTCAACCGGGTGCGCTACACGCGCTACGGGCTGGCGGCCAATGCCGGCAAGCCGGTGGATGCGGTGCTGGTGGCCATGCCGGGCACGCTGGCCGCGTCGCACAGCTACCTGATCCTGGCCGAGAACCTGGTGCGCCGCATGTGGACCGACCACCAGGCGGTGGTGGAGGTGTGGGGCGTAGACCGCCGGTCCGTGGCGCTGCAGGACATGGAAGGCCTGCAGACAGCAGAGCGCGAGCGCGATGCGGCGCTGGGCCTGAATTTTCTCTACGGTGGCGAGCTAGGGCTGCCGCTGCCGGCCCAACTGGCGCGGCGCGCGGTGTTCCATGAAAGCCGCGAGATCCCCTTTCTCGCGGACTGGACGCCGCAGGTGCATTCGCTGGACCTGGACGCGGTGGTGACGCAGGCGCACACGGTGGCGCGCCATGGCAATGTCTTCTTGAGCGGGCATTCGGCGGGCACGGGCTTTGTGGCGCGCTATGCGGCCACAGACTTCAACCTCACGGGCACGGGGCCGGCGCAGCCGGGCTACGCCAAGCTCAAGGGGCTGGTGCTGTTCGAGGGGCCGGGCGGTGCGCTGGCCTCCAGCGCGCCCACGGCGGCGCAGCTCGATGCAGTGGTGCGCGCGGCCGATGGCGGGCTGTATGCAGCGGTGGCCTCGGGGGCCGAGCCTGGCTTTGTCTCGCGCCCCGGCCTCACGCCGCGCGTGAGCGCATCGACCGAGATCGCGGGCATGCAGATGGCCTTCGAGGGCACGATCAACGGCACGCAGGCCCTGCTGCAGGCAGACCAGGGGGGCGTGGCGGGCAACAACGTGTACAGCCGCGTGGCGGACTTCACCAAGCGCGACTTCCCGGTCACGGCGGGCGCGGCCATCGGCACCTTCATGGACGACGACAACCTGCAGCGCACGGTGTTCTATTCCGTGTCGATGGGCGCCCTGGGCCCGGCGCGCGCTGATGGCCTGCGCACTTGGCTGGACAATACCGACCCACTGCCACCCGCAGCGTTCCGCGACTTCGGCCCGCAGCCGGCCACGCTGGTGGCCAACCCACCCGCCTGGGGCAAGGAGGTCGAGCCCACCAACCTCCAACGCCTGTCGCGCGCGCTGTACCTGGGCAACACCACCTACAGCGACTGGTACTACCCCAGCTCAGGCCTGCTGCTCGCCAATGCCGAGGGCAGCGGAGGCGCCAACCTGGGGCTGGATACCAGCGCGCTGTCGCTGCCCGTGGCCCAGGGCGGACGCGGCCGTGCCGACATCGTGAACCAGACGCAGGCCAGGAAGATCGACATCCCCGTCATCGCCTTCGGCGGCACCAATGGCCTCACGCCCGTGGCCGGCATATGGCGCGGCTTTGCCGAGGCCATTGCGCCCTGCGCCGCAGCCAGTTGCAAGGCCGGCATGGCGCGCACGCCCGCCGGCCAGCCCACGCTGGTCGCCAACCGCCAGTACGGCGGGGTGGAGGGCGGCTTCGAGGTGCACATGAGCGAGGGCTATTCGCACGTGGACATCGTGACGGCCGACGACGATGCGACGAACAACGTGATCCGGCCGCTGGCGGCGTTCCTGCAGCGCAACGCGAGCGCCGGGGGTGCCAAGTGATGCGCAGCAGTTGCCTTGCCACCGCAGCGCTGCTGGCCCTGGGCAGCCTGGGCGCCACGGCCCATGCGGCAGAGCCCGCGCCGCTGGACTGCCTGGGCCCGGTGCAGCACGAAGCGCCCGCCCCCGGCTCGCCCGAATGGCAGCAGCGCGATGCCGACAACATGGCCTGCGCGCGCCAGCGCATCGATGACTTTGCGCAGCAGCCCGCCGCGCTGTTCACACCCGGCAAGACGCCCGCGCTCGACGCCTACCGCAACCCGGCCAGCCATGCCAACACACGCTTTCGGTACACCGAGGCGAGCACGCCCTCCGCATCGGGCAAGCCGATTGCGGTGGAGATCTACCGGCCCTGCGCTGCGGGCACCTGCACCGGCATGCCGGCCGGGCTCAAGACCTTCGAGCCGCCCTACCCTGCGGTGGTGATCGTGCACGGGGGCTACAGCTCCAAGCGGTTGCACCGCTCGGCCGCGCAGGTGCTGGCCGAGGCGGGCTACATGACGATTGCTTTGGAAACCACGGCCCCCATGGGCACGCACGGGCCCGATGCGCAAAGCGTGGTGGACTGGGTGTTTGCCACACCCAAGGCTCCGCTGGCGGGAGATGCCACACCATTCTTCCCGCACTGGGACCAGCTGGATGTGCGCATGGTGGGCATTGCCGGCCACTCGCAAGGCGGCAGCACGGCCAGCCTGATCGGCCAGGCGGACAAGCGCATCAGCGCCATCGTGGCCTGGGACAACCTCACGGCGCTCAAGACCGGCTGGGTCGACAAGATCGGCATGGACCCACCGGCCGACCTGGCCCTGCGCACGCCAGCACTGGGCCTGGGGGCGGACTACTACTTCAAGGTGGTGCCCACCACCGAACCGCCCGAGCCCGCCAAGGCCAACACCCAGGGCGGCCGGGGGCGGGGTGGCGAGCCCCACCCCAAGGACCCGGGCTACCAGGAACTCAAAAGCGCCGGGGTGGACACCATGCTGGTGGTGCTGCGCGCGGGCACGCACCTGGACTTCTCGCTCTTCGGCGGGCCGGCCAGCCGCTATGGCGAGAGTGTCGTCAACTACTACACCCTGGCCTGGTTCGACCGCTACCTGAAGGGCGCGCACGACCCGGCGCTGGCGGCCGATGCGTTCCGCCGCCTCACGGCCCCAACCTTCGACGACTCGGCCGACCGGCACAACATCAGCCAGGGGCTGTACGACAAAACGGTTGCGGGGGATTCGGTCCTGAAGGGCAACCGGCCCTACCTGGTGGGCGGCACGCCGGTGCGCGACCGGCTGTCGTTCTACTACCAGTCGCGCTGCGCGATCACCCAGCCGGGCCGCAGCGTGCGGGTGGCGTCGGAGGACATGCGGGCGACGGGCTGCCGGTGACCTGTGCGGCGGGCCCGCACCGCGGCAGGGGCTTGCGGTGCAGGGCCCGGCCGCCAGTCAAGGACAATGGCACCCCGCCCCGCCCACCGACTCCATGCCCGCTCCACGCTCTCCCGCCTCTGCCTCCGCCTCCGCCACCGCGCCATCTCCCGCACGCAGCTGGGCCCACACCCGGATCACGGCCACCGCGGAGCAGCGGCGGGTGCTGGACTCCCAGGCCACGGCGTCCATCATCAGCGCGCTGGCGGGCACGGGCAAGACGACCACGCTGTGCATGAAGGCCTGCAACCTGCTGGCCACGCTGGGGGACCAGAAGAAGGCCGCGGCGCGCATCCTGGTGCTGGCGTACTCCCGGGCCGGCGTCACGGCCATCCGCGACCGCATGCTGCAACTTCACGGCGCCGTGCCGCGCAGCCTGGAGATCCTCACCATGGAGCAGCTGTGCGAGCAACTGCTGCGTGAGCAGGGCGACCCGGTGGAGATGCTGGACGACCCCGTACGCCGTCGCTTTCTGATCCTGCAGGCCCAGCAGGCGCTGCGCCAGGAGCTTGAGCGCAGCGCGGGCAGCGATGGCCTGGACGACGAACTGTTCTCGCACAGCGTGGACGTCGACGCGTTCCTGGCCTTCGAGGCGCTGGCCAAGAAGAAGCTCCTGGACCAGGAGGCGCAGGCCTCGGGGCTGTCGCTGCGCGCGTTTTGTGAAGACCGGGACATCGACCACGCCCTGTACCGCCTGTACGGCCAGTACGAGCGCATGCGCGTGGGCATGAACCATGAACCGCGCTTCTACGCCGAGGGCGACTGCACCTTCGAGCTATGCCGCCAGTTGGGCGAGCTGGACTGGGACCAGCCCTTCGAAGGGCTGCAGGGGCGCTACAGCGCTGTGCTGTTCGACGAGCTGCACGATCTGGACGAAGGCGCGCTCACCGTGCTGCGCGCGCTGGTGCGGGGCGACAACGGTTTCTTCGTGGGCGCCGGGGACTTCAACCAGCACATCCACGAAGGCTCGTTCTCGGTGTTCGGCGGTGGCATGCAGCACATCCTGGCCTGCCTGCCCGCGGGCACCGAGGTGTTCAACATCCACACCACGCGCCGCTTCGGCGCCGACATCTGCGCGGCGCTCAACCCCTTGTTCGGCGTGGAGTTTGCGCCGGTGGCGGGCAGCTCGGACGCCTTCCTGCACCTGGCCTACGACAGCGACGAACATTGCGCCCAGCAACTGGTGGAGCTGCACGCGCAGATCGTGAACGGCTGGGGCGCGCTGCAGGAGCAGAAAGGCCCAGTGGCGCGCAATGGCCAGACGGCTGCCCAGAACGCGCAGCACAGCTCGCTGAATGTCGTGCTGCGCAACCCGCAGGACAGCATCCTGCTGGAATGGGTGTTCGGCCACGAAGGCGTGCACTACGGCACCCAGGGCCTGAGCCCGTTCTACCTGCGGCGCGAGGTGGCGCTGGCGCTGGCGCTGATGTGGGCGCTGCACGGCAGCGAGGGCGACCATCCCCATGCCGACGCAGGGGAGCGCCATCTCACCCCCGGCATCGTGGGCGCCGCCATCGAGGGGCTGCTGCACTACGGCCGCCGCGCGCCCCGCACCGATGCGGTGGACACCGACCTGCTGGCGCAGGGCCAGTTCGACACCGCGGTCTGGGCAGGCCTGCCCGGTGCCGACGAAGGCCAGAAGCTGGCCGCCACGCTGCACAGCAGCAGCGCCCGCATGCGGCGCTTCATTGCGCATGGAGCGTTGGCCCCCACGGCGCCGGAGCTGACCGATGCCTGCGCGCGCATCATGGCGCTGGAGCCCACGGACAAGGCGGCCGTGCTGGCCGATGCGGGCGCGTTCTGCCAGCACCCACTGGTGCAGCGCATCTTTGCCGATGCGCCCATCCAGGACCGCGAGCGGCGCGCCTGCCTGGCCAGCCTGGAAAGCCTGGGCCGGCTTGCGCGGCAGATCCCGGTGGCGGAGTTTCTGGGCCGCCTCACGCTGATCGCCACCGCCAGCATCGCCATGCACGAGCAGGGCGAACCCGTGAGCCTGCGCCTGCTGACCGTGGAGGCCTGCAAGGGCCGCGAGTTCACCTTCGTGGCCGTGCCCTTTGTGGAGCGCGGCCGCTTCCCGGGCCCGGCGCCCCAGCAGGAGGCCTACCGTGAGCGCAACATGCTGTACGTGGCCACCACCCGGGCCCGCGCCGCGCTGTGGGTGCTGGAGAGCGCGGCCAAGCCGGTGTTGCCCGGCCCGGTCTGAGACGCGTTGGCAGCCAGACCGGGAGCCTCTCCAGGTTCCGCAACGACGCCAGTCCTACGCCCTTCCAGCGGCTGGCAAAACTCAGCGCAGCGGTCCTGACCAGGCGTTGGGTCGCAGACAGTACTGCAAGGACGGCAAGACCCGACAACGGCGCCAGGAGCGCTTTGCCAGCCGCCGTCACCGAGATGCAAAGCCGTGCCAGGCCACCACATCCGCCACCATGTACACCCCCAGGGCCAGCAGCCCCACCATCAGGCAGCGCCTGAACCACACGGCCGACATGCGCTGGCGGATGCGCGTGCCCAGGGCCATGCCCAGCAGTGCGGGCACCAGCATCCACGCGGACAACACCAGGGTCGAGACCGGGTAGCTCGCATTGAGCGCCAGCCCACCCGCCAGCGCCAGGGTGGACACGGTAAAGCACAGGCCCATCGCCTGAACCAGCGCATCCCGGTGCAGGCCCAGGGCCTGCAGGTAGGGCACGGCGGGCACCACGAACACGCCGGTGGCGGCCGTGACCCCGCCCGTGGCCAGGCCCACCAGGGGCGACAGCCAGGCCTCCGCCCGGGGCGGTACATGCAGGCGCGCCCCCAGCAGTCCCCACACCGCGTAGGCGATGAGCGCCACGCCCAGCAAGGCGCGCGACCAGGCCCCCGCGGGCGCCCCCAGCAGCCAGGCGCCCAGCCACGTGCCCGCGCAGATGCCCCACTGCAGGCCACCCAGGCGGCGCAGCAGCGGCCACAGCGTGGCCCAGGGGCGCAGCTGCCAGAGGTTGGTGACCAGCGACGGCACGATGAGCAGCGCCGCCGCCTCGGCCGGTACCACCAGCAGCGCCAGCAAGGCCATCGACACGGTGGGCAGCCCCAGGCCCACCACGCCCTTGATGCAGCCCGCGAGCACGAACACGGCAGCCATCGCCACCAGCCACGTTCCGCCGTGGGCGCCCAGGCCGAGGCCCGTCATGGGTGCGGCTCCGCCGGCATGCGCCGGGCCTTGCGCGCCGCACGCCGGTATCCGGCAGGTTTCGTCTGATGCATTGCCACCACTCCACGGCCCGCACCATGCGGCGGGCCATGGGCGCATTGTTCGCAACACCGGCGCGCCTGGAAATGCGGAAGCCGCGCAGCCAGCCTCAGGCACAGCCGAAGCCTGCTGCGGTGGGCTGTGGTAGTTTTGCGCCCATGCGCTTTGACCTGACCGACCTGCGGCTTTTCGTGCACGTGCACGAGGCGGGCACCATCACCGGCGGCGCCGAGCGCAGCCACATGGCGCTGGCATCGGCCAGCGAGCGCATTCGCGGCATGGAAGACGCACTGGGCGTGCCGCTGCTGGTGCGCGCCCAGCGGGGCGTGCAGCCCACGCCGGCGGGCCACACGCTGCTGCATCACGCCCGGCTGGTGCTGCGCCAGATGGAGCACCTGCGCGGCGACCTGGGCGACTACGGCAACGGCCTGGCGGGCCACGTGCGCCTGCGGTGCAACTCGTCGGCCCTGAGCGAATTTCTGCCGGCGGCGATGGCGGGCTTTCTGCAGCAGCACCCGCGCATCTCCATCGATGTGCAGGAAGCCCCGAGCGAAGACGTGGCAGATGCCGTGCGTTCCAGCCTGTGCGACATGGGCCTGGCGTCGGATGCGGCGGACCTGCAAGGGCTTGCCACCTGGGCGCTGCGGCCGGACCCGCTGGTGCTGGTCGTACCGCGCCACCACGCCCTGGCCGGCGCGCCACGGCTGGCACTGGCCGACGCGGCGCACCTGGACTTCATAGGCCTGGCCGAAGGCAGCGCACTGCAAAGCCATGTGGCGCGGCACGCCCAGCGCATGGGCCAGCGGCTGCGCTTTCGGGTGCGGCTGCGGCACTTCGAGGCCGTCTGCCAGCTGGTGGGGCTGGGCGCCGGAGTGGGCATCGTGCCCCTGGCCGCCGCCCAACGGCACCGCCGTGCGCACGGCATCAAGGCTCTGCGGCTGACCGACGGGTGGGCCCATCGCAGCCTGGTGCTGTGCACCCGCAGCCCCGGCGAGCTGCCGCAGCATGCGCTGCAACTGCTGCAGCACCTGGTGGCGGGCGCGACGCCCATTGCACGCGAATGACCAGTGGGCGCTGCTGCAGCCCGAATATCGAATAAAAAATGGCGCTACCGCGCACTAGACAAGCGCCAGCAGCTATTAAAAATATAGCAAGTCACTGCCAGGCCAACGAATGGCCCGCGGTGCAGGTACCAGCCGGCGCCCGCCCTGCTCTGCCGCCTCAGCCCGCCAGCCCCTCTGCCATCGGCGCCGTCATCTGCCGCTCGAAGGCGCGCAGGCGCTTGTAGACCGAGATCTGCTCCACCACCGTGCTCCAGTTCAGCACCAGGAACTGGAACGACTCGAGCACCTTGTCGAACGCCCGCGCGATCTGCTGCATCACCCCCAGCGTGATGGCCCCGGCCACCAGCGTGGGCCCGAGCGCCACCAGCGGCACGAGCACGCTCACCTGCAGGTAGGACCATTTCACGACGTCGAAATACAGGTAGTGGAAGAACAGCCGGAAGTAGTTGCGCCGCACGTCCTGGAACAACGCGGCGGCAGTGGGCGGGGATGCGCGGGCCGCGTCGTCCTCGCCCAGCACCAGTTCCTTGCGGTAGGCCGCCTCCACGCGCTGGTTCTGGAATTCGAGCCCCGGCAGCTTCACGCCCACCAGCGCCAGCAGCAGCGTGCCGCCCAGCGACCACAGCAGCGCCACCCAGACCAACGAGTGCGGCACGGCACCCAACACCGGCAGCGCCGTGACCTTGTCCGAGAGCGTCCACAGGATGGGCAAAAACGCGGCCAGCGTCATCAGGCTGCGCATGAAGCTCAGCCCCAGGTCTTCCATGATGCGGGCGAAGCGCATCGTGTCCTCCTGCACCCGCTGCGCCGCGCCTTCGATGTGGCGCAGCCGGGGCCAGGCGGCCATGTAGTGCTCGTTCATGGCCTGTCGCCAGCGAAAGATGTAGTGCTTGGAGAAAAAGTCCACCAGCACCGCCGTGGTCACATACAGCATGGCCACGTGCGTGAAGGTGGACAGCTGGCGCCAGAACTCCTGCATCGTGATGCTGCCGGGCTGGCTCAGTCCCTTTTGCACCAGGTCGTAGAAGCTGCCGAACCAGTCGTTGATCTGCACGTCGAGCTCGACGCGGTACCAGGTGGCCAGCAGGATGACGATGGAGCCCAGGATCGACCAGGCCCACCACCGGCGGGAGAAAAAGAAGGACTTGAACATCGTGGATGCCGAGTTGTTATGGTTCTGCGGAATGTGATCGCGGCGTCGCGCGAACGTTCCGTGGCTGGCTCACGGTTCTTTCTGGCCGATGTCCGTGTCGTGGCCTCGCTGCCTGCACCTTCTCTCAGCCCGCATTTCCATCACAGCGCCCCACTCTCGCGTCGCGCCGCATCGAGCCGCAGGGCACCGCGTCAGCGCTGGCGCTCCAGGAGCCAGCGCTCGGCGTCGGCCTGCTGGCCGAAGCGTGCCCAGTCCAGGGCCGTCTTGCCGTGCGGGTCGCGGCGCCACAGGTCGATGCCGCGGCCCTCCAGCCACTGCAGCACCGCCACCCGGCCTTTGGCGGCCGCCAGCATGGCGGGCGTCTCGCCGCGGCTGGCGGGTGCGGGTTCATCCAGCGGCTGGCTCTGGTCGGCCAGCCATTGCAGGCACGGCACGCACCCGCTTTGCGCAGCCATGTGCACGGGGCCCCAGTCCCAGCGGTTGCGGGCTTGCAGGCTGGCACCGGCCTGCACCAGCCGCTGCGCCACGGCCAGATGGCCGCCCCAAAAAGCGCGCAGCAGCGCGGTGTCGCCCCGCTCGCTGTCTTTCTGCGTCTGGCGCAGGTCCGGCTGCGCGCCCGCCTTGAGCAGCAGCTCCACGTGGGCCATCTGCCCCCGGTGCGCCGCCAGCATCAACATGGAAGACCCGTTGTCCGCCAGCAGGTTCGGGTTGGCGCCATCGCGCAGGGCCTGCTCCAGCGCAGCGGCATCGCCCGCGTTCTGCGCATCCATCAGCCGGCCGTCCGGGCCCGACCAGGTCCGGTGCGACGCGGCACCGCCGGCTGCGTTGATGGTGGCGACGCCCACGGGACTGCGTGGCGCCCACCACAGGGCCACAACCACTGCGCCGATGAACAACCAGCCCCAGGCGGGGCGCGACACGTCCTGGCGCTGCGAACGCCGTGCGCCCGGCGTGAAGCGGCCGCGGCGGTCCTGCCAGGCCTTGGCAATGGCCCGGCCCACGCCGGCCGCAGCATCGGGCCCGTTCAGCGCCGGCGTGAGCTGCACCAGCGTGCCCTGCGCGTTGCGGCCATACACCGCGTGGTGGTTGTTCTGTGCGCTGCCGCTGCCCGTGGCATACACGACCTTGTGCACCAGCGACTGGCTGGCATCGCCCGCCACCGATCTCACGGTGGTCCACATCCAGGAGCTGCAGCGCGCCACCACGCCATCGTCCTGCACCCGGGTCACCCAATTGCGCGTTGCCGCGTGCAGCGCCACGGCCAGCAGCCCTGCCGTCACGGCCAGCCCGCCCCACGACCGGGGCAGCACCACGCCATGCAGGCCGATACGGTCATTGACGAGCCATTCCATGGCCAGCGCCGCCAGCGCGATGCCGGCTCCCCAGCGCCAGGCCTGCTGCTCAAAGCTGATCTGCACGCCCTGCGGCAACTCCTGCAGGACAGCGCCTGCAGGCCACGCGGGGATGGTGCCCGCGATCTGCGCGGCTTCTGGCGGGGCAATGGGCTCCTCTCGCTTCCACACTGCGCGGGGGTCGAAGCGGTCCTCGGGCACCGAATCGCCAAAACCCACGGGGGCGGCCTTGACGGGCAGGTCGTAGGACAGCTCCACCGAACCATCGGCCCCCAGCAGTTCGACCCTCCAGTCGACCCGCTCCCGGCCCCGCTGCGCACCGTGGGCGGGTGCGTCTGGCGGCACCTCGAAGCGTGCGACCAGCCGCAGGCCGCCGTCGGGCGTGGGCTGCAGCGAGGCCGGGGCGTCCACCGCTTCGACCTGCCGCTCGGGCGAGCCGGAGCTCGATTCGTCCACCCGGTACTGCGCCAGGCGCAGGCGCAGGGCCTGGGCGCCGGGCTGTGCAGCAGCACGGTGCGGCAACCGCAGTGTGACCTCCACCAAGCGGCCCGCCTGGGGCTGCTGGGGCAACGACGTGAACGCCGAGCCCCGGTAGCGCCACACCATGCGGGTCTGGCGTATGGCCAGGCCCAGCATCAGCACACCGACCAGCACGAAGACGCCGATGAACCCCTGGGCCCAGCCCGACGCATTGCGGTCGGACCAGAGCAGCGCGGCCATGGGGAACGACAGGCCGCACCACAGCAGGCTGAAAATCCAGGCCCCGACCGCCGTGCCGTGCAGTGAATTGCGCGGGGCCGGCCCGCTGGCTGGCAGCTCGCCCTGCGCGGGCTGCGCCAGGCCCATCGACTCGCCGCGACCGATGAGCAGCAGCACAAAGACACAAGCCGCCACCACCCCCACCGCGGTGAAGATCAGAGCAAACGGCAAACGAAAGATCTGCAGCCGCCACCGGATGGAAGGGTCGATCAGCGACTGGGCAGGGTTGTCCGGATTCACCCGTACCGTGATGGGCTGGTCGCGGGCCTGCGCCTGCTGCAGCCGGCCGTGCCACTGCTGGTGCCAGTCGCCGATGTTGTCGGACCCGCTCTGCGCATCGAGCCCCACCCGTGTTCCCTCGTGGCGCGCGCCGTTGAACTCGTAGCGGTAGCGGGCCTGCACTTCGTACGTCGTGCCGCCCTTGCTGCCCGGGTGCCGCTTCAGCTCGGCGCTGATCACCTGCGCAGGTACCTGCTGCCACTGCCCCACCTGCCAGGCGGTCCACAGTGTCTGAGCCAGAGGCTTCAAACCGAAGAAGTAGCCTCCCAGGCCGAAGGCGACGGCAAAAATCGCGCTGAACACCAGCGCCCCTGCGCGCCCCATTGTGTTTTTCATGAATCCCTCCCTTGTCGTGGTGGTTGTTGTTATGCCGCGAGCTTAGCTGCCAACATATGACAAATCGGTGACTGTCATGTTGCCGACAAACCACTGTCACGAGCCCCCTCCCACAACGCGGGCACCCATAAAAAAAGCGGCCCCGAAGGGCCGCTTGGCAGGCAACGGTCTGGCCGCCGCCGCGGGATCAGCAGGCCACGGCCGCCGACGCAGGCGCAGCCTTGGCGGCTTCTGCGTACTCTTCGATCTGGTCGAAGTTCATGTAGCGGTACACGCTCGCCTTGTCGGCATCGATCACGCCCATTTCCTTGAGGTACTCTTCCTTGGAAGGCAGGTAGCCCAGGCGCGAGGCGATGGCGGCGAGTTCCGCCGAGCCGAGGAACACGTTGGTGTTCTTGCCCAGGCGGTTGGGGAAGTTGCGGGTGGAGGTGGAGATCACCGTCGCGCCTTCACGCACCTGTGCCTGGTTGCCCATGCACAGCGAGCAGCCGGGCATTTCGGTGCGCGCACCGGCCGTGCCGAACGCAGCGTAGTGGCCTTCCTTGATCAGCTCGCTCTCGTCCATCTTGGTGGGCGGCGCCACCCACAGCTTGACGGGGATGTCGCGCTGGCCGCCCAGCAGCTTGGCTGCAGCGCGGAAGTGGCCGATGTTGGTCATGCACGAGCCGATGAAGGCTTCGTCGATCTTGGTGCCCGACACTTCGGACAGGAACTTGGCGTCGTCCGGATCGTTGGGGCAGCAGACGATGGGTTCCTTGATGTCGGCCAGGTCGATCTCGATCACGGCGGCGTACTCGGCGTCCTTGTCGGCTTCGAGCAGGTCGGGCTTGGCCAGCCAGGCTTCGACCTTCTCGATGCGGCGCTGCAGCGTCTTGGCATCGGCGTAGCCGTCGGCGATCATGTTCTTCATCAGAACGATGTTGGAGGTCAGGTACTCCTTGATCGGCTCGGGGTTGAGCTTGATCGTGCAGCCAGCGGCAGAGCGCTCGGCCGACGCGTCGGACAGCTCGAAGGCTTGCTCAACCTTGAGGTCCGGCAGGCCTTCGATCTCGAGCACGCGGCCCGAGAAGGCGTTGATCTTGCCGGCCTTGGCCACCGTCAGCAGGCCCTGCTTGATGGCGTACAGGGGAATCGCGTGCACCAGGTCGCGCAGGGTCACGCCGGGCTGCATTTCGCCCTTGAAGCGCACCAGGATGGACTCAGGCATGTCCAGCGGCATCACGCCGGTGGCAGCGCCGAAGGCCACGAGGCCGGAGCCCGCCGGGAACGAGATGCCGATGGGGAAACGCGTGTGCGAGTCGCCGCCGGTGCCCACGGTGTCGGGCAGCAGCAGGCGGTTGAGCCAGCTGTGGATCACGCCGTCGCCAGGACGCAGGGCCACGCCGCCGCGGTTGGAGATGAACGCAGGCAGTTCGCGGTGCGTCTTCACGTCCACGGGCTTGGGGTAGGCAGCCGTGTGGCAGAAGGACTGCATCACCAGGTCGGCCGAGAAGCCCAGGCAGGCCAGGTCCTTGAGCTCATCGCGCGTCATCGGGCCGGTGGTGTCTTGCGAGCCCACGGTGGTCATCTTGGGTTCGCAGTAGGTACCGGGGCGCACGCCCTGGCCTTCGGGCAGGCCGACGGCGCGGCCGACCATCTTTTGCGCCAGCGTGAAGCCGGCCTGCGTCGCCACGGGGGCGGTGGGCAGGCGGAACACGGTGGAGGCTGGCAGGCCCAGGAATTCGCGGGCTTTGCTGGTCAGCGAGCGGCCGATGATGAGGTTGATGCGGCCGCCGGCGCGCACTTCGTCGAACAGCACGTCGCTCTTGAGCTGGAACTCCGCCACGGTGGCGCCGTCCTTGACGATCTTGCCGTCGTAGGGCATCACGTCGATGACGTCACCCATCTCCAGCTTGGAGACGTCCACTTCGATCGGCAGCGAGCCCGAGTCCTCCTGCGTGTTGAAGAAGATCGGTGCGATCTTGCCGCCCAGCGTGACGCCGCCGAAGCGCTTGTTGGGCACGAACGGAATGTCTTGGCCGGTGGCCCAGACGATGGAGTTGGTGGCCGACTTGCGCGACGAGCCGGTGCCCACCACGTCGCCCACGTAGGCGACCAGGTGGCCCTTCTTCTTCAGGTCGTCGATGAACTGCATCGGGCCGCGCTTGCCGTCTTCTTCGGGCTTGAAGGCCGCGTCGGGACGGGTGTTCTTGAGCATCGCCAGGTAGTGCAGCGGGATGTCGGGGCGGCTCCAGGCATCGGGTGCGGGCGACAGGTCGTCGGTGTTGGTTTCGCCGGGCACCTTGAACACGGTGACGGTAATCTTCTTGTCGACTTCGGGGCGCGAGGTGAACCACTCGGCGTTGGCCCAGCTCTGCATGACTTCCTGCGCCTTGGCGTTGCCGGCCTTGGCCTTGGTCGCCACGTCGTTGAAGAAGTCGAACATCAGCAGCGTCTTCTTGAGCGCGTCAGCGGCCACACCCGCCACCTCGGCGTCGTCCAGCAGTTCGATCAGCGGGTGCACGTTGTAGCCACCCACCATGGTGCCCAGCAGCTCGGTGGCCTTGGACTTGGAGATCAGGCTCACCTGGATGTCGCCGTGCGCCACGGCGGCCAGGAAGCTGGCCTTGACCTTGGCAGCGTCGTCTACGCCGGGCGGCACGCGGTGCGTGAGCAGGTCCAGCAGGAAAGCGTCTTCGCCGGCGGGCGGGTTCTTGATCAGCTCGATCAGCTCGGCCACTTGCTTGGCTTCGAGCGGCAGCGGCGGGATGCCCAGGGCGGCGCGCTCGGCCACATGGTCACGGTAGGCTTTCAACATCATTTTTCTCCGGTTGCGTTCTAAAGTGGGGCGGCATGCGGCGGCTGGCACCGTCATCGTGACGGCACGGCCGGCTGCACGCAGTTCAGTCTGTCTTTATGTCTGTGTTGTTATGGGGTTGTCATGCGGGCGGTGTGCGGCAAATCCGGCCCGGCAGGGCTGGCTACTTGGCCGACATCGGCTCCAGCACGCTGACGGGCGGGTTCTTCTTGATGGCCTCGGCCACCAGTTGCTGCTCGGGGCTCATGCATTCGTCCGCCAGGCGCTGGCCGACCTTCTGGTTCATCAGCATGGACTTGTTGCCGATCTGCAGCCAGACCGCGCCGCCCTTCTGGTCTTCCAGGCGCACGGTGCCGGTGGTGGTGGCCACGGGCGACATGAAGTACTTGAAGCCCTTGCCTTCCACGTGGAAGTGGCCAGGCGATGCAGGCTCGGCAGTCACCGTCACGAAGGCGCCCAGCTCGCAGGGGATGCGGCCGGTGTGCACGCGATCGGCAATGGCCAGCTCGGCAGGCGACAGCGCAGCTTCAGCGGCAATGATGCCGGCGGCCACCTGGTTGGTCGCGCTCTTGAGCTGCGTGCGGCTGCTGGTGGATTCGCTCTTGGCCACGGCCTTCTTGGGGGCCGCCTTCTCGGAGGACTTGGCAGACTTGGCTTCGGACTTCGCCGCCGGCTTGGCGGCAGGCTTGGCAGCGGCCTTGGTTTCAGACTTGGCCGCAGGCTTGGCGTCCGTCTGCGCCAGGGCGAGGGCTGGGGCCAGCAGCATCAAGGCAGAGGCGATAAGGAATTTCATGGAGGGTCCTGCGTGGGGGTGTGGGCGGGTATCTACAACTCAAGCGAAAGCCGGCGCGTCAAACCAATGGCGCACCGCCTGGGGAAGCGCGCGCCCGGTGCTGTGGGCGCGCTCGATGACCTGCCAGAAGAAACGGTAGCTGGCACGGTCGTGCAGCGTGCCATCCATGCTGATCGGAGCCCAATCAGCATCGGCGGCAGCCGCTATTATTTTGGAAGCATGCTCGATATCGTCCTGCTGCGGCGCGAACGCTTGCAGGATGGGGCGGATCTGCGCCGGGTGGATGCTCCACATGCGGGTGTAGCCCAGCTCGTGGGCCGCCTGGCTGGCCGCACGTTGCATGGCCGCCGTGTCGGCGAACTCCGTCACCACACAATGGGACGGCACCTTGCCGTGCGCGTGGCAGGCCGCGGCGATCTCCAGCTTGGCGCGCACCACCAGCGGGTGCGTGAACTGCCCGGCCGACGTCATGCCATGGGCCGGGATCGCACCGGCATGGGCCGACACGAAGTCCATGAGCCCGAAGCTCAGGCTCTGCACGCGGGGATGGGCGGCGATCTCGAAGGCACGGTGCACAGCCGCCGGGGATTCGATCAGCACATGGATGGGCAGCTGCGAGGGCGACGCGCGGTCGATGGCGCGCTCGGCCAGCAGGACATCGTCCACCGACTCGACCTTGGGCACCATGATGTGGCACAGCCTGTGGCCCGCCTCGCCGGCGATCACGGCCACGTCGTTGGCGAATGCGGGGTGGTCCACCGCATGCACCCGGGCGGCCACGCGGGCGCCGGGGGCTGCGGCAACGGCCAGTGCAGCCACCAGCCGCGCGTGCTCGGACTCCAGACCGACGGGCGCTCCGTCCTCGCAATCGAGGGTGACATCAAAGACGCAGGTTCCGAACTCTTGCGTCATCTCGGCCTGCAATTGCAGGCTTTTGCGCATGCGCGCTTCCACGCCGCTGTAGTGGTCGCAGACCGGCAGAAAACCGGTCTGCGCCTGGGCGCCTAGAAGCACATCGCGCGGATGGGGTTGTGCAGCGCCCTGCCCCTGTTCAGGGGCTGGGGCGGCCCGAAGGCCCGATGCCTGTGGCGTCGGCTGCATGGTGCGGGCTGGCTTTACAGCAGGTGCTTGACGCCGTCCTGCTCGCCTTGCAGCTCGGCCAGGGTCTTGTTGATGGCTTCTTGCGAGAAGGCATCGATCTCCAGGCCTTCGACGATCTTGTACTCGCCGTTTTCGGTGGTGACCGGGAAGCCGAACACGATGCCGGCAGGAATGCCGTATTCGCCGTTTGATGGCACGCCCATCGTGACCCACTCGCCATTGGAGCCCAGGGCCCAGTCACGGATGTGGTCGATGGCGGCGTTGGCAGCCGAAGCGGCCGACGACAGGCCGCGGGCGGCGATGATGGCCGCGCCGCGCTTGCCCACGGTGGGCAGGAAGGTGTCGGCGTTCCAGACCTGGTCGTTCACCAGGTCCTTGATCGACTTGCCGTTGGTGGTGGCAAAGCGGTAGTCGGCGTACATGGTGGGCGAGTGGTTGCCCCACACGGTCAGCTTGCGGATATCGCCCACCTTCGTGCCGGTCTTGGCCGCCAGTTGCGAGGCAGCGCGGTTGTGGTCCAGGCGCAGCATGGCGGTGAAGTTCTTCGCTGGCAGGTCGGGGGCCGACTTCATGGCGATGTAGGCGTTGGTGTTGGCGGGGTTGCCCACCACCAGCACCTTGACGTTGCGCGAAGCCACTGCGTTCAGGGCCTTGCCCTGGGCAGTGAAGATCTGGGCGTTGGCGGCCAGCAGGTCGGCGCGCTCCATGCCGGGGCCGCGAGGACGGGCACCCACCAGCAGGGCGTAGTCGGTGTCCTTGAAGGCCTGCAGCGGGTCGCTGTGGGCTTCGATGCCGGCCAGCAGCGGGAATGCGCAGTCTTCCAGCTCCATGATCACGCCCTTCAGGGCGTTCTGGGCCTTCTCGTCGGGGATTTCGAGCAGTTGAAGAATGACGGGCTGGTCCTTGCCCAGCATTTCGCCGGAGGCGATGCGAAACAGCAGGGCGTAACCGATTTGGCCAGCGGCGCCGGTAACGGCCACGCGAACAGGCTTCTTGCTCATGGTGAAAACTCCAGGAAGTGAAAAAACAGAAGGTGATGCAAACAAGCACCAGCCTCTGTTACCAGCAGCCCGTGCCCCGCAAAACAGCCTTGGAGTGTACCGCTGATTGGACACCCCGGTCAATTTGTCTTATGTCTTATATAAGATATGATTGAGGCCTCTTCGTCGTCCGCAAATCCCTGCCGCAACGCAGGGCTCCACCGCGCCCGCCTGCCATGTCCTCGCTTCCTTTCGCCGCCGACAACCCTGCTGCGCCACCGGGCACCGCGGGCGGTGCCACGCCGGCGTTCAGCCCGCTGTACCAGCAGATCAAGGGACTGATCCTGCAGAGCCTGCAACAGGGCGAATGGAAGCCTGGCGAAGCCATTCCGAGCGAGATGGAGCTGGCCGCCCGCTTTCGGGTCAGCCAGGGCACGGTGCGCAAGGCGATCGACGAACTGGCGGCCGAGAATCTGGTCATGCGCCGCCAGGGCAAGGGCACGTTCGTGGCCACACATGCCGAGCAGCATGTGCAGTACCGCTTTCTGAAATTGCTGCCCGACACCGGCGACGCCCGCGTCGAGGGCCCCGCCCAGCGCCGCGTGATCGACTGCCGCCGCGTGCGGGCCAATGCCGAAGTGGCGCGGGCGCTGGCCTTGCGCAGCGGCGATGCCGTCATGCAGGCCCGGCGCATCCTCGCCTTTGCAGGCGTGCCCACCATCCTGGAAGACATCTGGCTGCCCGGCCAGGCTTTCAAAGGGCTGACGGCAGACCAGCTGGCCAGCTACCAGGGTCCCACCTACGCGATGTTCGAGCTCGACTTCGGCGTGCGCATGGTGCGGGCCGAAGAAAAGATCCGGGCCGTGCTGCCAGACGCGGAGCAGGCCGGCCTGCTGGGCATTGCGTCCACCACGCCGCTGCTGAGCGTGGAGCGCATTGCCTACACCTACAACGACGTTCCGATGGAGTTACGGCGTGGCCTGTACCTGACCGACACCCACCACTACCGTAACGAATTGAGCTGACTTCAAGCTGGCACCCGAGTATTAACCTCGAATATTGCGACCCGCTTGAAACCCCGGTTGTTGCGTTGCAATAGAATTTTGCGTTCTTTGCATCTCCGAATTACAAAGAAGTTACATCCACGAAAGCACTCAACATGACCGAGCTCGCCAAAAAACGGCCTGAATTTCGCAACATCAACGCGTTCAAGGACCTGACCACCTACCGCATGACGCCTGCAGCGTGGGTGTCGATCCTGCACCGCGGCAGCGGGCTGATCATGTTCCTGCTGCTGCCTTTCATCATCTGGATGTTCGACACCTCGGTGTCGTCTGAATTCTCGTTCGCCCGGTTCACCGCGGCGTTCAGCATCGGCATCGGCTTCGTGCCTGGCTGGTTCATCAAGCTCGTGGCCCTGGCCCTGATCTGGTCGTACCTGCACCATTTCAGCGCCGGCCTGCGCCACCTGTGGATGGACGTGAGCCACAGCGCCGTGAACAAGGAATTCGGCAAGACCTCGTCCATCGCAGTCTTCGTGGTCAGCATCACGCTGACCCTCGCACTGGGCGCCAAGCTCTTCGGCCTGTACTGATCGATCCACCACCCCCGATAAAAAAAGCGGTGACTGCTGCCATTCCGCAGCCAACACCGCCGCACCAGAGGAAAGCAGCGATGTCTGTCAATTACGGTTCCAAACGCGTCGTCGTCGGCGCTCACTACGGCCTGCGCGACTGGCTCAGCCAGCGCGTCACCGCCATCCTGATGGCCCTGTTCACGCTGGCCCTGCTGGCCCAGGTGATCTTCTCCAAAGGCCCCCTGGGCTACGACAAATGGGCGGGCATCTTCTCGGCCCAGTGGATGAAGGTGCTGACCTTCACCGTGATCATCTCGCTGGCGTGGCACGCGTGGATCGGCATGCGCGAAATCCTGATGGACTACGTCAAGCCCGTGGGCATCCGCCTGGCACTGCAGGTTTTCACCATCGTCTGGCTCGTCGGCTGCGCCGGCTGGGGCATCCAGGTTCTGTGGCGTCTCTGATACCGATCCCCCGCGACTGAAGGCAAACAACAATGAGCTACACCAAAGCTAACATCACCAAGCGCAAGTTCGACGTCGTCATCGTCGGCGCCGGCGGCTCCGGCATGCGCGCATCGCTGGAACTGTCCCGCGCAGGCCTGAACGTGGCCTGCCTGTCCAAGGTGTTCCCCACCCGCTCGCACACCGTGGCGGCGCAGGGCGGCGTGTCCGCATCGCTGGGCAACATGAGCGAAGACAACTGGCACTACCACTTCTACGACACCATCAAGGGTTCGGACTGGCTGGGCGACCAGGACGCCATCGAGTTCATGTGCCGCGAAGCACCCAACGTGGTGATCGAGCTCGAACACTTCGGCATGCCGTTCGACCGCAACCCCGACGGCACCATCTACCAGCGCCCCTTCGGCGGCCACACCGCCAACTACGGTGAAAAGCCCGTGCAGCGCGCTTGCGCCGCCGCCGACCGCACCGGCCACGCCATGCTGCACACGCTGTACCAGCAGAACGTGAAGTCCAAGACCAACTTCTTCGTGGAGTGGATGGCGCTGGACCTGATCCGCAACACCCAGGGCGACGTGGTCGGCGTGACCGCGCTGGAGCTGGAAACCGGCGACCTGTACGAACTTCACGCCAAGGCCGTGCTGCTGGCCACCGGCGGCGCAGGCCGCATCTTCGCGGCATCGACCAACGCCTTCATCAACACCGGCGACGGCCTGGGCATGGCGGCACGCGCCGGCATCCCGCTGCAGGACATGGAGTTCTGGCAGTTCCACCCCACCGGCGTGGCCGGCGCGGGCGTGCTGCTGACCGAAGGCTGCCGCGGCGAAGGCGCCATCCTGCTCAACAGCAATGGCGAACGCTTCATGGAGCGCTACGCGCCCACCCTGAAGGACCTGGCACCCCGCGACTTCGTGTCGCGCTCGATGGACCAGGAAATCAAGGAAGGCCGTGGCTGCGGTCCGAACAAGGACTACATCCTGATGAAGCTCGACCACCTGGGCGCGGACACCATCAGGAAGCGCCTGCCATCGGTGGAAGAGATCGGCCACAACTTCGCCAACGTGGACATCACCAAGGAACCGATCCCCGTGGTGCCCACCATCCACTACCAGATGGGTGGCATCCCCACCAACATCAACGGCCAGGTGGTCGTGCACGACGGCCAGCAGAACCACATCGTCAACGGCCTGTACGCGGTGGGCGAATGCTCCTGCGTGTCGGTGCACGGCGCCAACCGCCTGGGCACCAACTCGCTGCTGGACCTGCTGGTCTTCGGCAAGTCGGCCGGCAAGCACATCGTCAACTTCGTCAAGGGCTCCGGCGAACACCAGCCCGTGCCCGCCGACGGCGCGGAGCGCACCCTGGCCCGCCTGAACCAGCTGCAGGACTCCAACGAAGGCATCTACGCGCAGGACGTGGCCAACGACATCCGCGCCGGCATGCAGCTGCACGCCGGTGTGTTCCGCACGCAGGCCAGCATGGACGAAGGCACGGTCAAGATCAACGCCATCCGTGAACGCGTGAGCGGCGTGACCCTGAAGGACAAGTCCAAGGTCTGGAACACGGCCCGCATGGAAGCGCTGGAAGTCGACAACCTGATCGAAGTGGCCCAGGCCACGATGACCTCGGCCGCAGCCCGCAAGGAATGCCGTGGCGCACACACCGTGTACGACTACGAACACCCTGCCGACCACGCCGAGTTCCCGCTGGGCCGCAACGACAAGGAGTGGATGAAGCACACCCTGTGGCACAGCGCCGACAACAGCCTGACCTACAAGCCCGTCAACCTCAAGCCCCTGACGGTGGACAGCGTGCCTCCCAAGGTCCGTACGTTCTGAAGATCCAGCAGCCTCACGAAAGAACAACATGAAGCGCACCTTTCAAATCTACCGCTACGACCCGGACAAGGACGCCAAGCCCTACATGCAGACCATCGAGATCGAACTCGACGGCCACGAACGCATGCTGCTCGACGCCCTGGTCAAGCTCAAGGAGCAAGACCCCTCGCTGTCGTTCCGCCGCTCGTGCCGCGAAGGCGTGTGCGGCTCCGACGCGATGAACATCAACGGCAAGAACGGCCTGGCCTGCCTGACGAACATGAACACCCTCAAGGGCACCATCGTTCTGAAGCCCCTGCCCGGCCTGCCGGTGATCCGCGATCTGATCGTGGACATGACGCAGTTCTTCAAGCAGTACAACTCGATCAAGCCGTACCTCATCACCGAGGACCTGGCCCCCGAGAAGGAACGCCTGCAGAGCCCCGAAGAGCGCGAAGAGCTCAACGGCCTGTACGAGTGCATCCTGTGCGCCAGCTGCTCCACCAGCTGCCCCAGCTTCTGGTGGAATCCCGACAAGTTCGTGGGCCCCGCCGGCCTGCTGCAGGCCTACCGCTTCATCGCCGACAGCCGCGACGAAGCCACGGGTGCGCGCCTGGATAACCTGGAAGACCCGTACCGCCTGTTCCGCTGCCACACCATCATGAACTGCGTGGACGTGTGCCCCAAGGGCCTGAACCCCACGAAGGCCATCGGCAAGATCAAGGAACTGATGGTGCGCCGCGCCGTCTGACCTTGTCCAGAGCATCCATTTCATGTCCGATACCCCGAACCCCGTCCTGCCGTCGCCCTCCGATGTGCTGGACGACCGCGAACGCGCCAAGCTGCACTGGCGCTGCCGGCGCGGCCTGCTGGAGAACGATCTCTACATCGAGAACTTCTTCGCCAAGCACGGGGCGGGCCTGACCTGGCGCCAGGCCTACGGCATGAACACGCTCATGGACCTGGCGGACAACGACCTCCTGGACCTGGTGCTCGCCCGGCGCGAGCCCGAAGGTGAACTGGATACAGAAGAAGTGCGTGAAGTACTCGGCATGCTGCGGCTCAGTGGTGGCGCAGTACGGCCACGGCCCTGAACCATAGAGACCTGAGACAAGGCCTGAACCCCCGGATTACCGGCAACCTACCCAAGGAAAGTAACAATGAAGCTAGCTGACAACAAAGCCACCCTGTCGTTCAGTAACGGCAGCCCCAGCGTGGACCTGCCGGTCTACCAGGGCAGCATCGGCCCGGACGTCATCGACATCCGCAAGCTGTATGCGCAAACGGGCATGTTCACCTATGACCCGGGCTTCCTGTCGACCGCAGCCACCCAGTCGGCCATCACGTACATCGATGGCGACAAGGGCGAGCTGCTGTACCGCGGCTACCCCATTGAGCAGTTGGCGCAGAACTGCGACTTCCTGGAAACCTGCCACCTGCTGCTGTACGGTGACCTGCCCAACGAAGCCCAGAAGACCGACTTCACCAGCCGCGTGACCAACCACACCATGGTCAACGAGCAGATGCAGTTCTTCCTGCGTGGCTTCCGCCGTGACGCGCACCCCATGGCCGTGCTGACCGGTCTGGTGGGCGCCCTGTCGGCCTTCTACCACGACAGCACCGACATCAACAACCCGCAGCACCGCGAGATCGCTGCTATCCGCCTGATCGCCAAGATGCCGACGCTGGTGTCCATGGCATACAAGTACGGCGTGGGCCAGCCTTACATGTACCCGCAGAACAACCTGTCCTACGCAGGCAACTTCCTGCGCATGATGTTCGGCACGCCCTGCGAAGAGTACAAGGTCAACCCTGTGCTGGAACGCGCACTGGACCGCATCTTCATCCTGCACGCAGACCACGAGCAGAACGCATCGACCTCCACCGTGCGCCTGTGCGGCTCGTCGGGCACCAACCCGTTCGCGGCCATCGCCGCCGGTGTGGCGTGCCTGTGGGGCCCTGCCCACGGCGGTGCCAACGAAGCAGCCCTGAACATGCTGTACGACATCCAGGCCCAAGGCGGCGTGGAGAAGATCGGCGACTTCATCAAGCAGGTCAAGGACAAGAACTCCGGCGTCAAGCTCATGGGCTTTGGCCACCGCGTGTACTAGAACTACGACCCGCGCGCCAAGCTCATGCAAGAGACTTGCAATGAAGTGCTGGCCGAACTGGGCCTTGAAAACGACCCCCTGTTCAAGCTGGCCAAGGAACTGGAAAAGATCGCCCTGGAAGACGACTACTTCGTGCAGCGCAAGCTCTACCCGAACGTCGACTTCTACTCCGGCATCGTGCAACGCGCCATCGGCATCCCCGTGAACCTGTTCACCGGCATCTTCAGCCTGGCCCGCACCGTGGGCTGGATCGCCCAGCTGAACGAAATGATCGGCGACCCCGAGTACAAGATCGGCCGCCCCCGCCAGCTGTTCACGGGCTCTGTGCGCCGTGATGTGCCGCCTATCGGCAAGCGTTGATTGGCAAGCGGGTTTTCGAAGGCTCCTGTCTTCGAGGCCCTTGCGCAGGAAAGTCCGCTTCGGCGGGCTTTTTTTATGGGAAAGCGCTTTGTCCTGCGCTGACCTGCGAACAAGGCCGGTGAGCAGACCTCTTTCCATCCTGTTGCTGGCCGTGGGGCATTCCGCTAAATGCCGTGATGAAGCTGATGGCAGGCCCATGACCATCCACAAGATCCAGCCCGGCCCGCATGTGGTGACTAGCTGTCACATCCCGGACGATCATATGGCCGCTTGTGAAACAGATCCGGGTGCTCTTGGTACCACCCTTTCATGGCCTGCATTGGCGTTCTGCTCTTGAGCGCTGACTGTGGCAACTGGTGGTTGTACAAGGCCACATAGCGCTGCAAGGTCTGCTCCATATCTTCACGGCTGTTGAATCGGTGGGTCTTCAGGACGTCCGCTATGCGGCCATTGAACCGCTCCACCATGCCGTTGGTTCTCGGAGTCCTGGGCTTGGTCAGCCGGTGCTCTATGCCCAGCTCCTGGCACAGTTGGTCGAACTCATGGTTGCCGCTGGGTTCGCGCTCCCGGCTGGCAAACAGTCGGTCTGTGAACTCCTTGCCGTTGTCGGTCAACAGCTTGTTGATCCTGATCGGGCACGCCTTGTGAAGTGCTTTGAGAAGGGCCCTGGCACTGGCCGCTGTCTTGTTGGCCTTGAACTGCACGAACACCCAGCGCGTGGCCCTGTCGATGGCCACGAACAGATAGCGCCTGCTGCTCTCGTCCTGCATCTGGGGCAGGTACTTCACGTCCATGTGCACGTAGCCTGGCTCGTAGCTCTTGAAGGCCTTGTGGGCTACCGCAGGCTCGTGGGGCTTGAGGGCGTTGAGGTTGCCCGCTCCATGGCGGCGCAGGCACCTGTCCAAACCTGAGCGTGAGACATCGGGGCTCAAGAACTCTCGCGTGACCGCCAGCAGGTCATCCAGGGGCAGCAGCAGGGTATGTCGCAAGTGAACCACCACGGTCTCTTGCGCAGGCGTGAGCACCGTCTGCAGGCGATGGGCCGTGTGCGAGCGGTCTGCAAAGACATCGCGCTTCTATCCACTTGTAGACCGTCCGCTCAGTGATCCCAAAGCGCTGGGCCAGGACGCTGGCTGGTTCATTGCTGCGATCTCGGCGCGCACTGCGGGAGTGGTGCGGGCGTTCTTGTGCAGGGCTATCAACATGGCTTCACTCCCTGGATAGATTGCAAGGACTCTATCAACTCCTTCAAAACAGCTCGGGCCATGAAGAGTGGATAGCGTTTAGAGTCGATGCAATCATCCGGGATGCGACAACTAGCGACCAAGCTGCTCAGGGGCGTGATTGCATCGCTATGAATCGACAACCTGATGCTCTTGATGTTGAACCTGCCTATTGTCGGCCTTTGCCTCAATCTACTGTCCCTCCCTACAAGGGTTTTACCTGCCTTCGTGCTGTTCCGCGCGATCGGCGCGTATTCGGACAAAACACGACCTTTAAGTTCTGGATTAGGCAGTCTTTGGCGTACCGGGCTATGTATTCCACAAACGCAGCTGCGAACTCGCACCGCCGGTGCCGGTCCCAATAAGGATAGATAACCTGAGTTGGCGCTGCTGCTGTCGCGATCCAGCCCCTATCCGCGTAGCTACTAGCGATTGCAGCGATTTGACTGTCGATTGTGTTGCTGCCTGCGGTTAGCAGGAAGCGGGAGGAGGCGGTTGAGGAAGATTGACGGAAATTCCTACCAGACGCTGCAAGATCTTTATCCAGTTTTGATTTTCAATCCGTCACAGTGCGGCGCGCCATCGGCTTCTAGGTGAACATTACACCGTGACCTTCAGCTTGGCCCGCAGCGGGGTCTGAATTGGACTACCCGACCGAGATTTTCGGCGACCGCGATTACTCTATGACAGCCCAAGCGAGCTAGTCGTTGATTCCCTGTTGCGGCGTACAGCGCATCAACAAGCGCAGATCGGTAGCCAGCGAAAACCCTCCAGGCCGTCGCGAAATACAAGAACCCGCGTAGGCGTTTTTTTTTGCTTAATGCCCATACAACTCTTTCTAATAGGTTGGCGGGCTGCGGCCCATCCGCGTGCAAAAATAATATTGACCACATCGCCATTTAACGCTATAAAGGTTGTGCTTACATTTTTAAACGATTTTTAAAATGAATTCTAAAGAATCACTCGAGTTAGTAGTTGGAACAAGTGACTTTTGCAGAAACTTCCCAAGAAGGCCTTCCAAGACCATCTCAAGAGATAATCTTTATGACTATGTTGAATCAATTTTAAAAGAAACCGCTCGCTGCGTGCTTATTGAAAGCGAAGTGCAAGGTGGGAAAACCGAATTTCTTGCAGGTTACATGCATCGGCATCCACAAAATTCAATTGGAGTTTTTTTATCTCCAGGCGATAGCTATTTCTATTCGCCGGAATATGCTCGACTAGTGCCAGGAGAGCAAATTCATTGGATATTAAATGGAAAATCTGCAAGTTTCGATTCACTTGACTCAGTAGAGTATAAAAGAATGCTATTTCGCTTGCAAAAGCATGCAAAGCAGCAGCCCATAACTTTCGTACTGGATGGACTAGTTGGAAAATCGTCTCCGGAAGCTAGACTCAAATCTGAGATTTTGGATCTTTTGCCTTTCGGGCAGCAAGATTTTAGATTTTTAATTTCTTGCAGCGGCGACATAGATTCTGATATTCGAGCAAAGTGCAAATCCATAAAAAGCATTCCATTGATTCCAATAGCACAAGAGGAAGCTACAGAATTCTTTTCCGATATTTCTGGATTAACCGGAAAAGACATTTCAGATATTAAAAAATTCTGCGGAAATTCGATCGGCAGGATGACAAAATTCAAAGCCATCATCAAAGGTGGCAGCATTTCTTTGGATGAAATTTTTTCAGGCAACACCGGGGAGCTTGATGATTTGATGGATATTGAATGGGAGTCAATAAATGCAGATGAGGACAAGGCAGTTCTTGCATATTTATGCTACTCCAATCGACCACTAACAACAGACGATATCAAACGCTTCACTCATTTTGACCTTTCAAATATCAAAATATTTTGTCAAAAAACCTCCTTTGCTGCTTACGACACAGAAACCGATTACATTTCCGTAAACTCCGATCTCGAAAGAAAGTATCTGCGCCAGAAACTTTCAATGTACGAAAACGAAGTCAATCAGAATTTAATGGATGACCTTCTTGCTCGTTCCGAAAGCATCGAAGCCGACCGTCACCTACCAAGTCAGCTTCTGCAGATGGGCAAGTATGATGAATTGTTTTCCAAGCTAAATACGGATCACTTTTGCCGCCTTTTAAATAATGAAAAATCTTTGCGCGCACTTCGTGCAAATTTTGAACTCGGTTTGAAGGCCGCACGCGAATATAACAATGAATCCCTAATATCTATTTATGGCATGGGAAAAAGTATCGTGAGTGGTTTAACATTTTCCGTTGGATCACAGCGGCGAATAGAGGCTCTCATCAGTATGGGAGATACGGAGCAAGCAATTGAAATTTCCTCCTCCGCTGCTACTCGCGAGGAAAGATTAAAATTACTTGCCAGTACAGCAAAATCACTTTTTAGTGAGCGCAAGACTATCCCTCAGGTGCTAAAAGAAGAAATAAAGCTCTTGCTCGATGAAATCACACCCGAAAACCTAGGAAGTCTTGCAATTCCAATCGCATGCGACTTAATAGTTGTCGACCTCGAGGCTGCCGTATCACTGTTTAATAGCGCAAATGCGTTAGTTAGTCGCAGAGACATTCCGGAATCAACCAGCCCAAACAATCCGGGCACATCAAACAGCATAAATATCGATGCAGATCTCTATAAAAGTAGCGAATTAGAGATTCGGATGTCAGAGCAGTACCATAAGCGCTTTGCTGCAGTGCTAGGCCAGATGGTAGACAGAACCCCAGCGGATAAAATCTGTACGCGCATTCAACAATCATCAGATATTACAAGCGATTTATGGTTCGTAAAAGAATGGATTGGTAGAAGACGATCTGATCCAGGAGCATATAGCGTAGCTAGTGCGGCTCTTGATGCAATATTAAAAGATCTCACTCGCTCACCACGAATTGAAGATCTTCGAGCTATCTCACTAGTTATTCCACACACCCAGAACCTTGATGAAGTAGAAAAACTAAGCAAGAGAATTCAAACTCAGTTAACCAGCGAGTTTTTTTTAGGGAGCTCTACTGAAGGAATTCGTTTGAGGATGTTGCTTGCTGAGGCTGAATATCGGCTCCGCCCTTGCGATGCCGAACTTACTCTTTTGGAAATACTAGTAAATATCGAAGATCAAAATGATATAAGCATTCGAGCGGCATGCTTATCATGGATGCTACATGCTCTCAAGCAGTTTCCTGAGTGTGATAGCTTAGAAGAAAAAACTTCACTAATCTCTCATGCAACAAACTCTTTGATGCACTCGCTTGAAGAGCTCTTAGCAAATTCCGCCGATCATTTTGCCGCAACAAAAACAGCTTTACCAGCACTCGCTCGTGCCGACACTGAACTTGCCATCCGAATTTGCCGCTCGCTGAATACGGAGTCCAGACGGGATTCTGCTTATGCATTATTGCTAGCTGAGTTAATCTCTTTAAAAAAATATGCAGGCAATCCCAAATATATTCTTCAATGCGCAGAAAGCATCGAAGACGAAAATTCACGTTCCACTGCAATTTTAAGCACTCTTTATCAAATCGAAGAGCATTTGAAATCGGATCAAGCAAATGGCTGCAATGAAGCTGTCCAGTCGCTATGGAAGAGGCTGCGAGTAGCAAATTATCGTTTTATTGCACTAAGACATAGCCTTCAAATAGAGATGCTCCTCAGTGCCGAGCCAGCGAAAATGGACATTCTCAAACGCGAGCTAACGGAATGCTGGAGCAATATAGATATCGATTGGGTGCGTTGGGATCTTGGCTACAGTTTAGTTAGAAACATTTTTAGTCATGATAGAGAACTTGCCATCACATGGCTGCAAAAAATCACCAAAGAAGAGCAGTCCATCACAGCCCCCTCAGAGGCGCTTAGCGACGTTTTAAAGCTTACGGCAAGTCTTGCAGTTCGCGCTTATTCATACATCGCCATTGAGTCAGAAGTTGAATCTGAAGATCTTGCCAAAATTAAAGACCTAATACACGCTATTGCTGTCACTGATGAACGCCTTCAACTGTGGTGTGAACTTGGGATTCGCCTTCATTTCTCGGGGAAGCAGCAAACAAGCAAATACATTTTTAAAAAATTTGTGGAACCAATGCTCCCATCCTTAGAAAATGATTTCCAACGATTTAGCGATGAAATAACAATTTCACTTGCTGCTCCATTTCTCTACATTACTCATGAGGCTTCTGGTCAGCTCCTGGTCGATAAAATTTCAGCAAGTGCGCGCAGAGACAGCGCGATTGCGAGCATATGCTTCACCCTCCTTCGAAAAGTAGCAGATACGGATTCGTATAAAGATCCAGGAATTGACGGACATGAAATCGATGCAACAACAGCCGCATCAATAATTTCATTAATTGGAAAATTAAGCACTGATTGGGTCATTTTTAATGTCTTAGAAGCATTCACAAACGCCTTGAGTGCAAAAAAAAATGAAAGAAAATTTAGAAGAAATCAAGTTGCAGAATTTCTCACAAGTCTTGAAGGTATATGCCGAAATCGCCTGCCTGATCAAAAAAATATTGCTCATCAAGGATTTCTTATCTCCAGCTTGGCACATATTTACAAAGCACGACAAGCCATCGGCTTGCAAATTCCCGCGTCTGTATGGAAAAATCTTTATACGGAAGCACGCAAATTGTCGAATGTTTCTGATCGAGCGGTCGTGACCGCTTTCGTTGCCGCCGGAGCAAAAGCGAAAATTAATTTAATACCAGAAGATTGGCAGATTCAGATCAAATCAGATGTAGATTCATGTCCAACAATTTTGGATCGAATTGATAGATGTGCATGGCTAGCAGAGATCATCGGTGATTGCGACAAAAAGGGATCACTATCGCTTGCTCGATATGGAATGAAGCTCACAAACGATGCTGATCCTGAAGTGAATGTTTACGAAAGAAAACAGCGACTTCTTGATATTGTATATAACATCGATCCAGACTTAGCGGAAGACTTTATTGAGCTTGCAGATAGGGACAGAGCCAGAAAAAATGACAGGACCGCTTTAGAATCTCGTATAAAACTACAAAAGTTACAAAGGGAAATGGCGGCTGATCCAGAAAAAATTGATCTTGCTGAAAAATCGGAAAAAGATATTTCTGAAATTTCCATTAGAAACCTTGGCGCCTTAAATGCTAATCGCATTAGCCCACGGCCCATTGAAGACTTTAAGCGACTGCTTACACGCGCGCCCTCTCTGCCATTTGAAAGCGCCTACTGCGTTTGGAGTTGGATATTGGAGAACTCAATCAGAAAGGGAGGGGCAAATTCCAAAGGCGAAAAAATGGTTTTCAATATTTTCAAATCATCCACAAAATCCGGAGAACTTTTAATATCACTTCTTCATGGTACGACAAATATTCTTGGCGCCCGGGGAATTCAAAACTCAGGAATCATAGGCCCTGGAGATCGAGCAACGGCCGTAGGAAGAATATTGGAATGGGCAAAATCCGTAGATGGGGAAACCATTATCATTTCCGACCCATTTTTCGGGCCAGATGAAGTTGATCTACTTTTTGAAATTTCAAAGGTCGCACCGAAATCGCCAATGAGAATTCTCACTGGGCGACGCCATGTAAAGAAGTCAATTCCAGACGGAAATTTCGAAGACACATTCGCAAATGCATGGCGTGACGTTTGCGACGCATCGTCATCCGACATAGAGATAGCGATAATCGGAGTTAACAATGATGGAGATCACCCAGTGCACGACAGGTGGTTCGTTGCAGAAAACTCAGGGCTGCGACTTGGAACTTCTGCTAATTCGCTGGGAGTTTCGCGGATTTCAGAGTTAAGCCCTATTGAAAACAACGAGATAGAAGGCCATAAAGAACTTCTTATAGGTTTCTTGAACAGAAAAACGCGATTTTGGGAAGGGATTCGCATTTCGCTTTCTAACTTTTATTTATTATAATCCACATCATCAACTATGATTATTCAAACCCCCCTTGAAAAATTATCAAAAGCAGATTTATAACAAAATAACTCTTCGCAGCGTCAAATGCGATTTTAGGGTGTGGAGATTTCAAGATATTGATCATCTCCTCCCCGGCCCCCCAAACCTCTCCCGATACGCCTGCGGCGTGATCCCCAGGTGCCGCACAAACAACTGCCGCAGCGCCTGCTCCGACCCCATGCCCACACGCGCGGCCACGGTCTTGAGCGGTAGCGCGGCCTGCGGCTGGGAGGTTGACTCCAGCAACCGCCGCGCGCCCTCCAACCGCGCCGCATCCACAAACGCCGAGGGCGTCTGCCCCGTCTCCTGCACGAACACCCGCCGAAAGTGCCGCTCGCTCATGGCCGCGCGCGCCGCCAGCGCAGCCAGGGGCATGGGCTCTGCCAGGTTGTTCAGTACCCAGGTCTGCACGGCCTGGATATCCCGATGGGCGGTGCCCTGGCTGGCCAGTTGCACGCTGAACTGGGACTGCCCGCCGGGGCGCTTCAGGTACATGACGAGGTCCCGTGCCACCTCCAGCGCCAGGGCGTGGCCAAAATCTTCTTCCACCAAAGCCAGGGCCAGATCGATGCCCGCCGTGACGCCCGCCGACGTCCATAGCGGGCCGTCGCGCACATAGATGGCGTCGGGGTCCACATCGATGGCGGGGTAGCGCTGGCGCAGCAGGGCGGCCACGCTCCAGTGGGTGGCGGCGCGGCGGCCGTCGAGCAAACCGGCCGCGGCCAGGAAGAAGCTGCCCGAGCACAGGGCGATCATGCGGTCCACGCGCGGCGCGACGCGGGCGGCCCAGGCCACCAGGTCGGGCGAGGCCGCGAGCACCTGCTCGATGTTGCGGGAGCCGACCAGCACCACGGTACAGCCGGGGCCGTCACCATGCCCCTGCTGCTGTTCCAGCTCGGCCAGGGTGTGCGTGGCCGTGAGGGCCATCAGGGTGTCGGACTGCACGGCGCCGGCCTGTGCCGCCACCACCCGCACCACGTAGCCATCGGGCCGGCCGTGCTGGCGCAGGTGCACGTTGGCGTAGTCGAACACGGACATGGGGCCGACGGCCTCCAGCGCCTTGAAGCCGGGGTAGACGACGAGGTCGATGCGATGGGGTTGTCCGGCGGGGTGGTGATGGGGATGGGAATGGTGGTGGTGATCCATTGAACGGGTGGGTGCAAAGAGGCGATGAACTATACGAGAGCCCATGTCCGCCAAAGCCATGAACAGTGGTATTCGGCCATACCCCCAAGGTCTGCGGCCATGGGTTTCTGGGCACGGCGCACATGGCCTACAGTCACGACGTCAACGCACGCCACAAGGCCACAGAGCCTTTGGCGCCCCTCCCCTCTGCCAACCCATTCCCACAGACCATGACCATCAAATCCAAAGCCGCCGTGGCCTTCAAGGCCGGAGAACCCCTGCAGATCGTCGAGATCGACGTGGCACCGCCGAAAAAGGGCGAGGTGCTGATCCGCATCACCGACACCGGTGTGTGCCACACCGATGCGTTCACCCTGAGCGGCGACGACCCTGAAGGCCTGTTCCCCGTGGTGCTGGGCCATGAGGGCGCGGGCATTGTGGTGGAGGTGGGCGAAGGCGTGACCAGCGTGAAGCCCGGCGACCATGTGATCCCGCTGTACACCGCCGAATGCGGCGAGTGCCTGTTCTGCAAGAGCGGCAAGACCAACCTGTGCGTGTCGGTGCGCGCCACGCAGGGCAAAGGCGTGATGCCCGACGGCACCACGCGTTTCAGCTACAACGGCCAGCCGATCTACCACTACATGGGCTGCTCGACCTTCAGCGAGTACACGGTGGTGGCCGAGGTGTCGCTGGCCAAGATCAACCCCAAGGCCAACCCCGAGCAGGTGTGCCTGCTGGGCTGCGGCGTGACCACCGGCCTGGGCGCGGTGAAGAACACGGCCAAGGTGCAGGAGGGCGACACGGTGGCCGTGTTCGGCCTGGGCGGCATCGGCCTGGCGGTGATCCAGGGCGCCAAGCTGGCCAAAGCGGGCCGCATCATCGCCGTGGACACGAACCCCTCCAAGTTCGACCTGGCCCGCACCTTCGGCGCCACGGACTGCATCAACCCCAAGGACCACGACAAACCGATCCAGCAGGTGATCGTGGAGATGACGACCTGGGGCGTGGACCACAGCTTCGAGTGCATCGGCAACGTGAACGTGATGCGTGCGGCACTGGAATGCGCGCACCGCGGCTGGGGCCAGTCGGTGATCATCGGCGTGGCGGGTGCGGGGCAGGAGATTTCCACCCGCCCCTTCCAGTTGGTCACGGGCCGCAAGTGGATGGGCACGGCGTTTGGCGGCGTGAAGGGCCGCAGCGAGCTGCCCGGCATGGTGGAAGACGCCATGGCCGGCAAGATCCAGCTGGAGCCGTTCGTGACGCACACGATGGGCCTCAAGGACATCAACGAAGCGTTCGACTTGATGCATGAAGGCAAGTCGATCCGCTCGGTGGTCAAGTACGCTGCCTGATCGATCGGGTGAACAAGGGGGTGGCGGAAGCAGGTGCCGGGCGTCGGTCTTAGTGCACATGCCCCAGCTGGCATGCCAGCACGCGTGCAACGATGCGCGGACGCCTTCCTCCGCCCTTTCGGGTCGAGCTTGGCGACGCCTCGCCGTGTGGCCTGACGAGCCCGCAACCCGTTCGGGCTGAGCCTGTCGAAGCCTCGCGCTACGCATCGACAAGGCTCAGCGTGACCGGGGTTCTCGTTTTTGACTGTGCAGCGGCCTGATTTCAGATAAAAACAGCCCCTACCGCTTGCCTATCAAGCGCATCCAGCTATATTTTTGAGAGCAAAACCATGACAACCTCCCTGGAACTGCTCAGCAGCCATGCCTGCTTTGGCGGCGAGCAGCACTTCTACCAGCACGCCTCCACCGAGATCGGTCTGCCGATGAAGTTCTCGGTATTCCTGCCGCCTGCGGCGCAGCAGGGGCCCGTGCCAGCCCTGCTGTACCTGGCGGGGCTGACCTGTACCGAAGAGACCTTCATGGTCAAGGCCGGTGCGCAGCGCCTGGCGGCCGAGCTGGGGCTGGCGTTGATCGCTCCCGACACCAGCCCGCGTGGCGCCAACGTGCCGGGCGAGGCGGAGAGCTGGGACTTTGGCGTGGGTGCGGGCTTCTACCTCGACGCCACCGCAGAGCCCTGGGCACGCCACTGGCGCATGGAAAGCTATCTGATGAAGGAACTGCTGCCCCAGGTGCTGGCGCAGTTGCCGGTGGACGGCGAACGGCTGGGCGTCTTCGGCCATTCGATGGGCGGGCATGGCGCGCTGACGCTGGCCCTGCGCCATCCGGGGCGGTTCAAGAGCCTGTCGGCGTTCGCGCCCATCTGCGCGCCCACGCAGTGCCCCTGGGGCGAAAAGGCCTTCGCCGGGTACCTGGGCGCGGACCGCACGGGCTGGATCGAGCACGATGCCACCGTGCTGATGCAGCACCAGCCGGTGGCGCCCTACCCCGCGGGCATTCTCATCGACCAGGGGCTGGCCGATAAATTCTTGGCCACGCAGCTGCACCCCCACCTGTTCGACGCCGCCTGCCAGGCCATCGGCCAGCCGCTGACCTTGCGCCAGCACGCCGGCTACGACCACGGCTACTACTTCATCCAGACCTTCATGGCCGACCACCTGAAGCACCACGCCGCTCACTTGCAGCTCATTCCACGTTAATGCGGCCTTAAGTCTCGGGCGCCACAGTGCGCCCATGCCTTTGATCCTGCAGCGCCTGCTGCTCTCCCCCGCGGCCGTGGGCGTTGCCCCCCGGTCTGGCGCTGCCGCCGCGCCCCGTGCCTTGCACCCTGCCTGGGTGGTGGTGTTCATCAGCGTCTGGCTGGCCGCGGCGTGCAATGTGCCGCTGTGGCGCGAGGTGGCCCAGTTGCCCGGGCATGGCAGCCTGCGCGGCTGGTTGTTTGCGGCGGCATTCTTCGTCATCGTGGCGGCGGGCAATGCAGCGCTGCTCAGCCTGCTGGCGTGGCGCCTCACGCTCAAACCCGCCGCTGCGGTGCTGGTGGTCATGGCGGCCTTCGGCGCGTATTTCATGCTGGCCTACGGCATCACCATCGACGCGAGCATGCTTGTCAACGTGCTGCAGACCGACGCCCATGAGGCCGCCGACCTGCTCAGCTGGCGCATGGCCGGCACCGTGTTCGCGCTGCTGGCGCCGCCCCTGGTGTGGCTGTACCGCACGCCGGTGCGGCGCTTGAGCACGGTGCGGCAGGTGGCGCACAACGGCGCGCTGCTGCTGGGTGCCATCGCCGTCATCGTGGTGTGCCTGCTGATGGTGTTCCAGGACTTTGCCTCCACCATGCGCAACCACACCAAGCTGCGCTACCTCATCAACCCGCTCAACACCGTGTATGCGCTGGGCAACATCGCCACCCGGCCCTTGCGCATCGACGGCAGCAAGCTGCTGCCGCTGGGCCGCGATGCGCAGCTGGGTGCGAGCTACGTGGGCCAGAAAGCACCGCCCCTGCTGGTGCTGGTGCTGGGCGAAACCGGCCGCAGCGGCAACTTCGGGCTCAACGGCTACGAGCGCGACACCACCCCGCTGCTGTCGGCGCGCACCGACCTGGTCAGCGCGCGCAACGCCTGGTCCTGCGGCACCAGCACCGCAGCCTCCGTGCCGTGCATGTTCTCGCACCTGGGGCGCACCGGCTACGAGGCGCGCGCCGCCAATTTCGAGAGCCTGATCGACGTGCTGCACCATGCCGGCCTGGCCGTGCTGTGGGTGGACAACCAGTCGGGCTGCAAGGGTGTGTGCGACCGGGTGAGCAACGACATCAATACCTCGTCCCTGAAAGACACCACACTGTGCGCAACCCGCGGCGAATGCCTGGACCGCATCATGCTCCAGGACCTGGACGCGCACATCGCTGCGCTGCCTGCAGAGCAGCGCCAACGCGGCACGGTGGTGGTGCTGCACCAGTTGGGCAGCCACGGCCCCGCGTACTCCAAGCGCTCGTCGCCCGAGCTCAAGAAGTTCATGCCCGAGTGCACGTCGACCGCGCTGCAGGAATGCGAACGCCAGCAGGTGGTGAACGCCTACGACAACAGCATCCGCGAGACGGATGTGTTCCTCGACTCGGTGCTGAAATGGCTGTCAGCGCGCTCCGGGAAAGCGCAAGCAGCTATGATTTACGTAGCAGACCATGGGGAATCGCTGGGCGAGAACAATATCTACCTGCACGGCCTGCCCTACGCCATCGCGCCCGATGTGCAAAAGCATGTGCCCTGGGTGACCTGGCTGTCGCCTGCCATGCAGTCCCGCACCAGCCTGCCCACAGGCTGCCTGCAGCAGGACCTGGCGCAGCGGCGCATCACGCACGACAACTACTTCCACTCGGTGCTGGGCCTGATGGATGTGAAAACGGGTGCCTACAACCAGGACCTGGACATGTTCACGCCGTGCCGGCAGAAAGCGCAGTCGGTGGCTGCTGCGGGTACCGCCGGCAGCCGGCCGTAGGCTGCGCTCCGGCAGCGCCATCGGAATCGGTCGTTGCCCAGGTTGCCGCAGCGCAGCCAGCGGGCCCAGGGTCGGTCTGTCGGGGCTCGAAACGTAGCGGGCCTGCAGAGGGTCGAGTCCTCCAGCCGGCCAATACCGCCCCTCGCATCGACAGCCCGATCCTTGGCGCCACCGAACTGCACGACCTCGCCAGAATGGCGCACGCCACCCCCGATAGAGCCCACTCAGGTTGGGCCGACGTGCGGTCGGGGCAAGCGGGTGGAAGGTCTGGAACGAGCCATTGCCGGCATCCCGGGACTGTCACCAGATCACCCATTGGAATGAAATTGGCCCCTGCCGCTGGTGTGTAGAACGCGAACAGCTATAAAAACAGGAGCACGCGGGCGATCGCCGGACGCCGGCATTCGCGGCCCCGCGGCAGCCCCCGGGGGCTGTCATCCAGGGGCCACCCCCGCGCCGCGTGCGGTATCCTGCTGGTCCAGCCATCCCTGGCGCAGCTCTGGCACCGACCGCGCCAGCAGCTCGAAGTAGGGGTGGTGCGGCCCCCGGTCGAAGTCGGCACGGGCCACCTGGTCCAGCTTGCAGCCGTGCTGCATCACGATGATCTCGTCGCACACGGCGCGCACCGTGTGCAGGTCGTGGCTGATGAACAGATAGGACACCCCCAGCTCGCGCCGCAGGTCGGCCATCAGGTCCAGCACGGCAGCGCCCACCACCGTGTCCAGCGCCGACGTCACCTCGTCGCACAGGATCAAATCGGGCTCGGCGGCCAGGGCGCGCGCCAGGTTGACCCGCTGCTTCTGGCCGCCCGACAGCCCGCCCGGCAAACGCTGCGCCACGGAATGCGGCAGGCGCACCAGGTCGAGCAGCTCATGGATGCGGTGCTTGAGCGCATCGCCGTGCAAGCCTTGGTAGAACTGCAGGGGGCGCGCCAGGATGCGCTCGATGGTCTGCGACGGGTTCAGGGCGGTGTCGGCCATCTGGAACACGATCTGGATGCGCCGCAGTTCGTCCTTGCTGCGCTCGCGCAATTCGGGCTGGAGCTCGCGCTGGTGGAACAGCACGCTTCCCCGGCACGGCGCCATCAGCCCTGCGATGGCACGGGCGAGCGTGGTCTTGCCCGAGCCGGACTCGCCGATCACGCCGATGGCCTGGCCCCGGTGCAGCTGGAAGCTGATGTCCTTGAGCACCAGCGTGGAGGGCTGGCCCTGTGCATCCAGCGGGCCGTAGCCGGCCGACAGGCCCCGCACATCGAGCAGCAGTTCGCCCTCGCCCTTGCAGTGCCCGGCCACTCGGGGTGCGGGCCGGGCGGCCGCCAGCAGGCTTTGCGTGTACGCGTGCGCAGGTGACTGCAGGATGCGCGCCGTGGTGTTCACCTCCTGCGTCTGCCCGCCGCGCAGCACCAGGATGTGGTCGGCCATTTGCGCCACCACGGCCAGGTCGTGGCTCACGTAGACCGCGGTGGTCCGCCGCTCCCGCACCACACGGCGAAACGCGCGCAGCACCTCGATCTGGGTGGTCACATCCAGCGCCGTGGTGGGCTCGTCCAGGATGACCACCTCAGGGTCGGTGATGAGTGCCATGGCGGCCATCAGGCGCTGCAGCTGGCCGCCCGACACCTGGTGCGGATAGCGCTGGCCTATGGTGTCAGGGCTCGGCAGGGCCAGCTCCTTGAAAAGCTGCACGGCCTTGGCTTCGGCCTCGCCGCGGCGCAGGGTGCCGTGGATGCGGGTGGGCTCCACCACCTGGTCGAGAATGGTGCGCGACGGGTTGAACGACGCCGCGGCGCTCTGCGCGATGTACGACACGGTGCGCCCTCGCAGCGCCTTTTGGCCTGCAGCCGACAGGTGGAGCACATCGGTATCGCCGATGTGCACGCTGCCCCCCGCGATGGTGCAGCCGTACCGGGCATAGCCCATCAAGGCGAGCGCCGTGGTGGTCTTGCCCGAGCCGGACTCGCCGATCAGCGCCAGCACCTCGCCCGGCTCGATGGCAAAGCTGAGCCGGTCCACCAGCGTCTGGCCACCGGCGGTGATGTGCAGGTCCTTGACCACCACAGAAGCGCCCATGTCAGCACCTTCCCCGCGAACGGGCAGACCGGCCGGGCAGGTTGTCGATCACCAGGTTGACGGCGATGGTGAGGCTGGCGATGGCCAGCGCCGGCGCGATCACCGACGCGCCCGCATCTGGCAGGGCGCCGATGTTCTCCCGCACCAGCGAGCCCCAGTCGGCGGCGGGCGGCTGAATGCCCAGCCCCAGAAAGCTCAGGCTGGCCAGCAGCAGCACCACATAGACGAAGCGCAGCCCCAGGTCGGCCAGCATGGGGCCCAGGATGTTGGGCAGTATCTCGCGCAGCATGATGTAGAGCGTGCCCTCGCCCCGCGCGCGGGCCACGGTGACATAGTCGAGCTCATTGATGTTGACGGCCAGCGACCGCGCGATGCGGTAGGCGCCCGGCACATAGATGAGCGCAGCCGTGAACACCAGCATCCCGACCGAGGACCCGAACCCGGCCACCAGCACCAGCGCGAACATCTTGCTGGGGATGGACGTGAGCGTATCGAGCAGGCGGCTGAGCACGCTGTCCACTACCGTACCGCTGGCAGCTGCCAACAAGGCCAGCACTGTGCCCGTGGCGCTGGCCAGCAGCGTGGCGACCAGCGCCACACCCACGGTGTAGCGGGCCCCCTGCACCACGCGCACGAGCATGTCCCGGCCCAGGTAGTCGGTGCCCAGCCAGTGGGTCGCGTTGATGGGGCCGTACACCACTGACGCCTGCAGGTCCACCAGATGGCGCGGCAGCAGCCAGGGGCCCGCCAGCGCGGCCACCAGCCAGAACAGCAGAAGCAGCAGCCCCAGCGAGCCCGCCCAGCCGAAGCTGCCCAGCCGGCGCAGCAGCCCGTTGCGGTGGCGGTCGGCGGTGGCCTCGGGCGTGGCGGCGGGGGGACAGGTCTGCATGGTGCGATCCTCGCTCGACAGGTTTCAGCGGTGGCGCAAGCGCGGGTTGGCGACGATGCCGCACACATCGGCCAGCGTGACCAGCAGCAGGTAGCCGGTGCAGAAGATCATGGCGCAGGTCTGCACCAGCGGCATGTCGCGCTGGGTCACGCCATCGACCATCAGCTTGGCAATGCCCGGGTAGTTGAAGATGGTCTCGATCACGATGACGCCGCCCAGCAGGTACGACAGCGACAGCGCCACCGCATTGGCGATCGGGCCCACCGCGTTGGGCAGCGCGTGGACCATCACCATGCGCAGCGACGATGCGCCCTTGAGCCGCACCATCTCGATGTAAGGCGCCTGCAGTTGGTCGATGACGGCCGCGCGGGTCATGCGCATCATCATGGCCACGATCACGCAGCACAGGCTGAGCACCGGCATGGCAAAAGCGCGCAGCAACTGCCCCACGGATTCGATATCGTTCACGTACGACAGGGCGGGCAGCCAGCGCAGCTGCACGGCAAACACCAGCACTGCCAGCGTGGCCACCAGAAACTCAGGCACCGACACCACCGCCACGGACAGGTTGGAGGCAATCCGGTCCAGCCAGGACCCCCGCCACACGGCCGATGCAATGCCCAGCGCCAGCGCGATCGGCACGGAAAAAAGTGCGGTCACTGCCGCGAGCAGCAGCGAGTTGGGCAGCCTGCTGGCCACCAGGTCGCCGACGGGCATCTGGGTGGTGGCCGATTGCCCCAGGTCGCCCCGTACCACGCCCCACAGCCAACGCAGGTAGCGCGCGGGCGCGGGCACATCAAGGCCCATCTGGGCGCGCAGCGCGGCCAGTGCGTCGGGCGTGGCGTCCTGACCGAGCTTCTCCTGCGCGGCATCGCCCGGCAGCACCGCCGTGATCGCGAACACGATGACCGACACCGCCAGCAGCGACAGGATCGCGAGCAGCAGGCGCTTGGCCAACAGCGAAAGGATCACATGGTTCATGCGAGGGCTGGGATGACGATTGCCGGGCGCGGCGCCTCAGGCGTCGAGCCAGACGTGCTCGGCGAAAGAGTAGCCCATCAGCCCGCCCAAGGGAATCGGCGACAAACCCTTGAGCTTGCTGGAATGCCCGTCGATGCTGGCCAGGAACAGGGGAATGCCGATGCCCGCCTCGCCATGGATCATGGTCTGCATGTCGGCATACATCTGCTTGCGCCTGGCCAGATCGGTTTCGGCGCGCGATGCGAGCAGCAGCTGGTCGAACTGCGCGCTCTTCCAGCGCGATTCGTTCCAGGCCGCATCCGACTTGAAGAACTGCGTGAGGATGGTGTCCGCACTCGGACGGGGGTTGACGTTGCCGAACCCGACCGGGCTGTTGAGCCAGTGGTTGGACCAGTAGCCGTCCGCCGGCATGCGCTTGATGTCGAGGTCGAGCCCGACGCGCTGGGCAGACTGCTGCAGCAGCAGCGCGATTTCGACCGAATACATGGCAGCAGGGGACACCACCACCGGGATCTTGCCCGTCACGCCGGACTTCTGCAGGTGGAACTTGGCCTTGTCCAGGTCGTACGCGCGCTGCGGCAGGCCTTTGAAGTGAAAGCGGTTGGTGGGGTCGATGGGCTGGTCGTTGCCCAGCACCGCGTAGTCCAGCGCGATCGTCTTCTTCATCTGCTCGCGGTCAAACAGGTATTTCATGCCGAGCGCGAAGTCGGGGCTCATGCCCGGCCCCACATCCTTGCGCATGATGAGGTCGGAGTACTGGCCCGACTGGGTGGTGAAGACGGCGTAGCCGGGCGTGCCGCTCACACGCGCCACCGCCCGCGGGTTGATCGAGGCCACCAGGTCCATGCCGCCCGACAGCAGCGCGTTGACCCGCGCACTCTCGTCGCCGATGCCCACGAACTCGATCTCGTCGAGGTAGGGCTTGCCGGGCTTCCAGTACGCATCGTTGCGCACCACCAGGGAGCGCACCCCCGGCTTGAACTCCTTGAGCTTGTAGGGGCCGGTGCCGATGCCCGCATTGAAGTCGGTCGTGCCGTCCTTGACGATGTGGAAATGGAAGGTCCCCAGGATGACCGGCAGGTCCGAATTCGGCGCCGACAGCACGATGGTGACTTCGTTCGGTCCGCTCGCGCGCACTGTCTCGATCTGCTCTGCCAGCACCTTGGCCTTGGAGGCCGTGGCCGGGTCCTTGTGGCGCTGGATGGAGAACACCACGTCGGCCGGCGTCAGCGGCTTGCCATCGTGGAACACCACGCCCTTGCGCAGGGCGAAAACCCAGGTCTTGGCGTCCTGCGAGGCAAAGGACTCGGCCAGGGCGGGCTGGGGCGTGAGCGAGCCATCGAGCGCCGTGAGCCCGTTGTACAGCATGGTCCCGCGCGAGTAGTCGGTCTGGTTCGACTGCTTGGCGGGGTCCAGGGTGTCGGTGGCCGCCGCCGTCGCGCCGGCCACACGGATGCGACCGCCGCGCCTGGGTGTCTGCGCGTGCGCCGTCATGGCCAGCCCGGCGACGCTGCCGGCCACCGTGGCTTGCATGCCGCACGCCGCCAGCATGGTCAGCACATCGCGGCGCGAGGCGCCGCGTCGCAGCGCGTTCATCACGCGGAGGCTGTCACGGGAACCGACTAATTGCTCGAACAGTGGATGGTTGTCGCTCATGGTGCAGCTCCTGGTTGAAAAGCACGGGGGGAGTTGATCGAATGGAAAGCTTCGTCGGAGGCAGGTCGCCCTGGGCCTCAGGTCAGCCGGTCTTTCAGACGGTAGTACAGGCCCACGGCCGGCAGAAACCACGGCGGGCCGAAGTGGCCGGCAATGGCCGGCCAATCCCGGCCCTGCCACGGATTGGCACTGGCATTGCCGGCCATCACAGCGGCCATGCACTGGCCCATGTGCACGGACATCTGGGTGCCGTGGCCGCTGTAGCCCATGGAATAGAACAGGCCGTCGCGCTCACCCGCGTGGGGCAGACGGTCCCGCGTCATGTCCACCAGGCCACCCCAGCAATAGTCGATCCCCACAGGCCCCAGCCTGGGGAAGGTTTCGGCCAGCCCGGCCCGCAGGATCTCGCCGCTGGCGGCGTCCGACTGAGGGCTCGACACCGCAAAGCGGGCGCGCCCTCCGAAGACCAGCCGGTGGTCCGCGGTGAGACGGAAGTAATGGTGGATGTTGGCAATGGTCGTATAGGTGCGGCGTGCGGCGAGCAGTGCGTTGGCGCGGTCGGCACCCAGGGGCTCGGTCACCACGATGAAGCTACCGATGGGAACGATGCGCCGCCGCAGCCAGCCGAAGCTGCCGTAGCCCCCGTGGCGCGATGCGCCCGTGGCCAGCAGCACCTGACCAGCCTTGACCACACCGTGGGCCGTGTGCAGCTTGTGCGTGCGCCCCTGCACCCGCTCCAGCCGGTCCACCAGCGCGCCGGTATGGATTTCGGCACCCCTGCGCTGGGCGGCGCGCGCCAGTCCGAGCGCAAAGCGGCCCATGTGCATCTGCGCACTGCGCTTGTACAGCAGCCCGCCGTGGAATCGATCGCTCTGCACCTCGCTGCGCACGCTGGCGGCACTGAGGACTTCCACGTCGGTGTCGACGCCATCGTCCGCCAGCCGCTGCGCACTGCGGTGCAGCGCCTCCATCTGCTGGGGCCGCGTGGCGAGCTTGAGCTTGCCGTGGCGCAGGAAGTCGCAGTCGATCGACTCCTCGCGCACCAGCCTGGCGACGGTGTCCACGGCGTCGTCGTAGGCGTGGTACCAGGCCCGGGCCTGCTGCACGCCCACGCGCGCCGCAACATCGGCGTAGTCGACGGCCAGCCCGTTGTTGACATGCCCTCCGTTGCGGCCCGAGGCCTCCGGCGCGACCGTCGGGCCGGCTTCCAGCACGGCCACGGTGGCCCCCTTGCGGGCCAGCTCCAGCGCTGCGGACAAGCCCGTGAATCCGGCACCGACGATGGCCACATCCACCTGGACGGGCAGGCTGCGCCGCGTCCCTGTCGGCCACACGGGCAGGGCGTCGTTCCAGTAGGAGTCGAGCTTCATATCAGGCGGGGTGTCGTGGCGGCGATGGAAAAGCTCGGTGGCGGGGGTCGATGGCTCAGAGCCCGACCACGCTGGGCAGTCCGCCGATGTCCTGAATCTCGGTGTAGCGGTATGCGGGGTTGCCCGGGCCATGGCCGCGGTTGACGAACACCTTGTGGACGATGCCGATGTCGTCGGCGGACATGAGGTCATAGCGCAGGCTGGACGAGACATGCAGCACATCCTGCGGGTTGCAGCCCAGCGAGTCCAGCATGTACTCGAAGGCCTTGAGGCGCGGCTTGTAGGCCTGGGCCTGCTGGGCGGTGTACACCCGGTGGAACGGCGCGCCCAACATGGCGACGTTCTTCTGGATCTGATCGTCGGATGCATTCGACAGGATCACCAGCGGAATCTCTTTGGCCACCTTGGCCAGGCCTGCGGGGACGTCGGCATGGGCGTCCCAGGTGGGGACGGCGTCATAGATCTTCTGTCCGTCAGCGTCCAGGTACTGGATCTTCCACTTCTTGCACAGCCGGCGCACCGCATTCTTCAACACCACCTCATACGGCTGCCAGTCACCCAGCACTTCGTCAAAGCGATAGGCGGTGAAGTCGGCAATGAACTGGTCCATGCGCTCGGCCGGAATCCGGTCGGCGAACAGTTCACGCGTCATTTCGCCCATGCGAAACCTCGTCAGCGTGCCGTAGCAGTCGAAAGTCACGTACTTGGGACGAAAAGTCATGGTGTGTGTCCTTGGGGTCTTGCGGTCACAGCCCGGGGTGGGACGCCTGCCTGTGCGGGGTTTGCGACAGTGTCATTACGAAATGGGGTGGAGCAATTGAAGCATGCAGCTTCGACCGACTCGTAGGGAAATGCGGGCACACAGCACGAGAATGCCCCGTTTGACGGCACCACCGCAGCATGCAATGCGGTCTGCACCGTCCCCGTGCACCCGCGCACCGAGAGAACGCACGAACTGCCGCTACAGAGCCGCAGAAAAATCTATCAACACGCTCTTGAAACGCAGGTTGGCTTCCACCGCCTGGCGCCCCAGGTCCTTGCCGATGCCCGATTGGTGGTAACCGCCGGTCGGAATGACGAAATCTGCGCTGCGCCCGTACCGGTTGACCCAGACGGTGCCGGCAGAAATACCGCGCATTGCGCGCAGGGCGCGACCGAGGTCTGCCGTATGAACCCCCGCCGCCAAGCCGTACTGACCGTGTCCGGCGAGCGCCAGTCCCTCCGCTTCGTCATCGAAGGTCTGCACCGTGAGCACCGGGCCGAAGATCTCCTCCCGTACCGCGGGGTTATCTGCTGCCACGCCTTCAATGATGGTCGGCTGAAAATACGCTCCGCCCGGGCCGTCGTCAAAAAGCCCCCCTCCACACCGCATCTGCCCGCCCGCGTCGCGTGAACGCTCCACGATGTCGAGGATGCGTGCCGCCTGTGGCGACGAGATGATGGGCGGCAGCGTGGCGTCGGCATCCCAGGTGGCGCCGGGCCGCAGCGCGGCAAACCGCGCTGCGATGCGCTCCACCAGCGCTTCGCCGATGCCGCGCTGCACGATGAGCCGCGAGCCCGCCACGCAGACCTGGCCCGCATTGCCCGCGATGGCGCCGGCAATGATGCTGGCCAGCCGGTCAAGGTCTGGCGCATCGTTGAACACGAGTTGCGGACTTTTGCCGCCCAGCTCCAGGGTCACGGGCTTCGGGCCCTGCAGGGCGCAGGTGGCCATGATCGCCGCGCCCGTGCGGGTCGAGCCGGTGAAGGTCATCTTGGCGATCAACGGATGGCGCGTCAGCGCATCCCCCGTGACACGCCCGTCGCCCTGCACCACATTGAACAGCCCGGGCGGCACGCCCGCCTCGACCGCCAGTTGCGCGAGCCGCACCGCAGAAAATGGCGTCAACTCCGACGGCTTGAGCACCACCGCATTGCCTGCTGCCAGCGCCGCCCCCACCTTCCAGGACACCATCACCAGCGGAAAATTCCACGGTGTGATCGCACCCACCACGCCGTAGGGCTCGGCCACCACCATGCCCAGATGATCATGCCGTGTCGCGGCCACCTCGCCACCCAGTTTGTCAGCATATTCTGCGAAGAACCGCAGCCCCTCTGCCGTGAAGGGCACGTCCCACGACAGGGCATCGCGCAGAGGGCGGGTAGAGCACACGGCTTCCATTGTTGCCAGCAATGGCGCATCGGCCTCCACCAGGTCGGCCCACCGCCGCAGCACGCGGGCACGGTCCCGAGGGGCACGGCGAGCCCAGTCCGAATGGCGCCAGGCCCGCGAAGCACTTGAGACCGCGGCATCCACCGTGCCCGTATCTGCCACGGGCAGTTCGGCGTGGGTCTGACCGTCGGAGGGACGCAGTACTGTCCGGCGGGGAGCGTCGGAAACAAGCCGGCCATCGATGAAATGGCCGAAGGGAACAGCGACGGCATGGGGGTCGAAAACAGGCATGGTCGGGAACGCGGGGGATGACCCCGCAACGGTGGACGGTTGCCTGATGCTAGGCAGTAAGCCCCAGCATTTGTGCCCGTAAGAGTGGAATATGCCGCAGCGAATTGCAAAACCCTGGTGCTACACAGATGATGCTTGCAAGTTGCGCGCAGACCTCGATTCAAGCTGGTAGACAAAGGCGATGTCGTCCAAGATGGGCGCCAATTTCCATTGACACGAGGTTGATTTTCATGTCTTCGACGCACCCCACTACCCTGCCTCCCGGCACTTTCACTGCCGACGACGGCGTTGTGCTGCGCGCCATGACACCGGAAGATCTGCCAGCAGCGCATGCCCTGTCGGCCGAACTGCGCTGGCCCCATCGCGCCTCTGACTGGGAGCAGACGTTCGCGCACGCAGAGGGCATGGTGGCAGTGCGCGACGGGCACATCGTCGCCACGGCCCTGCGCTGGCTGTGGGGCGATGGCCACGCCACCATTGGCCTGGTCATCGTGTCCCCCGCCTACCAGGGCCGCCGCATCGGCCACCGCCTCATGAGCGCGCTGCTGCAGGACCTGGAAGGCCGTACCGTGCTGCTGCATGCCACCGCCGAGGGGCGAGGTCTGTATGAAAGGCTGGGCTTTGTGCGCACCGGAGAAGTCCGCCAGCACCAGGGCATGGCTTTGCCGACGCCGCTGATCGCGCTGGCACGGGGCTGCCGCCTGCGCCCCGCGGGGCTCAACGAGTCGCAGGCGCTGCACCGACTGGACGCCCAGGCGCGCGGCATGCCGCGCCCCGCCTTGATCGACGACCTGCTCAAGCAGTCCGAAGCCTGCGTGGTGCTCGACTGCGAGGGCGAACAGCTGGGCTTTGCCATGCTGCGCCGATTCGGCCGCGGCCATGCCATCGGCCCGGTGATCGCACCCGATGTAGAGGGCGCCAAGGCGCTGATCGCCCATCTGGCAGGCATGAATGCCGGCCGCTTCACGCGCATCGACGTGGACTTCGACAGCGGCATGACCGAATGGCTGGAGAGCATCGGCCTGCTGCGGGTGGATGCGCCCACCACCATGGTGCGTGGCGAGCCCCTGCAGCACCCAGCTGGTGCCTCCAGGCTCTACGCCCTGGTCACACAGGCTGTGGGCTAGCAAGTTGCGCCGACCGAGGCTGCCGCTTGCCGACCCGGCCACGCCACACACCGCAGTACCGGATAGCGCCCATGAATGGCCCCGCCGCCCCCTCCCTGGCCACCTTCGTCTACAAGGCAGACCCCGTCCGCGGGCAGCAGTGGGCGGAAGTTTTCCGCGAGCATGCGCCGGACATCGAATTTCGCATCTGGCCCGACATCGGCGCCCCTGCCAACGTGCGCTTTCTGGCGGCGTGGGAGCCTCCCGATCGCATCGGCGAACGGTTCCCTCAGCTGGAGGTACTGTTTTCTTCCGGCGCCGGGGTGGACCAATTCGACCTGCAGGCCCTGCCCGCCCATCTGCCCGTGGTCCGCATGGTGGAGCCCGGCATCGTCCAAGGGATGGTCGAGTACGTGACCCGCGCCGTGCTCGACCTGCACCGCGACATGCCCCAATACCGGCGCCAGCAGCAGCAGGGTGTGTGGCGCCCGCTGCCGGTACGCCCCGCCAACCAGCGCCGTGTCGGCGTGCTGGGCCTGGGCTCGCTGGGCCAGGCGGTTCTGCGGCAACTGCAGGGCCTGGGGTTCGCCTGTGCGGGGTGGAGCCGTTCCCGCCACACGCTGGCAGGCGTGGATTGCTTTGCCGGCCCGGGTGGTCTGAGCCAATGTCTCGCGCACCTCGACATCCTGGTGTGCCTGCTGCCGCTGACGGACGCCACGCGAGGACTTCTGAACGCCGATCTCTTCCGCCAGATGCCCAGAGGTGCGTCTTTGGTGCACGCGGGCCGCGGACCGCAACTGGCCACGGACGATCTGCTCGCGGCGCTGGACAGCGGCCAGCTGGCCGAGGCGGTGCTGGACGTGACCGACCCCGAGCCCCTGCCTGGCGCCCATGCACTGTGGCGCCATCCACAAGTCCAGGTGACGCCCCATATCGCCAGCATGACCCAGGCCCACAGCGCGGCGCTCGCCACCATCGACAACGTGCGCCGATTCCAGGCCGGCCAACCCATGACTGGGCGGGTGGACCGAAGCCGCGGCTACTGAGGCGGCCCGTCCGCAATGGCCCGCCTGCGGCCTGCCCGGCGCACCACAGCAGAACGATGTGCCGTCCAACCCCAAACAACCGCAGCCTGCCGCACACAAACGCACCAAAGCAGCACAACCTTGTCAAGAGTGCCGTGTAACCTTGGCGTCATGAGCGGTCGATGGAAAGGCCTCTTGCCACCACCCTTTGTGCCTCGCTTTCACGGATAGCCGCCATGACCCACGCCGAAGCCCTGCCCCACATCGCCGCCCTGGATGCCATTGACCGCGCCCACCTGATCCACCCGGTAGCTGCATGGCGCACCCACGAGCACAGGGGCCCCACCATCCTGTCCTCCGCGCAGGGCGTCTGGCTGACCGATGCCAAGGGCCATCGCCTGCTGGACGCCTTTGCCGGCCTGTGGTGCGTGAATGTCGGCTACGGGCAGGAGAGCGTGGTGCAAGCGGCCGCCGACCAGATGCGCAAGCTGCCTTACGCCACGGGCTACTTTCACTTCAGCAGCGAGCCAGCCATCCGGCTGGCAGAAAAGCTGGTGCAGATCACACCAGCGCCATTGCAGCATGTCTACTTCACCCTCGGCGGGTCCGATTCCATTGACGCGGCGGTGCGTTTCATCGTCCAGTACTGCAACGCCATCGGCAAACCCGACAAGAAGCATTTCATCACGCTGGAGCGCGGCTACCACGGCTCGTCGTCCACCGGCGCGGGCCTGACGGCGCTGCCGGTGTTCCACCGGGGGTTCGACCTGCCGCTGGCCACGCAGCACTACATCCCTTCGCCCCACCCTTACCGCGCGCCGGACCCGCAAGACGGGGCAGCCATCATTGCCGCATCGGTGGCTGCGCTGCGCGCCAAGGTGGCCGAGCTGGGAGCCGACCGGGTCGCGGCCTTCTTCTGCGAACCCGTCCAGGGCTCCGGCGGGGTCATCGTGCCGCCCAAAGGCTGGCTCAAGGCCATGTGCGATACCGCGCACGAACTGGGCATCCTCTTCGTGGTCGATGAGGTCATCACCGGGTTCGGCCGCACCGGCCCGATGTTCGCGTGCGACGCCGAGGGTGCGGAGCCCGACCTCATGACCGTTGCCAAAGGCCTGACGTCCGGCTACGTACCCATGGGCGCCACCCTCATGTCGGATACGGTCTATGCCGCTATTGCCGATGCGGCCCCCGCTGGCGCCGCTATCGGCCATGGCGCCACCTACTCGGCCCACCCCGTCAGCGCCGCCGTGGCGCTGGAGGTGCTGCGGCTCTACGAAGAAGGCGGCATTCTGGTCAATGGCCGGCGCATGGCCGGCACCTTCGCCCACGGGCTCGACGCATTGCTGGACCACCCACTGGTCGGGGACTCACGCCATCTCGGCCTGCTGGGAGCCCTTGAGCTGGTGAGCGACAAACGCACCAAGACCGGCTTCGCGCCAGCATTGGGGCTGCCAGACCGCATCGCCGCCGCCAGCTACCGCCAAGGCGTTGTCTTCAGGGCTTTTGGCGACAACATCCTGGGGTTTGCGCCAGCGCTCACTTACACACGGGATGACTTCGCACTCCTTTTCGAGCGGGTGCGCGCCACATTGGACGAGGTGCTGGCCGCGCCCGACGTGCGCGCCGCCCTCAAAGATTGACCTCAACCGCCCGCCGCCGAGCAAAATCGACGCACTCTCTCCTCGCTTGCATACCATGATGAACGAAGCTTTCAAGATCGACCGCCTGGATTTGCGCATTCTGGCGCAGCTTCAAAAAAACGGCCGCATGACCAATGTGGACCTGGCAGATGCCGTGGGCCTCTCGCCCAGCCCTTGCCTCATCCGCGTCAAGCGCCTGGAGCAGGCGGGGTATATCGCAGGCTATGGCGCACATCTGCGGCTGGAAAAGCTGGGCGATACGCTCACCGTGTTCACCGAAATCACGCTGGCCGACCACCGCCGCGAAGATTTCACGCGGTTTGAAACGACCTTGCGCGAAGTGGACGAAGTCCTCGAATGCCATCTGGTCAGCGGCGGCTACGACTACCTGCTGCGCTTTGTCACCCGCGGGGTGAACCACTACCAGGAAATCATCGAAGACCTGCTGGAGCGCAACCTCGGTATCGCCAAGTACTTCAGCTACATCGTCATCAAGTCGCCGTTTATCAAGACGCACTGCCCCATCGAGCGGCTCTTCCCCAATCAGCGCTGACGCCCCACACCCGCCCGATGGCCCGCATGCACGCCCCAGCCTCCATGCCACCAGCGCGCTTTGTGCGGCTGGCTGAAACCCACCGCTCGACCATCCCGCTCACTGTTGACGGCGCACCCTGCTGGGCCTTGGAAGGCGACACGCTGCTGGTGGCATTGCTGTGCCAAGGGCGCAGGGTGCGCGACAGCGAGTTTGGCGACGGGCCCCGCGCCGGCTTTTGCCTGATGGGAGCCTGCCAGGACTGCTGGGTGTGGACGCCAGCAGGCGAGCGGCTGCGTGCATGCTCTACTCCGGTGCAGGCTGGCATGGTGGTGCTGACCCGCCCTCCAGCGCAATACTGGCCGGTCACACCCGACCTGCGGGAGTCTCTGGCACGGCACACTCGGGCAATTACCGGGACAGTCGCCGATGACGCCGCAGATGGCGCCGCCGCTGCGGCCGCATTGGGCGTTGATGGCGCGGCCGCCACGCCCGAAGAACCTGCCAGAGGTTCTGCATGAGCACGCTGGCTGCGCGCACGCCTGGGCGGCCTGCCCCCTCCCCTGACTCGGCACCAGATGCAGCGCCGCGCATCGTTATCGTCGGTGCAGGCCCCGCAGGCGTGCGCGCAGCCCAGGCGGTGGTGAGTGCGGGGCTGCGACCCACGGTGGTGGACGAAGGCCAGCGCGATGGCGGCCAGATCTACCGCCGCCAGCCCGAAGGATTCCAACGCCCCTACGCCAAGCTGTATGGCGCCGAGGCATCCAAGGCGGGGTCCCTGCACAAAGACTTTGCCGCCCTGCGCGCGCATATCGACTACCGCCCCGACACCCTGGCCTGGAACGTGACCGCCGGCGAGTTGCACGTGGTGCGCGCGGGCGAGCCCGACACCTTGCCCTACGACGCCCTGCTGCTGTGCCCAGGCGCCACCGACCGGCTCATGCCGGTGCCCGGTTGGCAACACGCGGGCTGCTACAGCCTCGGCGGTGCGCAGATCGCGCTGAAGGCACAAGCCTGTGCCATCGGTTCGCAGGTGGTCTTTCTGGGCAGCGGCCCGCTGCTGTACCTGGTGGCTTCTCAGTATGTGCAGGCCGGCGCGCGCGTGGCAGCGGTGCTTGACACCGCGCCGACCATCAAGTCATGGAAAGCGCTGTCTGGCATGCTCGCCCGGCCCCTGTTGGCCCTCCGGGGCCTGGGCCTCATCCGCAGCTTGCGCGCTGCCGGGGTACCGGTGGTGCAGGGCGTGACCCCTTTGAACATCGAGGGCGACAGCGTGCAGGGCGTGCATGCGGTGACCGTGCGCACTGACCAGGGCCTGGAGCGCCGCTTCGAATGCGATGCCGTCGGCCTGGGCTGGCATCTGCGCGCCGAGACACAATTGGCCGACCTGGCACGGTGCGATTCCTACTTCGAGCCCATCACACGGCAGTGGCTGCCCCGCATCGATGCCGACGGACGCAGCAGCACGCGGGGCGTGTACCTGGCGGGCGACGGCACACGCATCCTGGGTGCAGACGGTGCCGAAGCCGCAGGCCGGCTTGCGGCACTGGCTGCGCTGGCAGACCTGCACCATGCGGCGGGTAAGGCCGCGCACCTCCAGCAGGCGCCTGCACTGCGCGGCCAGCTGGCACGCCTGGACCGCTTTAGACAGGGCCTGGCGCACGCCTTTCCATGGCCCCACGCACAGGCCGCAGCACTGCCCGACACAGCCGTGGTGTGCCGCTGTGAATCCGTCACGGTGGGTGAATTGCGGCGCTGCGTGACCGAACTGGACAGCCAGGAACTCAACCGCGCCAAGGCCTTCAGCCGCGTGGGCATGGGCCGTTGCCAGGGGCGGTTCTGCGGGCATGCAGCCGCAGAGATCGTGGCGCAGGCCTGCGGCATTCCGGTGGAGCAGGTGGGCCGTATGCGCTCGCAAGCCCCGGTCAAGCCCCTGATGATGAACACGCGCGAGGTGCAGGCATGACCGCGCCCCCCACCACGACCCGCGGGGCCGACGTGCTGGTGCTGGGTGGGGGCCTGATGGGCGCCACCACTGCTTTCTTCCTGCGCCAGCACGGCCTGTCGGTGACGCTGTTGGAGCGTGAACTGGTAGGCCGGCAGGCCAGCGGCACCAACTTTGGCAATGTGCGCCGCCAGGGGCGCGAGCTGCACCAGATGCCGCTGGCCAACCGCGCCCGCGCCGTGTGGGGCCGCATCCGCGAACTTCTGGGCGAGGACGCCGAATTCGTGCCCTACGGCCACCTGCGGGTGTGCTACACCGAAAAGCAGGCCGCCGCACTGGAAAAGCACGCGCACGATGCAAAGCCGCTGGGGCTGGATCTGGAGCTGTACACCGCGGCGCAATTGCATCGGCGCTGGGGCATCTTTGCGCCAGGGATCGTGGCGGGCTCGTACTCCCCGCAAGATGGCCACGCCAACCCCCGCATTGCCGGACCGGCGTTTGCCCGGGCGGCGAAGCGCGCAGGGGCGCAGATCATCGAGCACGCCGAAGTCCTGCAGGTGGAGCACGATGGTCGCGGCTTCACAGCCCACACGGCCGACGGCAGGCGCTTTCATGCACCGCAGATGCTGGTTGCCTGTGGGGCCTGGTCCCACCATATGGCCGAGCAGTTTGGCGAACGTGTGCCGCTGGAGGCCCGGGGCCCCCAGATGGGCGTGACCGAGCCGCTGCCGTATGCCCTCGGGCCGTCCATCGGGCTGTCGTCACCCGTGGAGCATGAGGGGCTGTACTTTCGCCAGATCGCGCGCGGCAACATTGTCTTCGGCGGTGGACTCAAGGGCCCGGCGCACGCCGACCACGTGCGCGCCTACGTCCAGCCTGACAACGTGCTGCGCCAGATGCGCGAGCTGCGACGTTTCGTGCCGGCCTTCGGCAACGTGCAGCTGATCCGCGTGTGGAGCGGCATCGAGGGGTACACCCCGGACTGGCAGCCCGTGATGGGCCAGAGCGCCAAGGTGCCGGGGCTGCACTATGCGTTCGGCTTCAACGGGGAAGGCTTCGCCATCAGCCCCGGAGTGGGTGAGACCATGGCCGAGCTGATGGCCACCAGCAGGACCAGCATCCCGCTGGAGCGCTACGCGATCGGAAGGTTTGCCACGCACAACCGCCTGTCCACAGAGTCTTGAGCCAGGCGCCCCGCCAGTGCCACGAGCGCTACCCGCGCTACCCGCGCTACCCGCGCCACCCGCACTACCAGCGCCCCCGGCCGTCCCTGGCAGATCAACCATGCAGGCCCACACGGATTCCCCCACCACCCCACAAATCCAGACCACTACCGACAGCGTCGATGCACAGCAGCCAGCCGCCCGGTTGTTGATGCCGACCGAGCTTTCATGGGATGGCACCCGCTGATGCAGCTGCACAGGCATCCCAGTCACTGCCCCTGCGCCCCTTGTCACCAGCCTCTACCCCTCAAACCAAAGGTCTTCCCATGACACGCCATCTCGTCACCTTCAACTTGCACGACCTGGGCGAGCCCCGTGAGTACCGCCCGCCGGCTGACCGCGTGATCGACGGGGACATCGTCGTGCGCAACTGGGATGTGGACAGCGCCAAGGAAGGCACCGTGCGCGCCGGTGTGTTCGAGTCCACGCCCGGCACCAACCGCTCCATCAAGGGCGAGACCTGGGAGTTCTGCTACATCCTCTCCGGCGAGGCAGAAATCACCGAAGATGGCTACGCACCGATCACGTTCCGGGCAGGGGACTGTTTCATCATGAAGCCGGGCTACACCGGGACGTGGCGCACCGTGCAAACCGTCCGCAAGGTGTGGGTGGTTGCGTAGCCAGCCCAACGCAGTGCGGGCGCTGCCCTGAGGTCTTGGCGCCCACAGGGGACAGGGACAGGGACAGGGACACGGGACACGGGACACGGGACACGGGACACGGGAACGGGGCGCGGCGCGCGGCACACGGGGCGCGGGCAGCCGTGCAACACAACGCGGGCCCTGTAGCACTGCATCGTGCCATCGGCACATTTTTTCGCCACCCCCTTGGCGGTTCGAGCCGGGCAGAGGGCGAACCGCATCCACCCGCACCGCAAACTCGGCCCGCATCCCGTGGCCGTGCATGCGCAGCCTCAGAACAGACTGCCCTGCCCCCGCGCCAGTCCAGGCCTGAACTGCGACAGGTCCAGCTCGACCCGTGCGCGGTTGAGCCCCAGCCGCCGGCACGCGCCCGCAAAACGCTGGCGCAACAAATCCGCCCAGAGCCCGCTGCCCTTCATGCGGGTCGCAAAGTTGCTGTCGTAGCTCTTGCCCGCACTGCGCTGGGTGGGGTCGATGCTGTGCAGGTCCTGCACACGCGCCATCACCCGCGCCGCGCGCTGCGGGTAATGCACTTCCAGCCACTCCCGAAAGACGGCGTCAAGCTCCCAGGGCAGGCGCAGCACTGTGTAGAACGCGCTCTGTGCGCCGGCATCGCGCGCTGCTTCCAGCACCTGCTCCATGTCCTCGGTGATGAACGGGATCTGCGGGGCCACGCTCACGCCCACCGGGATGCCGGCCTCGGCCAGCGTGCGCAGGGTGCGCAGGCGTCGGTGGGGCGCGGCAGCGCGGGGCTCCATGCGGCGGGCCAGCACGGGGTCCAGCGTGGTGATGGTCACGTACACGGCCGTGAGCTGCTGCGCGGCCAGCGGCGCGAGCAGGTCCAGGTCACGCTCCACACCACTCGACTTGGTGATCAGCGAGAACGGGTGGCGCGCATCCCGCATGACTTCGATCAGGCTGCGGGTGAGCTTGAGCTCGCGCTCCACGGGCTGGTAGCAGTCGGTGGCCGAGCCGATGTTGAGCAGGCGCGGCACATAGCGCGGCTGCGCCAGCTCGTGGCGCAGCACCTCGGCAATGTTCTGCTTGGCCACGATCTGGGTCTCGAAATCGAGGCCGGGCGAAAAGTTGAGGTAGCTGTGCGTGGGCCGCGCGTAGCAGTAGATGCAGCCATGCTCGCAGCCCCGGTAGGGGTTCACCGACAACTCGAAAAATATGTCGGGCGAGTCGTTGGCGCAGATGGCGCTGCGCGCGGTCTCCAGGTGCACGGTGGTGGAGGGTGCCGATGCGCCGCCCTCCCCGTCGTCTCCCCACCCTTCGCCGCTCTCGCCGATAGGCCCCCAGCCATCGTCCGCCACCTCCCGCACATCGCGCGTGAACCGGTGCGGCATGGCGGTGGCGGCACCCCGGCCGCGAATGGCCTGGATGGGGACGCGCACCTCCACCGGTCCCTCGGGCAGGTCGGGGTCGAAGTCGGGTTTCAGCGTCATAACTGTACAAATATACAGTTATTCGAAGCACCCTGCACGCAGTGATGTGCCCAGGCACTCAAGGCCCGCAAAACCACCGGCCACCGGATCGCCCTGCCAACCTATTCCCTGAAGAGGGTCTCGATCTGTCCGCGCAGCCACTGGTTGCCAGGGTCGCTTTCGAACCGGCGGCTCCAATGCAGCGACACGGTGAAGTCGCGCAGAGGAAAGGGCGGCTCGATGAGGGCGTAGCCCCCGTCGGCAGCAAAGGTGCGCGCGATGTTGCGCGGCATGACCACCGCAAGGTCGGTCGCCCGCACGATGGCAGGCAGCACCATGAAGTGCTCGGTGGTCAGCCGCAGCCGGTCTTGCAGCTGCAGCATCTCCAGGATGCGCAGCGTGTCCGAATGCGTGCGCACGCCCACGAACTCCAGTTGCCGCAAATCCTTGAGCAAGGCCGGCCCGCTGCGCCTGCGTGCCGCAAAGGGGTGGCCCGCGCGCAGCAGCACCACGTAGCGATCCTTGATGAGCTGCACGCGCTGCGTGTCCTTCACCGTGGGCAAGAAGCCAAACGCAAAGTCGATGCGGCCGCTGTCCAGCCGCTGCGCGATCTCGCTGCGTGGCACGGGCAGCGTCTCCAGCCGCACACCGGGAGCCTCCCGCCGCAGCGCCACCATCAGGTCCGGCAGAAAGCGGCCTTCGCCGATGTCGCTCATGTGGATGCGGAACACCTTGCGCGATTCGTGGGGGTTGAACAGCGCGGACTCGTTGAGGGCTTCCTCCAGCAGGCCGAGCGCGCTGCGCACCGCATCGGCCAGCCGGTCGGCCTTGGGCGTGGGCTCCACGCCGCCGCCTGCGCGCACGAACAGCGGGTCCTTGATCAGCAGGCGCAGGCGCGTCAGCGCCTGGCTGGCCGCAGGCTGCGTCAGGTCCAGCAGCTCGGCAGCGCGGCTGACGTTGCGCGTGCGGTAGACGGCATCGAACAGGCGCAGCAGGTTGAGGTCGATGTCCTTGATATGCATTGGATGAATACCGCTTAGTCACTTCATTGTATTGATGGATGAACAATGCACGCAGAAGATCGGGGGATGCCTTCAGAAAACTTGCTCCCCACCGTGCGCGAGGCCGTGCTCGACCTGCTGCGCGGCCTTCGCATCGACACCATCTTCGGCAACCCGGGCTCGACCGAGCTGCCTCTGTTCCTCGACTTCCCTGCGGACTTCCGCTACATCCTGGGCCTGCAGGAATCGGTGGTGGTGGGCATGGCCGACGGTTATGCCCAGGCCACGCACAACGCAGCCTTCGTGAACCTGCACTCCGCCGCTGGCGTGGGCCACGCCATGGGCAACATCTTCACGGCGCACAAGAACCGCACGCCCATGGTCATCACAGCCGGGCAGCAGGCGCGGTCCATCCTGCCGTTCGACCCGTTCCTGTTTTCGGGCCAGGCCACCGAGCTGCCCAAGCCCTATGTGAAGTGGAGCATCGAGCCCGCCCGTGCCGAAGACGTGCCCTTGGCCATCGCGCGGGCCTACTACATCGCGATGCAGCAGCCGCGCGGGCCGGTGCTGGTGTCCATTCCTGCGGACGACTGGGACAAGCCCTGCGAGCCGCTGCAGGCGCGCACCGTGAGCACCGAGACGCGCCCCGAGCCGCGCGTGCTGCAGGCCATCGGCGACGCACTCGACGCCGCGCAGCGCCCGGTCTTCGTGGTCGGCGCCGCCGTGGACCGCGACCGCGCCTGGGACGATGTGCTGGCCCTGGCCGAGCGGCACAACGCCGCCGTGTGGATCGCACCCATGTCCGGCCGCTGCGGCTTTCCGCAAGACCACCGCCTGTTTACAGGCGTGCTGCCCGCCATGCGCGAGAAGATCGTGGCGCTGCTGGGCGGACACGACCTGGTGTTTGCGCTCGGTGCTGCGGCCTTCACGTACCACGTGGAAGGTTTTGGACCCCACGTGCCGCCGGGCGCGCAACTGGTGCAGCTCATCGACGACCCGGGCACCGCCGCCTGGACGCCCGAGGGCACCTCGGCCGTGGGCAGCGTGCGCCTGGGCGTGCAGGACCTGCTGGCACGGCCCGCCCCCGCAGCGCGTGCCCTGCCCCCGCACCGCGCAGCCCGCCCGCGTTCCGAGCCGTCGGCACCGGGCGCGCTGATGAGCGTGCCCTACGTGATGCAGACCCTGGCCGAGGTGCGCCATGCAGCCTCCATCGTCGTGGAAGAGGCGCCCAGCTCCCGCGCCGCCATGCATGCCCACCTGCCCATCCTGCAGAGCGAAACCTTCTACACCATGTGCAGCGGCGGCCTGGGCTACGGCCTGCCAGCCGCGGTTGGCGTGGCGCTGGCAAAGCCCGACCGCAAGGTCATCGGGCTCATCGGCGACGGCTCGGCGATGTACTCCATCCAGGCGCTGTGGAGCGCGGCGCAACTCAAACTCCCCATCACCTTCATCATCCTGAAGAACCGGCGCTATGCAGCGCTGCAGGAATTCGCACCCACCTTCGGCTTCCACGAAAACGACAAGCTCGAAGGCACCGACCTGCCCGACCTGGACTTCCTCGCGTTGGCACGGGGACAGGGCTGCGACGCCGTGCGCGTGAGCGATGCGGCCCAGTTGGCGCATGCGCTGCGGCAAGCCCTGTCCCATCCCCGCCCGATCCTCGTGGAGGTGGACGTGGCCTGACGACACCCACCCCGGCACGGCATAAACCGTGCGGCTTTCTGGATACCTCGCACAAGACCCGGAACACCTGGGCACCCACCGGAGACAAACATGCATTCCTTTCCCCTTCGCACCACCCGCCGGCTGCTGGGCACGCTGGCACTGGCCGGCACCGCAGCGGGCCTGCTGCTGCCCGCCACGGCACTGGCCGAGACCTGGCCGGCAAAGCCGATCAAGGTCATCGTGAACTTCCCGGCGGGCGGCGCCGCGGACCAGATCGCCCGCGCGGTGACGGTGCCGCTGCAGGCGGCCCTCGGCCAGCCCGTCGTGGTCGAGAACCGCGGCGGCGCTGGCGGCAACATCGGCGGCGAGGCCGTGGCCAAGTCGCCGGCAGACGGCTATACGCTGCTCATGAGCTCGGGCGGCATGGTGTCGGTCAACCCGCACCTGTACCCCAAGATGCCGTTCGACCCGACCAAGGACCTGGTGCCCGTGGCCGCCGCCGCGCGGGTGCTGGTGTTCCTCGAGGTTCGGCCCACACTGCCGGTGAACAACATCGAGGAGTTCATGAAGTACATCAAGGCCAATCCGGGCAAGCTGAGCTTCGGCACGCCGGGCAACGGCAGCTCGCCGCACCTGGCCGCCGAGATGCTCAAGGCCCAGGCCAACGTGTTCGCGGTGCACGTGCCGTACCGCGGCGCCGCCCCCGCCATGCAGGACCTGCTGGGCGGGCAGGTGGACTTCATGTTCGACCCGGGCATCGGACTGCAGCATGTGAAGGCGGGCAAGCTCAAGCTGCTGGCCGTGGGCAGCTCCCGGCGTTCACCGCTGTTCCCCGATGTGCCGACGCTGGAAGAGGTGGGCCTCAAGGGCTTCGATGCCGACACGTGGTTCGGCTTCTACGCCCCTGCAGGCACACCGCCCGACGTGGTGAGTCGGCTGAACCGCGAGATCAACAAGGTGCTGGCCACGCCGGCGGTGAAGGAGCGCATCCACGCGCTGGGCGGAGTGCCCGCGCCCATGTCGCCGGCCGACTTCAATGCCCGCGCCGCCATCGACAGCACGCGCTTTGGTGCGCTGATCAAGGCGCGCAACATCACGGGCGATTGACGGTGTGCGCTGCGTTGCGCGCGGTCGCTGAATGTCCGCGCGCGGCAGTGCGAGATTGCGGATGGTCTACAGTCCCGCGCTTTGCCACAACCCCAGAGGTACCGCCATGGCGCGCAAGCCCCAGATCATCCTGTCGTCGCTCGACGTTGACCGCATCGAGGCCTTGCTGGCCGTGATTCCGGCCAGCGTCTTTCCGGGCAAGGCCGAGCTGCAGGCAGAGCTTGACCGGGCGGACGTGGTGGCGCCCGAAGACATGCCGCCGAACGTGGTGACCATGAACTCCACCGTGCAGTTCTCCATCCTGGAGACAGGCAAGGAGTTCTGCCTGACGCTGGTCTACCCGCGCGATACCGATGGCAGCGCCGACCGGCTGTCGATCTTCGCCCCCGTGGGCAGTGCCTTGCTGGGCCTGTCGGTGGGCGACGAACTGGCCTGGCCGGGCCCCGGCGGCAAGTCCATGACGGTGCGGGTGAAGGACCTGCTGTACCAGCCCGAAAGCGCTGGCGAACTGCACCGCTGAGGCACCGCGGCTGCGCGGATGGTGCCCCGCCCCCGGGCGCCGGCGCCACACCCGGCTTGGCGCTTGCCGTGCGAGCAGTGACAATGGCACCCGCCATGACCACGCCGCCCCAGCAGCCCCGGCCGCCCGCGCCGCCACCTACACGGCCCACGCCGCGCCCTCCGGACACGCCCCCGTCCATCGACGCGTTCGATCCGGACTCGACCCTCGCATTCCAGCGCCGCATTGAGCGCGCGCCCGAGTGGTTCTGCTCGTTCCTGGCCGGCAACAGCCGCGAGAAGAGCCGTCTAAAACGCGAGATGGCGACGATGCGGGGATCGGTGGTGTGGCTGGTGCAGCAGCGCCGCCAGGGCAACTGGACGGCCGACGAGCGCACGCACCTGCGCGACGTGATGCGCTCGGCCTCGTCCGTGAGCCCCTATCTTTTCATCTGGGTCATTCCCGGATCGATGCTGATCCTGCCCTTCATGGCCTGGTTTCTGGACCGGCAACGCAAGCGCCGGGAACGCCTGCCGCCCGCCTGAGGGGCCACGCCCCGCGCTAGGCCCAGTTGCTGGACACCGCCACCAGCATGCCCGCCCCCACCAGCCCCACCTGCCAGCGCAGGGCCGTGGTCCACGAAGGGACATGGCGCTCCACATGCAGATACAGCTGCCGGCCCGCGGCCAGCGACAGCGCGAACGCGAGCAGCATGCCCAGGGCATTGAGCACCGGCGACTCCGGCCACAGGCGGCTGATCACCGCATTGACCAGCAGGCACACCGCAAAGTGCACCAGGAACACCGAGTACGACATTTGCCCCAGTTGCACCAGCGGCGCCACGCCCCGCCACGACCGAACGCTGTCGGAGCGCAAGGCGGCCACCAGGCACAACGCAGTGGCCAGCGCCACCAGGATGCGGCCACGGTGGTCGATGGCCAGGGCAACGCCCCCCAGCACCACCATCAGGGCCACCCAGCCCTGCGCACGCGGCGCCTGCACCGCCCAGTAGGCCAGCATGCCCAGACCGTAAGAGCCAAAGAAGTACACCGCCCACATGTCGAGCTCGGGCATGCGGTTCAGAACCCACAGCGACGCCGCCATGCCGGCCACGATGGCGCTCTTGGCCAGCAGCGCCGCATGCTGCTGTGCCCGGGCGCCCGGAAACGCGCGCGCGCCGGCCCACACCAGCACACTCAGGGCGAACAGCTGAAAGTCGATGGCCACGTACCAGACGCCAGCCGACAAGGCACTCTCGCCCACGATGTCCTGCAGCAGCAGCGCATTGGCCAGCAGCTGCGCCAGCGTCGGTTCGTCCGGCACGGAGGCGTGGTCCAGGCCGGGCCGTACCAGCGCGGCGACGATCACCGTCAGCAGCAGCGCCACCGCATAAGGCACCACCAGCCGCACGAAGCGTTTGGCGATGGCGTGGCCCGCGTGGTCAAAACGCGGCACACCCTGCGGCGCCAGGCTGGCGGCAGCCAGATAGCCGCCCAGCACCAGAAACACCTGCACCGCCATGCGGCCGTAGTCGTACAGCCAGGCGATGAGTGCGGGGGCCAGGGGCTGGGCGATGTCCGACATCGGCCCGTAGAACGCGAGGTGGTGCCACACGATGGCGATGCACGCCAGGCCTTTGGCCATATCGATGACTGGCGTGCGGGATGTGGGTGGAGACATGGTGTTTGGAGGGCGCAGGGTAAAGGTGCCGCAGGCCCCGCACCGACAAGTGCACAGGCCAAAAACCTTCTATTGTCTCCTGACGCAGTACAAATGCTCGTCACCTAGGTGTCTGCAGCCCACCCGCACACCCCATCGCACAGGGACCACCGATAACCCCGCACGCAACTCCAGCATATTCTGAATTTTCAGTAAATACTGAAAATTCAGAAATTACGGGCACAATGCATGGCCATGACGTACATCAGCCATCTGCCCCCCCTCAACCGCCAGTTCGTCGCCCACTTCGGCGAGATGGGCAGCCGATGGGGCATCAACCGCACGGTGGGGCAGATGTATGCGCTCATCTTCCTGTCGCCCCGCCCGCTCAATGCCGACGAGATAGCCGAGACGCTGGAGTTCTCGCGCTCCAATGTGAGCATGGGCTTGAAAGAGCTGCAGGCCTGGCGCCTGGTCAAGCTCAGCCACCAGCCCGGCGACCGGCGCGAGTATTTCGAGGCGCCCAAGGACGTGTGGGAGATCTTCCGCGTGCTGGCCGAGGAGCGCCGCCGCCGCGAGATCGAGCCCACGCTGTCGATGCTGCGCATGGCGCTGCTCGAAGACCCCGGGACCGACGCGGAGCGCCACGCCCAGGAGCGCATGCGCGAGATGCACGAGCTCATCGACCGGCTCATGACCTGGTTCGACGACGTGCAGCGCCTGGCGCCCGAGACCGCGATGCAGCTCATGGGCATGGGCACTGCGGTGACCCGGGTGCTGGAGTTCAAGGACCGGCTGACGGGCAAGGGCTCGCCGGCCAAGGACAACAAGGGGGCCTGAGGCCATGGACACCTTCATGCTGTCGCGCATCCAGTTCGCGGCCAACATCAGCTTTCACATCCTGTTCCCGACCATCACCATCGCGCTGTGCTGGTTCCTGGTGTTCTTTCGCCTGCGGTACACCGCCACGCGCGGCACGCCGGCGGCCAAGGGCTGGGAGCAGGCCTATTACCTGTGGACCAAGGTGTTCGCGCTCACCTTCGCGCTGGGCGTGGTCTCGGGCATCACGATGAGCTTTCAGTTCGGCACCAACTGGCCGGGCTTCATGGAGCACGTGGGCAACATCGCCGGGCCGCTGCTGGGCTACGAGGTGCTCACGGCCTTCTTCCTGGAGGCCACCTTCCTCGGGATCATGCTGTTCGGCCGGGGCCGCGTGTCCGAGCGGGTGCACCTGGTCGCCACGCTGATGGTGGCGTTCGGCACCACGCTGTCGGCGTTCTGGATCTTGAGCCTGAACTCCTGGATGCAGACACCGCAAGGCTACGAGATCATCGACGGCAAGTTCCACGCGGTGGACTGGCTCGCCATCGTGTTCAACCCCTCGTTCCCCTACCGCCTGGGGCACAAGCTGCTGGCCTCGGCACTGACGGCGGGCTTCCTCATCGCAGGCGTCAGCGCGTGGCAGTTGATCAAAGGGGCGGCCAACGAGGGCACGCGCAAGGCGCTGCGCACCGCGGTCACGGCCGTGGCCATCGCCATCCCGCTGCAGATCCTCATGGGCGACATGCACGGCCTGAACACGCTGCAGCACCAGCCCGCCAAGATCGCGGCCATCGAGGGCATCTGGCACACCGAGAAAGGCGCGCCCCTCACGCTGTTCGGCCTGCCCAACGAAAAGGAAGGCCGCACCGACTACGCGCTGCAGATCCCCAAGGCCGCCAGCCTGATCCTGGCACACGACATCGACGCCGAGCTCAAGGGGCTGAACGAGTTTCCGGGTGCTCACCCGCCGGTGGCACCGGTGTTCTGGGCCTTCCGCGTGATGGTGGGCATGGGCATGCTCATGCTGGCGGTGGCGTGGGCCAGCGCCTGGGTGCTGTACCGCCGCCGCAGGCAGGCAACCGCCGCCCTGCCCCGCGTGCTGCTGTTCACGCTGGTGGGCATGACATTCTCGGGCTGGGTGGCCACGCTGGCCGGCTGGTACGTGACGGAGATCGGCCGCCAGCCGTACCTGGTCTACGGCCTGTTCAAGACCGCGGACGCCGTGGCCACGCACCCGCCGGGCATGGTGGCGACCACGCTGGCGGCCTACCTCACGGTCTATGTGCTGCTGCTCGTGGCCTACATCGGCGTGATCAAGTACATGTCCGAGCACCCGGCCATGCCCGTACCGGCCGTGCCGCCGCCGGCGCAGGCGCCGCTGCCCACACCCCCTGCCGCTTAAGGAGAACACCATGGAAATGACCTTGGCCCATACGCTGCCCCTGGTGTTCATGGCCGTCATGGGGCTGGCGCTGCTGGCCTACGTGATCCTGGACGGCTACGACCTGGGCGTGGGCATCCTGCTGCCCCTGGCCACCGATGCCGAAAAGGATGTGATGGTCTCCAGCATCGGTCCCTTCTGGGACGCCAACGAAACCTGGCTCGTGCTGGGCGTGGGCGTGCTGCTGATCTGCTTTCCGATGGCGCACAGCGTGGTGCTGTCGGCGCTGTACCTGCCCGTGGCCGCCATGCTGCTGGGGCTGACCCTGCGCGGCGTGGCGTTCGACTTTCGGGTCAAGGCCCGCGATGCGCACAAGGCCACCTGGAACAAGCTGTTTGCCGGTGGGTCGCTGGTCACCACGCTGGCGCAGGGCTGGATGCTGGGCGCGTACGTCACCGGTTTCCAGAACGACGCCTGGGGCCTGCTGTTCTCGGCGGGCATCGCGCTCACGCTGCCAGCGGCGTACGCCATGCTGGGCGTGGGCTGGCTGCTGATGAAGACCGATGGCGACCTGCAGACCAAGGCCGCCAAGTGGGGCCAGCGCGTGCTGTGGCCCATGGGCCTGGCGCTGCTGGGCATCTCGCTGGCCACACCGCTGGTCAGCCACACGGTGTTCGCCAAATGGTTCGTGCTGCCCGAGCTGTTCGCGCTGCTGCCGATTCCGCTGGCGTGCGTGGCGGCGTTCTTCGCCATCCGCCACGTGCTGGGCACGCCGCGCGTGGTGCAGGCAGGCTACGGCTGGATCGTGTTCGTGGCCACGGTGCTGATCTTCATGCTGGCGTTCCTGGGCCTGGCTTACAGCATCTACCCGTACATCGTGATCGACCGCCTCACGGTGTGGGACGCTGCCAGCGCACCGGAGTCGCTGGTCGTGATCGGCATCGGCATGGCCATCACGCTGCCGGCGATCATCGTGTACACGGTGTTCATGTACCGGGTGTTCTGGGGCAAGGCGCGGGAACTGACGTATGGGTTGTGAAGGGTCAGCGATGCAGGCCGCACACCACCAAGACAGTTCGGGCTGAACTTGTCGAAGTGCTGCGCAAGGCTTCGACAGGCTCAGCCCGAACGGCGGTGGGGGTGCAGAAGTTGCTCCGTCTGACGATCCGCTCAACCCACCCAACACCTAACCATTTGCACCTGCTCAATACCGCAAACTCCCCTCCGCATCCACGATGGCCAGCTCCACATAGGTAGACCCGTTGTGGCTCCTGGGCGAGTACTTCACGTTGAAGCGCCCGAACGAGATCTCGCCCGCGTCTTCCATGGTCTTGGTGAACGACTCGGTGGTCAGGTTGCGGCCGGTGCGGCGCAGGCCCTCCACCAGCAGCCGGGCGTGCACGAAGCCCTCGAACTGCGAGGCCGACGGCTGGGCGTTGGGCGACTTGGCGCGCAGCAGGGCCAGGTACTCGGCCACCACCAGCACGGTGGTGTTGCGCAGCGACGGCATGATCTGCGCCAGGATGATGCCGCGCGCCTTGTCCTTGAGCTCGCGCTGGATCACGTCCATGCTGGCCACCGAAAATCCGTAGTACGCCGGCCTCGCCGCCGTGCCCTGCACGGCCTTGACGAAGCTGGTGAACGTGGTGCCCGCCGTGGCCACGATGACGGCCTGGGGCTGCGCCTTCTCGGTGGCCTGCGCGGCGGCCGCGAAGTCGGGTTGCTTGGGGTCGACCTTGATCTCGGCGGCGAAGGCGAGCTTTTCTTCGTCAGAGGCTTTTTTCAGCTCGGCCAGCAGCGTCTTGCCCAGGCCGTCGTCCTGGTAGAAAACCGCCACGCGGCTGATGCCCTGCTGGCGCAGTTGGGACACGATCTTGGTGGCCTCGCTGGCGTAACCTGCGCGCACGTGAAAGACCAGCGGGTTCAGCGTCTCACGGAACGCGGATGCCCCCGTGACCGGGCCGAACAGCAGCGTGCGGTGCTCCTTGATCAGCGGCAGGATGGCAGCGGTCTGCGCCGTACCGGTGCTGTTGTAGATCATGAAGACCTTGTCGGTCTCCAGCAGCTGGCGCGTGTTCTCCACGGCCTTGGCGGTGTCGAAGGCGTCGTCCAGCGTGGTGTAGCGGATCATGCGGCCATGCACGCCGCCCTGCGCGTTCACGGCGTCGAACATCAGCCGCGAGCCTTCGCCGTATTGCGCCGTCTGCGGGCCCAGGGGACCGGAGAGCACGGCCGAGGCGCCCAGGCGGATCTCGTCGTTCGTCACGCCCTCATTGCGGGCGTGCGCGCCCTGGCTGGCACCCAAGGCCAGCAACAGCCCCAGCAAACACGAACGAAGCATGGCATGTCCCCTCACGGCGATGACGACCAGCGCTGCAGCATGCTGCGCTGATCTGGTTATTTATCATCATCATTCACCACGCCACGCAGCGCCGTCTATTGGGGGTTTGCCCTGTCGCGACCGGCCCACACACCTCCTGCCAGGGCGTGGCGCGAACGACAACGCCCGCAGCGCGTGACACGCTGCGGGCGCAAGACAGAGATCAACAGGCCGACCCCAGAGCCGGCCAGCAGGGATGCAGAACTCAGAGCTTGAGGCGGGCGCGGGCGGCCTGGTACTCGGTGCGCAGGCGAGCCACCAGGTCGGCGGTGCTGGTCACGGCGTCGATGGCACCAATGCCCTGGCCGCAGCCCCAGATGTCCTTCCATGCCTTCTTGGCGTCGCCGCCGAAGTTCATCTTGCTGGGGTCGGACTCGGGCAGGTTGTCGGGGTCCATGCCAGCCGCGCGGATGGACGGCGCCAGGTAGTTGCCGTGCACGCCGGTGAAGAGGTTGCTGTAGACGATGTCGTCGGAGTTGCCGGCCACGATGGCCTGCTTGTACTCGTCGCTGGCCCGCGCCTCGTGCGTGGCGATGAAGGCCGAGCCGATGTAGCCGAAATCCGCGCCCATGGCCTGCGCGGCCAGCACCGCATCACCGCTGGCGATGGAGCCGCTGAGCGCGACGGGGCCGTCGAACCACTGGCGGATTTCCTGGATCAGCGCGAACGGACTCTTCACGCCCGCATGGCCGCCCGCACCGGCCGCCACGGCGATCAGGCCGTCGGCGCCCTTCTCGATGGCCTTGTGCGCGAACTTGTTGTTGATGATGTCGTGCAGCACCACGCCACCCCAGGCGTGCACGGCCTGGTTCACGTCCTCGCGGGCGCCCAGGCTGGTGATGATGATCGGCACCTTGTACTTGGCACAGACCTGCATGTCGTGGTCGAGCCGGTCATTGCTCTTGTGCACGATCTGGTTGATGGCGAAGGGCGCAGCGGGTTTGTCCGGATTCGCCTTGTTGTAGGCGGCCAGCGTCTCGGTGATCTCGGCCAGCCATTCGTCGAGCAACTCGGCCGGGCGCGCATTGAGCGCGGGCATGGAACCCACGACACCCGCCTTGCACTGCTCGATCACGAGCTTGGGGTTGCTGATGATGAACAGCGGCGACCCGATGACGGGGAGCGAGAGGTTCTGCAAAACAGGAGGCAGTGTGGACATGGCAGCGACTTCCAGGACAAAGAATTTGATTCAAAACAGCCCCTACCGCTTGATAGACAAGCGCTAGCAGCTATTATTTTTATAGCAATCGCCTTGAGTCATCACCCAAGGCGAGTCTCCTCACCATCGACGGCAGGGCCCGGGTGGGCCGGTGCCGATCAGAACGCGTCGAGCGCCAGTTCCGTCACGCTGGCCGCACCTTCGACAATGCTGTCGCGCAGGCCGGGTGCCTTGACCAGGATGTGCTCGGCGTAGAACTGCGCTGTCGTGATTTTTGCCTGCATGAACGCGGCGTCCTGTCCCTTGTGCAACAGCTCCTGGGCCACCAGCAGGCTGCGCGCCAGCTGCCAGCCCGCCACGACGTTGCCTGCCAGCATGAGGTAGGGCACGCTGCCCGCGAACACGGCGTTGGGCTGGGTCTTGGTGCCGCCCGCCACGAAGTCGATCACGTCGAGCAGCGCCTTGCGCGCCGCCGTGAGGCGCTTGGCCACGGCCAGGGCGGCCGGGGTGCCGCTGGCCAGCAGCTCGCCTTCGGTGGTCTCGATCTGCGCGGCAATGCCCTTGGCCACCTGGCCGCCATCGCGCGCGGTCTTGCGGCCCGCGAGGTCGTTGGCCTGGATGGCGGTGGTGCCTTCGTAGATGGTCAGGATCTTGGCGTCGCGGTAGTACTGCGCGGCGCCGGTTTCTTCGATGAAGCCCATGCCACCATGCACCTGCACGCCCAGGCTGGTCACTTCCAGGCTGGTCTCGGTGCTGTAGCCCTTGACCAGCGGCACCATGAATTCGTAGAACGCCTGGTTCTGCTTGCGCGTGTCGGCATCCGGGTGGTGGTGCGCGGCGTCGAACGCGGCCGCCGCCACGGTGGCCATGGCGCGGCAGCCTTCCACCGTGGCGCGCATGGTCATGAGCATGCGCTTCACATCGGGGTGGTGAATGATGGGGGCGCTGGCGGCCATGGAGCCGTCCACCGGGCGGCTCTGCACGCGGTCCTTGGCGTACTGCACGGCCTTCTGGTACGCACGCTCGGAGATCGCGATGCCCTGCATGCCCACCGCGTAGCGGGCGGCGTTCATCATGATGAACATGTATTCGAGGCCGCGGTTTTCCTCGCCGACCAGGTAGCCCACCGCACCGCCGTGGTCGCCGAACTGCAGCACCGCCGTGGGCGATGCCTTGATGCCCAGCTTGTGCTCGATGCTCACGCAGTGCGCGTCGTTGCGCGCGCCCAGCGTGCCGTCCTGGTTGACCATGAATTTGGGCACCACGAACAGGCTGATGCCCTTCACGCCTTCGGGCGCGCCCGCCACCCGTGCCAGCACCAGGTGGACGATGTTCTCGGCCATGTCGTGTTCGCCGTAGGTGATGAAGATCTTGGTGCCAAAGACCTTGTAGCTGCCATCGGCTTGGGGCTCAGCGCGTGTGCGCACCAGGGCCAGGTCCGAGCCCGCCTGGGGTTCGGTCAGGTTCATGGTGCCGGTCCACTCGCCGGTCACCAGCTTTTCAAGGTAGGTGGCCTTGAGCTCGTCGCTGCCGGCCGTGAGCAGCGCCTCGATGGCGCCGTCGGTCAGCAATGGGCACAGCGCAAAGCTCATGTTGGCGCTGTTGGTCATCTCGATGCAGGCCGCGCCGATGGTCTTGGGCAGGCCCTGGCCGCCGAAGTCGGCCGGGTGCTGCAGGCCCTGCCAGCCGCCCTCGGCGTACTGGCGGAACGCGCCCTTGAAACCGGGGGTGGTGGTGACCACGCCGTCTTTCCAGCTCGACGGGTTCTTGTCGCCCTCGAAGTTCAATGGCGCCAGCACGCCCTCGTTGAACTTGGCGCATTCTTCCAGCACGGCCTGCGCGGTGTCGAGCCCCGCGTCTTCAAAACCGGGAATCTGCGCGATCTGTTCAATGCGGGCCAGGTGCTCGATGGCGAACAGCATGTCCTTGACGGGGGCGATGTAACTCATGAAAGTCTCCGAGATAGCGGAAAAAACTCAAAAAAAAGGCACCGCAAGCGATGCCTTTTTGCGGGCCAGCGGCGTGCTCAGAGCGCCTTGACCAATTCAGGCACAGCCGTGAACAGGTCGGCCTCCAGGCCGTAGTCGGCCACGCTGAAGATCGGCGCTTCCGGGTCCTTGTTGATCGCGACGATCACCTTGGAGTCCTTCATGCCGGCCAAATGCTGGATCGCCCCCGAGATGCCGGCAGCCACATACAGCTGCGGCGCGACGATCTTGCCCGTCTGGCCCACTTGCAGGTCGTTCGGTGCGTAGCCCGCATCCACCGCGGCGCGCGATGCGCCGATGGCCGCGCCCAGCTTGTCGGCCAGGGGCGTGATGACTTCGTCGAACTTTTCCTTGCTGCCCAGCGCGCGGCCACCGGAGACGATGATCTTGGCGGCGGTCAGCTCGGGGCGGTCGTTCTTGGCGATCTCGCTGCCCAGGAAGGTGCTCTTGCCGGCGTCGGCGGTTGCAGCTGCGGTTTCCACCGCGGCGGAGCCACCGGTGGCGGCCGCTGCGTCAAAGCCCGTAGTGCGCACGGTGATGACCTTCACGCTGTCGGCGCTTTGCACCGTGGCGACGGCGTTGCCGGCGTAGATGGGGCGCTCGAAGGTGTCGGCGGCGACGACCTTGGTGATGTCGCTGATCTGCGCGACATCGAGCTTGGCGGCCACGCGGGGTGCCACGTTCTTGCCGCTGGCGGTGGACGCGAACAGGATGTGGCTGTAGCTCGACGCGATGGCCAGCACCTGGGCGGCCACGTTTTCTGCCAGGCCGTGCTCCAGGCCCGGGGCATCGGCATGGATGACCTTGGCAACGCCGGCGATCTGGCCCGCAGCGGCTGCGGCGGCGCCTGCGTTGTGGCCGGCCACCAGCACGTGCACGTCGCCGCCACACGCCACAGCGGCGGTCACGGTGTTGAGGGTTGCGCCCTTGATGGTCGCGTTGTCGTGTTCAGCAATAACGAGTACGGTCATTTCTTGTTCTCCTTAGATGACTTTTGCTTCGTTCTTGAGCTTGTCGACCAGGGCGGCCACGTCAGCCACCTTGACGCCTGCGCCGCGCTTGGCCGGCTCGGTCACCTTCAGTGTCTTCAGGCGCGGCGCCACGTCCACACCGAGGTCTTCGGGCTTGACGGTATCGAGCTGCTTCTTCTTGGCCTTCATGATGTTGGGCAAGGTGACGTAGCGGGGCTCGTTCAGGCGCAGGTCGGTGGTAATGACCGCTGGCAGTGTGAGCGACAGCGTCTCAGCGCCGCCATCGACTTCACGGGTCACGCTGACCTTGTCGGCCGACAGTTCGACCTTGCTGGCGAACGTGGCTTGCGGCAGGTCGGCCAGGGCCGCCAGCATCTGGCCGGTCTGGTTGGCATCGTCGTCGATGGCCTGCTTGCCCAGGATGATGAGGCCGGGCTGTTCCTTGTCGACCAGGGCCTTGAGCAGCTTGGCCACGGCCAGGGGCTGCAGCTCGGCATCGGTCTCGACCAGGATGGCGCGGTCGGCGCCGATGGCCATGGCGGTGCGCAGGGTTTCCTGGCACTGGGCCACGCCGCAGGACACAGCGATGACTTCGGTCACCAAGCCCTTTTCTTTCAGGCGCACGGCCTCTTCGACGGCGATCTCGTCAAAGGGGTTCATGCTCATCTTCACGTTGGCGATGTCCACACCCGTGTTGTCCGATTTGACGCGGACCTTCACGTTGTAGTCCACCACGCGCTTGACAGGGACCAAGACCTTCATTGCTGCGGCTCCTAGAGTTGGTTGAATTGACGTTTACGTAAACTAGAACATTCTATGCCGCGCTGCAGCGAGAGTGCTACGGAGCCGGGACACAGCGTGCAGGATCAGAAAAAAGAACGATCGTGCTTTTTACGGATTATAGGCGACTGCAGCGGCCACTTGTCCAGTCTGGCTGTCGCATGCGGCAACCGGGGTCTGCGTCAGGGCCTACGGCGCCGCATTTGACGGCGTGGCAGGCGCAGCCGCCGGCGCCAGAGCCGCAGGCAGTGCCCCATCGACCTGCACATGCATGACCCGCTGGGGGTAAGGGATTTCGATCTGGTGGGCGCGCAAAGCCTTGAGGATGGCGCGGTTGATCTCGGACCGCAGGCCGAGCGAGCCGTTCTCCGGGTCGGCGATCCAGAAGCCCACGGTGAACTCCAGGCCATCGGCCCCGAACGCCGACAAGGCCACGCTGGGCGCGGGGTCGCGCAGCACGCGGCTGCTGGCCAGTGCCGCCTCGGCCAGCAGGCCGGTGACCAGCTCGACATCGGTCTCGTACGCCACGCTGACCACCGTGGAGAGCCACACCCGGGTGTCGGCCAGCGACAGGTTCTCCACCCGTTGGATGATCAGCATCTCGTTGGGCACGATCGACTCCCGGCCCGTGGACGAGCGCACCACGGTGTAGCGCGCCCTGATGTCGGTGATGCGGCCTTCAAAATTGTCCACGCGCACGTTGTCGCCGATGCGCATGCTGCGTTCGGCCAGGATCACGAAGCCACTCACGTAGTTGGACGCGAGTTTTTGCAGGCCGAAGCCCAGCCCCACGCCGATGGCCCCGCCCAGCACCGACAGCGCCGTCAGATCGATGCCCACGGCCGAAAGCGCCATGATCAGGCCCACGAAAATCAGCAGGGCCCGCACCGCATTGCTCACCGCCTTGCGCAGCGACAGCTCGGCGCCCGTGGCCGCGCGCAGCAGGCGCGCCTCGATGGCGGCCGATATCCACAGCGCGATCAGCAGCACGGCGCCTGCGGTGAGCGCTCCTTCGATGAGGGTGCGCACCGACAGGTTGGAGCCACCCACCTTCCAGTGGATCTGGTCCAGCTCCTCCAGCACCATCGGCAGCAGGCCCGTGACCCACAGCACCATCCCCAGCCACGCCAGCCACGAGATCGACCGCTCGATGGGCCGCACCCAGGCGGCGTCCGGGTACGCGGCCTGCAGCACCTTCACGCCGATGCGGATCACCACCAATGACACCAGCACCGGGATCGCCACGCGGAACACCGCCAGCGGCATCCAGTGCATCAGCGAGGTGCGGGCCACGTAGGCCAGGCTCAGCAGCGCCAATGGGAACAGCGCGCCGTCGATGACGCGGGCACCGAACAGGATCGATCGGGAGTCCCCGTGGTGCAGCCCGCGCTGCAGCAGCGTGACCAGCCACCAGGCCAGGCCCACACAGGCCACCAGCGCGGCCAGTTCCACCAATACCGTGGGCCGCACAAAGGCTTCGGCCCAGCGCCCCAGGTCGTCGAGCATCAAGGTCGGGTCGGCAGCCATGGCGTTCATTGTTTCCATGCAGGCTGGCGCTTGTCGGCAAAGGCGCGCGCGCCTTCCTGCGCAGCGGCGTCCATCATGTTCGTGGCCATGGCCTGGCCCGCCAACTGGTAGGCAGCGTCCATGCCCAGTTCGCGCTGCCGGTACACCAGCGCCTTGCCCATGGCCACCGCCACGCGGGGCTTGTTCACGATCGACTGCACCAGCTTTTCCACCTCGGCCTCCAGCGCTTCGGCCGGTGCGACGCGGTTGACCAGCCCCTGGGCCAACGCCGTGGGCGCGTCGATGAAGTCACCCGTCAGCAGCATCTCCATCGCCCGCTTGGCCGGCACATTGCGCACCAGCGGCACGCTGGGCGTGGCGCAGAACAGACCGTAGTGGATGCCGCTGGTCGCAAAGCTGGCGGTGTCGGCCGCCACGGCCAGGTCGCACTGCGCCACCAGCTGGCAGCCCGCAGCGGTGGCCATGCCCTGCACGCGCGCAATCACCGGCACGGGCAGCTTGTGGATGGTGAGCATCATGCGGCTGCACTGGGCAAACAGCTTCTGGTAGTAGGCGGGCTCGGGGTTCGCCGCCATGTCCTTCAAGTTGTGGCCCGCGCAGAAGGCCCTGCCCGCTGCGGCCAGCACCACCACCCGCACGGACTCGTCGCGGCCCGCAGCGTCCAGCGCCTGCTGCAGCGCGGACAGCATCTCGGTGCCCAGCGCGTTGAAGCGCGCAGGGTCGTTCAGGGTCAGGGTGACCACGCCGCGCGCATCGCGGGTGACCAGCAGCAATTGTTCAGAGTTCAAGGTCGTCATATCTTTTCTATTCATAGACAGCGAGCGTCAAACCAAGCACGCTGCCATGCCAGCGCCACCGTGGAACTGGCTCCGCCAGGCCACGGGTGGCGTCCCCCTCAGGGGGAAGACGCCGCAGGCGGCTCAGGGGGAGCCAGGGATGCTCTGCACGAATCAGCGCGTCGTGGGCATCTGCGGGCTCGGGCAGTCTGCAGCGTTGCAAATACTCGCAATAGCTCCAGCTATTGCTGTGTTTTGCGCCTTGCAGCCCCTCCCGATCCGCAGCGCCCACTTTCCGCTTGATTCGTGCAGAGCATCCCTAAAGATCCGCAAGGACCCGCAGATGCGCCTCCACGCTGCGCGCGAGCGGCCCCATCACATAGCCGCCTTCCAGGCACGACACGATCCGCCCCTTGGAGAACCTGCGCGCCACATCCTTCACCCGCTGGGTGATCCAGGCGTAGTCCTGCTCGGTCAGGCCCAGCTGGCCCATGTCATCCTCGCGGTGGCCGTCGAAGCCCGCGCTCACAAAGATCATCTCGGGCTTGAAGGCCTCCAGCCGGGGCATCCACATCATCTCGATGATCTCGCGGATGTCCATGCCGCGGGTGTACGCCGGCACGGGCACGTTGACCATGTTGGGCGCCGGATCCTGGTCGCCGCTGTAGGGGTAGAAAGGGTGCTGGAAGATGCTGACCATCAGCGCACGCGGGTCGCCGGCCAGGATGTCCTCGGTGCCGTTGCCGTGGTGCACGTCGAAGTCCACCACCGCCACCCGCTGCAGGTTGTAGCGCTGCAGCGCGTACTTGGCCGCCACCGCCACGTTGTTGAAGAAACAAAATCCCATGGCCTTGTCGCGGCATGCGTGGTGGCCGGGCGGGCGCACCGAGCAGAACGCGTTCTCGATCTCCCCGGCCATCACCGCATCGGTCGCGGCCAGCGCCGCACCGGCGGCACGCAGCGAGGCCTTCCAGGTGTGGGCGTTGATGGAGGTATCGGTGTCGATCTGCGCGTAATGGGGGCCGCCCGCCATCAGCTCTTCGTTGAGCCGGTCGGACAGTCCTCGCAACGCGGCAATGTGCATGCGGCCGTGGGCCAGTTCGATATCGGCGAGCGACGCCTCAGGGGCGTCGTAGCGCTCCAGCGCATCGCCCACACCGGTGACCAGCAAGCGGTCTTCGATGGCATCCAGCCGTTCGGGGCATTCAGGGTGGCCCGGGCCCATCTCGTGCTTCCAACAGTCCCGGTGGGTGAAATAGCCCGTCTTGCTCACAGTCTTGTCCCCGCGTATCGCAATTTTTGGTGTTTTTCGGATAACGTCGCGCTATGAATGCACAGCACAAGATCAAATCCTTACTGGATCAGCTTAACACGGTGATCGTGGGCAAACAGGCCCAGGTACAGGACTGCGTGGCCTGCCTGCTGGCGGGCGGGCACCTGCTCATCGAAGACGTGCCCGGGGTGGGCAAGACCACGCTGGCGCATGCGCTGTCACGCACCTTCGGCCTGCAGTTTTCCCGCGTTCAGTTCACGGCCGACCTCATGCCCAGCGACCTGACCGGGGTGTCGGTGTACGAGCGGGGCAAGGAGTCCTTCGTGTTCCACCCCGGCCCGGTGTTTGCCCAGGTGCTGCTGGCCGACGAGATCAACCGCGCCAGCCCCAAGACCCAGAGCGCGCTGCTCGAGGCCATGGAAGAAAAGCAGGTGTCGGTCGAGGGCGAGACGCGCGCCCTGCCCCACCCGTTCTTCGTCATCGCCACGCAGAACCCGCATGACCAGCTGGGTACCTTCGCGCTGCCCGAGTCGCAGCTCGACCGCTTTCTGATGCGCATCTCCATCGGCTACCCCGACCGCGCGGCCGAACGCGTGCTGCTGGCGGGCGCCGACCGCCGCGACATGGTGGACACCATGCTGCCGCTGCTGTCCGACGAAGAGCTGGCCGAACTGCAGCGCCAGGTCGTGGCTGTGCACACCGCCGACCCGCTGCTGAATTATGTGCAGGACCTGATCGCCGCCACCCGCTCGGGCCGCTGGTTCTTGCAGGGCCTGTCGCCACGCGCGGGCATTGCCCTGGTGCGCGCCGCCAAGGCCCAGGCGCTCATCAGCGGGCGCGACTACGTGGCCCCCGACGACGTACAGGCCGTGCTGCCGCAGACGATCGCCCACCGCCTGGTGCCCGTGGGGGATGCGGGGCGCGGGGCGGTGGAGCAGGTGCGGGCCATGGTGGAAGCCGTTCCCCTGCCCTGACCCATGGACTCCGCCGCATCGCTCCCCCCATCGCCCCTGGCGCGCTGGCGCGCCCTGGCGGCCCGGCTGAGCCCCCTGGCCCCGCTGCGCCGGCGCTTTCAGCACTGGTGGCAGGGCCGGTTGCCGCTGAACGACACGCTGACCCTCACCCAGCGCAATGTGTACATCCTGCCCACCGGAGCGGGCTGGATGCTGGCGCTGACGCTGATCGTCCTGCTCATCGCCTCCATCAACTACCAGCTCAACCTGGGCTATCTGCTGACGTTTCTGCTCGCAGGCAGCGCGGTGATCGGCATGCACATCTGTCACGCCAACCTGCGCGGCCTCACGCTGCACCTGAAAGCGCCGGATCCGCATTTCATGGGCACCAGCACGGCGTTCGACATCCAGGTGTCCAGCGAGCGCAAGACGCCCCGCTACGGCATTGCGCTGTCGGTGCACGGCACGGGCAAGGAGCCGCACCACTGGGCCTGGACGGACGTGCCGGCGCAGGGGCAGGCCAGCGTGCAGGTGGCCTTCAAGCCAGAGCGCCGGGGTCTGCACCGTGTGCCCACCCTCACCGCCGAGACCCGGTTTCCGCTGGGCACCTTCCGGGTGTGGACATACTGGCGCCCCGCCGCCCAGGTGCTGGTCTACCCCATGCCGGAAACACCCGCCCCACCCCTGCCTGCGGGGGAGCCGCGCGCGGGCGGCTCCGGCAGCACGCCGACCCAGGGCATCGGCGAGTTCGACGGTGTGCGCGCCTACCGGCGCGGCGACCCTTTGAAGCTGGTGGTCTGGAAGAAGGCGGCCAAGACCTTGGGCACGGGCACGGATGACCTGGTCAGCCGGGATGCGCAACAGGCCCAGCGGCAGGAGCTGTGGCTGGACCTGGCGCGCGCCACGCTGCCCGACCATGAGGCACGCATTTCGCGCCTTGCGGCCTGGGTGCTGCAGGCCGACCGGCTGGGGCTGGAATATGGACTGCGCCTGCCGGGCGTGGAAATCCACCCCGACACCGGCGTCGCGCACCGCAGGCGTTGCCTGGAGGCGCTGGCGCTGTGCTGACCACAGCACCGGATCAGCCCCCTCCGCAACACCCATCCGCCCCAAAAGCTATGTTTTCAATAGCAAACCATTCATCGGAACGCCGAGCGTGACCCTTTCGCAATGACCCTGCGCCAAACGCTGACCTCCCTGCCGCGCGACGCGCGCGACACGCTGTTCCTGTTGTTCGTGATCGTCTGGGTCATCGCCCCGCAGGTCCCTAACCTTCCGGTGTGGACCACCGTGCTTGCGGGCGGGCTGCTGCTGTGGCGCGGCTGGCTGGCCATCCAGGGCAAGGCCCTGCCGGGCCGCTGGACGGTGGCCGCGCTGCTGGCGCTGGCGGTGGTAGGCACGCTGCTCACCCACCGCACCATCCTTGGTCGCGACGCCGGGGTGACGCTGATCGTGTTGCTGCTGGTGCTCAAGATGCTGGAGCTGCGCGCCCGGCGCGACGCCATGGTGGTGTTCTTCCTGGGCTTCTTCACGATGCTCAGCAATTTCTTCTTCTCGCAGTCGCTGCCCACGGCGGCGGCCATGCTGGTGGCGCTGCTGGGCCTGCTCATGGCCCTGGTCAATGCGCACATGCCCGTCGGGCGTCCTGCCCTTGCGCAGACCTTCCGCATCGCAGGCACCATGGCATTGCTGGGTGCCCCGATCATGGTGGCGCTGTTCATGTTGTTCCCCCGCATGGCGCCGTTGTGGGGCATGCCCAGCGAGAACCTCACTGGGCGCAGCGGCCTGTCGGGCACGATGAAGATCGGCGACATGGCCGAGATTGCGCTTGATGAGCGCGTGGCGATCCGCATTCGCTTTGAAGGTGAAGCTAACGAAGGACTTCCGCAGTCCATGCTGTACTTTCGCGGTCCGGTCATGACGGCATTCGACGGCAGGCAATGGCAGGCCGAGCCTTTCCGCGAAGACAGCGCCTGGGCCGCGCGCGCCGTTCTACCTGCCAACCTACAGGTGAGCGGTACGCCGGTGAAGTATGAGGTCACGCTGGAGCCTCAGCGCCAGCCGTGGCTGATGGTGCTTGAAGCAACACCCGAAGCGCCCAGCCTGCCCAACATGCAGGCGTACATGACGCAGGACCTGCAGTGGCTGACCACAAGACCAATCACCGATGTCTTGCGCTACCAAGCGGTGAGCTACCCCAGCTTTAGACATGGCCCGCACCAGTCCGTTCGGCAGTTGCGGGTCTACACCGAGCTGCCACCGGGCTTCAACCCCCGCACCCTGGAGTTGGCCGCGCAGCTGCGTGCCGACCCTGCGTTGGCAACAGGCGGTCCGCAAGCTCTGGTGAATGCCGCCCTGCAACGCCTGCGCACCGGCGGATACAGCTATTCCCTGGACCCGGGCGTCTTTGGCGAGCACACCGCCGACGAATTCTGGTTCGACCGCAAGGAGGGCTTTTGCGAGCACATCGCCTCCGCGTTCGTGATCCTGATGCGCGCCATGGACGTGCCTGCGCGCATCGTCACCGGCTACCAGGGCGGCGAGCGCAACCCGGTGGATGGCTACTGGACCGTGCGCAACGCCGATGCCCATGCCTGGGCCGAAGTCTGGATGGAAGGCCGCGGCTGGGTGCGCGTGGACCCGACCGGCGCCGTGTCGCCCAACCGGGTGGGCGCATTCCAGCGCCTGCGCGCGCCGCAAGGCGCATTCGAAGCTGCCATCGGCACGATCAGCCCTGGCATGGCGCAAAGCCTGCGCGCCGTCTGGGAAGCCGTCAACAACAGCTGGAACCAATGGGTGCTCAACTACACCCAGAGCCGCCAGATGGACCTGCTCAAGGCCCTGGGGTTCGAATCACCCAGCTGGCAGGACCTGACCACGGTGCTCGGCTACCTGATCATCACGGCTGCCGTGGTGGCCGGGGCCTGGGGCCTGTGGGAGCGCAGCCAGCACGACCCGTGGCTGCGGCTGCTGGCGCGCACGCGCCAGCGGCTGGCGCGGGCCGGCCTGGCGTTGCCGGACAACCTGCCGCCCCGCGCGATGGCCGAGCGTGTGCAGGCACAATTCGGCACCCCGGCCGCCGCGGTGGCCGACTGGCTGCTGCGCCTGGAGCGCCTGCGCTATGCCCCCGACCCCGGCGCTGAACTCGGCACGTTGCGCAGCGAGTTCCGCAGCCTGCCGTGGCCCAAGCCCGCACCCCATTGAATCCACCGACATCGGACATGCTGAACCCCTTGAGCCGGACCGCCCTTGCAATTGCTATCACATTAGTAGCATTCCTCTCCATCCCAGCCAGCGCTAACACGCAAAAAGCCCCGAAACCCACGGGCAAGAGCAGCGCAGCGCCCGCCCGGCAGCCCGCCGTCCTGTACGCCACCCGCCCCGAAGCGCTGCAGTTTGCCGACGACCTGGCCGCGCGCCGCGACCTGGACCGCGAGTGGGTGCGCCAGGCCATCGGTCAGGCCCAGTTCCTCACGCACGTGCCCCGCCTGATGCTGCCACCTGCCAAGGGCACGGCCAAGAACTGGCGCGTGTACCGCAGCCGCTTTGTCGAGCCCATCCGCATCCGCGCGGGCGTGCGGTTTTGGCAGCAGAACGAGGCAGCGCTTGCGCGGGCCGAGCGCGAGTACGGCGTGCCCGCAGAGATCATCGTGGGCATCATCGGCGTGGAAACCATCTACGGCCAGCAGATGGGCAACTTCCGCGTGATGGACGCCCTGGCCACGCTGGCCTTCGACTTCCCCTCGGCCCACCCGCGCGCCAAGGAGCGCACCGAGTTCTTCCGCCGCGAGCTCGAGCAGTTCCTGAGCTTCACCAACCGCAGCAACACCGACCCGTTCGACGCCCGCGGCAGCTACGCCGGCGCCATGGGCCTGGGCCAGTTCATGCCGTCGAGCTGGGTGCGCTATGCCATCGACTTCGATGGCGACGGGCGTGTGGACCTGTTCAACAGCCCGGCCGACGCCATCGGCTCGGTCGCCAACTACTTTCGCGGCCACGGGTGGACGCCGGGCATGCCCACGCATTTCGGCGTGCAGTTCGATGCCGCACGCCTGCAGCTCGATGACCTGATGGCCCCTGACATCCTGCCCACTTTCAGCGTGGCCAGCATGCAGGCCAAGGGCGCGGTGCTGGACGCCGCGGGCGTGCAGCACACCGGCCCGCTGGCTTTGATCGAACTGCAAAACGGCGGCGATGCCGCGAGCTACGTGGCAGGCACCGAGAACTTCTACGCCATCACCCGCTACAACTGGTCGAGCTACTACGCGATGGCCGTGATCGAGCTGGGCCGCGAAGTGTCCGCCGCACGCGCCGGGCAGTGACCACCGGGGGCCCCGGGCTCCGCAGCAGCCGGTGACCAGCCGAGTTCCGGTGCGATGTACCGCGCGGTGTCGCTCAGAATCTGCGCATAGTTGTCGACGCTGAAGTCGTACGGCAGCTCCAGCCGCAGCGCCTGCACCTGCACCTGCACCTGCACCTGCACCTGCGGCACGACGGGGTCCTGTCGCAGGCGCTCCAGAATCTCGTGCGACGTGCCCACAGCACTCGCAATCCGCGCGCCCCAATACCAGCGCACCCGTGGATCTGGCTCCGCCAGTCCACAGATGCGCCCCCTCCCGGGACACCCATACCGTTCGGGCTGAGCCTGTCGAAGCCTTGCGCGACGCTTGGACAAGCTCAGCGCGAACGGTTTTGTATTTTTTTAAAGCAATGGGGGCTCCAAGGGCTCAAAACTTCGGTAGGCCGGGCGGATTGGTTTCCGATTTGGGCAAGGCCTCCTCCAGCAAGCTCCAGCGCTGCAGCGCCTGCGTGTACTTGCCGTTCTTGATGAGCCCGTTGGTGGCCAGCGTCAGCGCATCGGCCAGGCCCGAGCCCTTGCGCGTCGTGATGGCCACGTCGGACTTGAGCGGCCAGCCCGCGTTCACCGTGCCCACGAGCTTGATCTTGCCGTCCTTGGTCGCGTGGTAGGCCTGCGGCGCGTTGGGGTTGAAGTTGGCGTCGGCCCGGCCCGACACCACGCCCAGCAGCCGCGCAGCATCGTCGTCGAAGTACACAGGCTCCACGGGCTTGAGGCCCGCGGCGACGTTCTGCTTGCTCCACTCCAGCAGGATGCGCTCCTGGTTGGTGCCCGATCCGGTGATGACCTTGAGTCCCGCAATGTCCTTGGGCTCCTTGATGGAGGTGATCTTGCTGTCGCCCCGCACATAAAAGCCGTGCAGCCCCAGGCGGTAGGTGGAGAAGTCGTACTTCTCCTTGCGCAGCTCCGTCACGCCCACGTTGGAGATCACCGCGTCGTACTTGCCCGAGGTGAGCCCGAGCGGCCAGTCGGCCCAGGCAATCGGCAGCAATTCGAGCTTGAGCCCCAGGGCGTCGGCGATCAGCTGTGCATAGTCCGGATCGGACCCCACCACCGTCTTGGCGTCGCTGGCATACGTAGCGATGGGCGGCGCAAACGGCGCGATCGCCACGGTGAAGACGCCCTCCTTCACGAACTTGAAATTCTTCGGAATGGCCTGCACAGCCGCTGCGTCTTTCTCGGCGCGGATGCGGCCCTTTTGCTCGGGGCTGAAATCAAACGCAGTGGCAGCAATGGCCACGGTCCATGCGCAGCACAGCGCGCACGCCGAGGCCAGGGCCACCAGGCTGCGGCGCGATAAGGAATGGAGAGTCATGAATAGTCCTTGAAGGCCGCAGGCTTACTTCTTGGGCAGGCCGGGCGGGTTGGTGCGCGAGACCTGGATCGCCTCGGATTGCAGGTTCCAGCGCTCAAGGGCCTTGGCGTAGTTGCCGTTCTTGATCTGCGCGTTCAGTGCCGCGGTGATCGCGTCGGCAATGCCCGAGCCCTTGCGCGAGGTCACGGCGATCTCGGCCGCCTGCGGCCAGCCGCCCGAGAAGGTGCCCACCAGTTTCGTCTTGCCATCGCGCGCGTTGTGCGCGGCGATGCCGTTGGGGGCCAGGTACGCGTCGGCGCGGCCCGAGGCCAGCGCCAGGTACAGCACCACATCGTCGTCGTAGTACTGGATGTCCACAGGCTTGAGGCCTGCGGCGATGTTCTGCTGGTTCCAGCGCAGCAGGATCTGCTCCTGGTTGGTGCTCGCGCCCACCACCACCTTCAGGCCAGCCACATCCTTGGGTTCCTTCACCGACGTGATCTTGCTGTCGGCCTTCACGTACACACCCAGCTGGTCATTGCGGTAGGTCGAGAAGTCGAATTTCTCCTTGCGCTCCTCGGTCACGGTGACGTTGGAGATCACCACGTCGAACTTGCCCGACTGCAAGCCTAGCGGCCAGTCAGCCCAGGCCACCGACACCAGCTCCAGCTTGCGCCCCAGGCTGTCGGCCACCAGCTGCGCGATGTCCGGCGCGTTGCCCACGGGCGTCTTGTTGTCGGTGGCATAGGCGCCAAACGGCAGCCGGCCCGTGGTGGTGCCCACGGTGAGCACACCATCTTTCGCAAACTTGAAATCCTTGGCGACGAGCTTGATCGCCTCGTCCACCTTCTGCGACCGCGGACGCGTGGGCTGCTCGGGGCTCAGGTCGATGGCCTGCGCAGAGGCGTGGATGGGCGCCAGTGCGGCGATGGAGGCAGCGGCCAGTGCCAGGGCTGCGAGGGTTCGGTTCACAAGGGTCATGGATCGGCTCCGGGGATGAGATGGATGGGTCACGAAAACAGACAAAGGAAGAAGCAAAAAATCGGATAGATCACAGCGGCACCCATGCCGCAGCCCGGCCTGGGCTACCGGCCGGCTGACCCATAAGGGCCGTTGCGGGTGAGGGAATATGAGGCGGCCGGCTGCTCAGAGCACCTTGGCCAGGAACTCCGCCGTGCGGGGGTGGTCGGGCTGGCTGAACACCTTGGCGGGGGTGCCGGTCTCCAGTACGCGGCCCTGTTCCATGAAGACGACCGTGTCGGCCACCTCGCGGGCAAAGCCGATTTCGTGCGTCACGATGATGAGCGTGGTGCCGGTGCGCGCCAGCTCCTTGATCACATCGAGCACCTCGCCCACCAGCTCGGGGTCGAGCGCAGAGGTGGGCTCGTCGAACAGCAGCACCTTGGGCTTGAGCGCCAGGGCCCGTGCTATGGCCACGCGCTGCTGCTGACCGCCGGAGAGCTGCCGCGGATAGCTGTGTGCCTTGTCGGACAGGCCCACGCGCGCCAGCAGCTCCAGCGCCAGCGCTTCGGCTTCTGCACGGGGCAGCCGGCGCACGGTGACCGGTGCCTCGACGATGTTCTCCAGCACCGTGAGGTGCGGGAACAGGTTGAAGTTCTGGAACACCATGCCCACATCCACCCGGCGTTGGAGGATGTCCTTCTCGCCCAGCTCGTACAGGGTGTCCGCGTCCTGGCGGTAGCCGATCAGCTCGCCATCGATGGCAATGAAACCATCGTCCACCCGCTCCAGGTGGTTGATGGTGCGCAGCAAGGTCGACTTGCCCGAGCCCGACTGACCCAGGATCACTGTGACGCTGCCGGGCGGCACCGTCAGCGTCACGTCCTTGAGCACTCGCAGGGCGCCGTAGCTCTTGGACACGCCGTGGATGGTGACTTCACCACCGCGGTTGCGCTCGCCCGTCCAGCGCGGCACGGTGGCCACGGCGGGCGTGGGCGCTGCTGCCGGTGCGGTCACGGCTGTATCACCTTGAACGGCCACGCGCCGCGCTGGCCGCAGGCGCTGCGCAATGCCGCCGAAGATCGACTGCGGCAGGCTGCGCAGCGCGCCTTTGGAAAAATGCCGCTCGATGTAGTACTGCAGCAGCGACAGCACCGTGAGGATCACGAGGTACCACACGGTCGCCACCATCAGCAGCGGGATCACCTCCAGGTTGCGGCGGTAGATGATCTGGATGGTGTAGAACAGCTCGGGCAGGGCCAGGATGTACACGTTGGACGTGCCCTTGGCCAGCCCGATGATGTCGTTGAAGCCTGCGGGCAAGATGGACCGCATGGCCTGCGGCAGCACGATGCGAAACGCCTGGCGGCGTCGCGGCAGGCCCAGGGCGGCGGCCGCTTCCAGCTGCCCCTGGTCTACCGACAAAATGCCGCCGCGCACGATCTCCGACGCAAACGCTGCCTGGTTCAGCGTGAGGCCGATCAGCGCCGCCACGAACGGGCTGATGAGCTGCGTGGTGGGGTACGAGAAGAACGTCCAGCCGGTGAACGGCACGCCCAGGCTCACGGTCTCGTACAGGTAGCCCAGGTTGTTGATGATGAGCAGCAGCACGATGACCGGGATGGACCGGAAGATCCAGATGAAGGTCCACGACAGCCCCGCCAGCAGCGGCGAGCGCGACACGCGGGCCAACGCCAGCGCCGTGCCCAGCGTGAATCCGAACAGCGCCCCCAGCGCGGTGAGCAACAGCGTGCGGCCCAGGCCCACCAGCACGGGTTCCGAGAAGAAATACTCGCCGAAGATGCTCCAGCCCCAGCGCGGGTTGGTGAACACCGAGTACAGCACCAGCGCGATGACCACGGCGGCAAACACCGTGCCGGCCGCCCGTGCCCGGTAGCGCGCGGGTACGACTTTGTAGTGGGAATAGTCGCCCTTCACCGGGGCAGGGGCCGGGGAGGACGAGGGTGTGAGGGCAGGCGCGCCGGGCCCATGGCTGTGGGCACCAGGGGGTGCGGCATGGCCGGGGCCCAGCGGCAGACCGGCAGCGGCGTCCAGGGTGGTGGAGGTGGACATGGTGGTGAGGTCTCGCAGGCTGTCGGGGTTCGTGGAAAAAAAGCGGGGGCAGGCTGGGCCGGTGCGCGTGACGGTTTCAGGCCGCTTGCGCAACCACCGCGGCGCGCCCTACGCCCAGGGCGTGCGGTGTGGCGGGCGCCGTCAACGTGGCGGTGGACTCCAGGCCCGCCACGGCGCGCAGAGTCTTCTCAAACGGCAGATGGCGGTACGTCTCGTGCGGCAGGGATGTGTCGAACAGCGCCGTGTACCCATGGCCCAGATACAGCCCGACGGCCTCGGGCTGGCGAAAGCCGGTGGTGAGGTACAGCCGCGCATAGCCCTGGCGCAGCGCCTGGGCTTCGAGCTCCAGCAGCACCTTGGCGGCGAGGCCCTGGCGACGGTGGGCCGAGTGCGTCCACACGCGCTTGAGCTCAGCCGTGTGCGCATCGCTGTGACGCTTGAAGGCGCCGCCGCCAATCGCCTGCCCGCCGCGCAGCAGCAGTACAAAGCTGCCACCGTGCTCCGGCGTGAACAGTTCGGGCGGGTACTTCTCCATCTCGCGCTGCCCGCCCTCGCGGTCATAGAACTCGCCGTAGCGCGACTCGTACTCGTGCGACAGCTCGTCGATGAGCGGGCGCGCCAGGGGATCGGCAGGCGAGGTGTAGATGAAGCGGTCACTCATGGGGAGGGCTTTCTCGTGAAAGGGGCTCAGGCCAGAAACCGCTCGGCCAGCCGCACCCAGTACGTGGCCGAGGGCGCCAGGATGGCGTCGTTGAAGTCGTAGTACGGGCTGTGCAGCGATGCCCCATCGCCGTTGCCCACGAACACGTAGCTGCCGGGGCGTTTGAGCAGCATGAAGGCGAAGTCCTCGCTGGCTGTGCGCGGGCGAAAGCCTGCGTCCACGCGGGCTGCGCCAAAGGTGTCGATGGCCACGCTGCGTGCCAGCTCCGTCTCGGCCTCATGGTTGAGCACGGCCGGATAGCCGGGCCGGTACAACGTATCGGCCGTGGCGCCGAAGCTCTCGGCCTGCGCGCGGGCGATGGCCGGAATGCGCTCCTTGAGCACCTCGCGCACCTCGGGCTTGAAGGCGCGGGCGGTGAGCTTGAGCTCCACGCTCTCGGGCACCACGTTGGGCGCGTTGCCGCCATGGATGGAGCCTACGGTGACCACGCCCATGTCCAGCGGATCGACGTTGCGCGAGACCACCGTCTGCAGCGCGGTGATGATGTGCGCGCTGGCCACCACGGGGTCCACCGTCTCGTGCGGCGCGGCGCCGTGGCCGCCCTTGCCGCGCACGGTGATGGTGATCTGGTCCACCGAGGCCATGGCAGGCCCGGTCACGCAGCCGAAGTGCCCCGCGCCCACGCAGGGCCAGTTGTGCAGGCCGAACACCGCGTCGCATGGAAAGCGCTCGAACAGGCCCTCGCCGATCATGTGCTGTGCACCGCCGCCGTTCTCTTCGGCGGGCTGAAAGATCAGGTTGAGCGTGCCGTCGAAGCGGCCCGACTCGGCCAGAAAGCGCGCGGCAGCCAGCAGCACCGTGGTGTGCCCATCGTGTCCGCACGCATGCATCACACCAGCGTTCTGGCTGGCATACGGCAGGCCCGTGGCCTCGGTGATGGGCAGTGCGTCCATGTCGGCACGGATGCCCAGGGTCTTGGTGCCCTGCCCCTTGCGCAGCGTGCCCACCAAGCCGGTGCCCGCGATGCCGGTGGTGACTTCGTAGCCCCAGGACGCAAGGCGCTCGGCCACAATGGCCGAGGTGCGGTGCTCCTGGAACGACAGCTCCGGGTGCTGGTGCAGGTCCCGGCGCAATGCCTGGAACTCGTGGATGAAGGCGGCAATGCCCTCTTCCACGCTTTTCACCCGCTGCATGTCATGCGCCGAAGCCGCTGCTGGCAATGCGGCGCCCATCACGCGACCTTCTTCTCTGGCGCCGTGGCGGCATCCACATCGGCCTGTGCATACCGGCTGGCCTTGCGCTGCAAGCCCAGGTGGTCGCGCAGCGTGTGGCCCGGCAGCGTGCGCTGGTAGCGGCCGCGCGCCTCCAGCACGGGGATCACGTGGGTGATGAAATCATCAAGCCCCTGCGACAGCACGGGAAAGCCCAGGATGAAGCCATCGGCCGCGCCCTCGTCCACCCAGCGGATGATCTCGTCGGCCACGCGCTCACCCGTGCCCACGAACTGCGAGCGCGGCGTGGCGGCCTCCAGCGCCACCTGGCGCAGCGTCAGGCCGCGCGCCATGGCATCGGCCTTGATGCGGTCGGTGGTGGAGCGAAAACTGTTGCGGCCGATCTCGCCCAGCTCCGGGAAGGGCGCGTCCAGCGGGTACTGGCTGAAGTCGTGGTGGTCGAAGTAGCGGCCCAGGTAGGCCAGCGCCTCATCGACCGTGAGCAGCTCGCGGATGGCCTGGTACTTGGCGTCCGCCTCTTCCTGCGTAGCGCCCACCACGGGGCCGATGCCGGGGAATATCTTCACATCGTCGGCCTGGCGGCCATGCACCACGGCGCTGGCCTTGACCTTGCGCAGAAAGCTGCGCGTCTCCTCCACCGACGGCGAGTGGGTGAACACCGCATCGGCGTACTTGCCCGCCAGGCCAATGCCCGCGTCGGATGAACCCGCCTGGAAGATCACCGGCTGCCCCTGCGGCGACCGGCCGATATTGAGCGGCCCTGCCACCTGGAAGAAGCGGCCCTTGTGGTTCAGCGTGTGCAGCTTGGCCGGGTCGAAGAACTGGCCCGTGGCGCGGTTGCGCACCACGGCGTCTTCGTCCCAGCTGTCCCACAGGCCTTGCGTCACCTGCAGGTACTCGTCGGCGATCTCGTAGCGCAACGCATGGTCAGGGTGGTTGCGGCTGTAGTTGCTGGCCGTGCCCTCCAGCGGAGTGGTCACCACGTTCCAGCCTGCGCGCCCCTGGCTGATGAGGTCCAGCGACGCGAACTGCCGCGCCACCGTGAAAGGCTCGCTGTACGAGGTGGAGATGGTGCCCGCCAACCCGATCTTCGACGTCGCCACGGCCAGCGCCGACAGGATGGAGATGGGCTCGAAGCGGTTCAGGAAATGCGGGATGGACTTGGCGTTGATGAACAGCCCGTCGGCCACGAAGGCGAAGGCGATGCCATGGGTCTCGGCCTTCCGCGTGGTCTCGATGTAGAAGTCGAGGTTGACGCTTGCATCCGCAGGGCCTGCGGGGTGCTTCCACGAATTCATGTGGCCGCCGGCGCCGTGCAGCATGACGCCGAAACGGATGGGTTGTGGGGTGTTGCTCATGGTGTCTGTTCCTGGGGAAAGGGGGGCGGCCAGCGGGTCAGGCCTCTGCGGTGGCATAGGCGCCCGCCAGCAGCTCCACCGAGGCCAGGCGGTCGGCAAAGCCCGTGACGGGCGTGTCGACCACGAACTCTTCGATGCCGTAGCGCTCGCTGAGCGCATCGAGCTGCTCGCGCACATGCTCGGGCGAGCCGGCGATCACGTGGGGCCGGGTTTCTTCAAGCCGGTAGTCGGCCACACCGGCCTGGCGCGCAAACTCCGCAGCGGCCTGGGCGCTGGGCAGGTTCACGCTTTGCCCGGTGGACAAATGCAACTTGAAGACGCGCAAGGCACCCACCAGGCTTTCGGCCTCGGCCTGCGTGGGGGCCACCAGCGCATAGAGCGCCAGCGAGGGGGCCCGGCCAGCGGCTTCGCGGTACACGCGCACCGTGCGCTCGATGTTGACGGGGTCGCCGTTGAAATGGCCCGCGTACGTGAAGTGCCAGCCGTGGCGCGCCGCCAGCGCCGCGCTGTCGGGGCTGCCGCCGAGCAGATGGCGCTCGGGCAGGCTGGGCGGTGCGGGGTAGGCCACGGCGCCCGCCAGCGCGTGGTCCGGGTCCAGCGTGCCGTGCAGGAAGGCGTCCAGCTCCGCAAAGCGCGCGCTGAAATCGGACGGCCTGGATTTGTCGTGCAGCGCTTGCAGCGCCCGGGTGGACAGCGGCAGGCCGCCGGGCGCCTTGCCCACGCCCAGGTCCACGCGGCCGGAGGCCAGGCATGCGAGCACCTTGAACGCCTCGGCCACCTTGAAGGGGCTGTAGTGCTGCAGCATCACGCCGCCAGAGCCGATGCGGATGCGCGAGGTGCGCGCCAGCAGGTGGGCCACCAGCACCTCGGGCGCCGAGCCGGCCAGGCCCGGGTTGCCATGGTGCTCGGCCACCCAGAAGCGGCGGTAGCCCAGTTGCTCGGCGCGCTGGGCCAGCGCTACGGTGCGCTGCAGCGCCTCGGCCGCCGTGGCCCCTTCGGGGATGGGACTTTTGTCGAGCAGGGAAAGGGCGTAGGACACGGTGGAGGCAGCGATTCGCGCATGGGTGATCAATGCGACAAATTCTGTGGCCCGACGGCCTGCACCGGTTGCGCTAACTTTTCATATCGATATGCGGCGCGCGCTGCGCCGCCTACCGCCCACGCCGTGGGTCAGAACCTCGTCATGGTGCAGCTGTGCGGCTGCTGTGCCTTGGCGGCGGCAATCTGCCGCACCACGCGAAAGCCGTAGCCCGAGCCTTCCACGTCGAACTTCACGCCCGGTGCGCCCTTCTTGTCCATCACGCCCACCACCAGCGCCTGCTGGAACTGGTGGTCCGCCGCGCGCATGCTGCCGCCCTGGCCCGACAGCTGCACGTTGGCGCTCTCCATCTGCCGCGCCACGGCCACGGCGTCGGTGCTGCCCGCGCGCTCGATGGACTGGGCGAGCGCCTCGACCATGAGCTGCATGCGCATGTGCACGTAGTCGTCCTGCGGCTTGGGAAAGCGTGTGCGGAACGACTGGTAGAACGCCTCGCTCTGCGCGCCCGGCACGTTGGGCAGCCAGTCGGCCACGGCCACCACCTTGCCGATGCCCGCGTCGCCGATGGCGGCGGGCGCACCCAGTGCGTTGCCGTAGAAGGTGTAGAAGCTGCCTTCGTAGCCCACCTCGCGCGCGGCCTTGACCAGCAGCGTGAGATCGTTCCCCCAGTTGCCGGTGACCACGGCCTGCGCGCCGCTGGTCTTGATCTTCACCGCATACGGCGCGAAGTCCTTCACGCGGCCGATGGGGTGCAGCTCGTCGCCCACCACGGCCACATCGGGGCGCTGGGCGGCCAGTTGCTTCTTCGCCTCGCGCAGCACAGCCTGGCCGAAGCTGTAGTCCTGGCCGATGAGGTAGACGCTTTTCAAGGCCTTGTCCTCGCGCATCACTTCCATGAGCGCGGCCATGCGCATGTCGGCATGGGCGTCGAAGCGAAAGTGCCAGAAGCTGCATTTCTCGTTGGTGAGGATGGGGTCCACCGCCGAGTAGTTCAGGAAGATCACGCGCTTGTTCGGCTCGCGCTCGTTGTGCTTGTTGATGGCTTCGATCAGCACCGCCGCAGTGGCCGACGAATTGCCCTGCAGGATGACCTGGGCGCCGTCGTCAATGGCCGCGCGCAGTGCCGACAAGGCCTCTTCGTTCTGGCCCTTGCTGTCGTAGCGCTCCAGCGCCAGTGGGCGGGGGCCGCCGCTGCTGGCGGGCAGCTGCACGCCGCCGCGTGCGTTCACACGCTCCATGGCCCAGTAGACGTTGCGGTACACGGCCTCGCCGGTGTTGGCGAACGCGCCGGAGAGGCTTTCGATGAGTGCCACCTTCACCGGTTTGGCGGGCGCACTGGCAGCTGTCGAAGCGCTGCCTTGGGCCGCCGCCGGAGTCGCCGAGAACAACACCCCGGCGATGCCGACAACTGCGGCAAAAACCGATGGACGTAATGCCGTGGTGCCTGTTTTCAAGCCCCCGGAACGCAATTTATTCATGCCACTTTTTCCCTTGAAAAGCGATGCGGCCGTACACAACTCCTGTCCATGCGGCGACCACGTCGAGAGCCGCGCAGTGTATAGGAGTACTTTCCATGATCTTCGCCCCCGTCGCCCGCCGTTCCGCCTTCAACGCACCCCGCTCTGCCGACCTGGCGCTGCAACGCTTTTTGCTGGGCAGCTTCGCCAATGCAGCCCCTGCAGGCTCTGCCGGCGTGAGCGTGACCCAGGACGAAAAAACCACCACCTTGCAGCTCGATGTGCCCGGCCTGGCGCGCGAGCAACTGTCCATCCAGATCGAAGGCAACCAGGTCCGCCTGCACAGCGTGGAAGGCGCGCCCCGCCAGGTGCAGCGCGCCTGGGAGCTGGCTACCGACATCGACGCCGCCAACAGCTCCGCCAAGCTGGAAAACGGCGTGCTGACCCTGACGCTGGCCCGCCTGGAGCCCGTGAGCCGGGCCACGTCGCTGAGCATTCAGTAAACGGCTGCGCTTGTTGCACAGTTGCCCGCCCACACAGGGCGGGCAACCAGCCACCAGCACAACTGCTATTGATTCAATAGCTGAAAGCGCCCTTACCGCAAGCGGTAGGGGCGTTTTTTCTTGTAAAACGACCTGCCGGCAGGCCTGCGCAGCAGCCCGGGCGCGCTCAGTGTGGCAGTGCAGGCCCCCGGGCCCGCACGCGGTACTCGCTGGGGCTGCAGCCTACATGGGTGCGGAACACGCGGCTGAAATGCGCGCTGTTCGAAAAGCCCCAGGACAGCGCGATGTCCGTCACTGATCGCTGCGCCTGCGCACTGCTGCGCAGGTCGCGCAGGCAGGCCTCCAGCCGCCGGCGCTGGATCATGGCGGCCAGCGTTTCCTCGTCGTCGGCCACCGCGTTGTAGAGGTGCCGCTTGCTGCAGTTGAGCGCCTGCGCCATGCGGTCGATGGTGAGTTCGGGGTCGCCCAGGTGGCGGTCGATGAACTGGCCGATGCGGTCGCGCAGGGCCTCGCGCTGCGACACGGCGCTGTGCTGGCCGTTGCGCTCCAGCAGCGACAGCTGCACCAGGTGCGTGATCACGTCGGCCACACCGTCGGCGGCAGCGTCGGACATGCTGGGCAGCTCGGTGAACGCCGCGCGCATGGTGTCCCACGCCAGGCGCGACACGCCCGTGGTGCCTGAAAACCGCTGCACCATCAGGTCGTCGAGCTTGAGCTTGCGCTCGGGCAGTTGTTCCTTGGGGATCATCAGCACCATCTGGCGCACGGCCTCGGGGTTGCTCACGGCGTAGGCGCGGGTGGTGTCGTACACGCTCCATTCGCCGGGCGACAGCCACACCTGCCGGCCATTCTGCTCGAAGCAGGCGCGCCCTTCGAGCTGCGCCACCACCTTGATGTAGGCCCGGTCGCTGCTGCGGATGAGGCTGGGGGTGCGCACCACACGGTGGCGGCTCACGTCGAGCTGGCACAGGTTCACGTAGCCGGCCTGGCCCGACGTGATGTGGCCCGCAAAGGCCTCGTCGCCGAAGGCATCGGACTCCAGCCCGCCAATGAGGCGCCACACCGCATCGCCCCACAGGTGCAGGCGGTCGCGCGGTGGCACGGTGTCGGTCGATACCTCGGTAAGAGGGTGGGCCATGGGTGTCTCCAGTCGTCATGCAGACGGTGCCGCCTGTCTCAGCGGGATTATCGGCCGCGCCGCTATTCCTGCGGCGGGCACGGAAATCCGGGTAAACCCCCTGCGCCGTGCACGCTGGGACAAGGCTTTTGTGCACGCTCAGCCCAGCGTACCGGGCGGCGTCTTCCTACGATCCGGGTACGGCCTGCACTGCGCGGGCCTCCCATCCGAGGAGACACACAATGACAACGCATCCACCGTCCCAACCCTCCAAGCGCCAATGGATCAAGGGGGCCGCCGCCACCGTGGGCGCGCTGGCCGTGGCGCCGCAACTGCTGGCCCAAGGCAATGGCAGCGGCCCCGTGCGCATCGGCTACGCGATTGCCCGCACGGGTCCCTGGGCTGCGGGCGCCCAGGTCAGCCAGGAGCCCAACTACCTGCTGTGGGCTGAACAGGTGAACGCCGCCGGCGGCCTGAGCATCAAGGGCGCCAAGCGCCCCATCGAACTCATCGGCTACGACGACCGCAGCGAAACCGAGACCTGCGTGCGCACGTTTGAAAAGCTCATGGGCAGCGACAAGGTGGACCTGATCCTGCCGCCCTGGGGCTCGGGCGCCAACTTCGCCATCGCGCCGCTGGCCAACCGCTTCGGCTACCCGCTGCTGGCGCCCACCGCCCTGTCGCGCAAGCTGATCGACATGAACCTGCCCTACTTCTTCTCGCTGCTGCAGCAGCCCGACAAGATGATGGGCGCGCTGGTGGACATGCTGGTCGCCAACGGCGTGAAGTCTGTGGCCATCGTCTACATGGACGACCTGTTCGGCCTGGAAAACTTCGCGGCGCTGAACAGCGCGCTCAAGAAGACCAGCATCCAGGTGGTGGAGAGGAAGAGCTACCCGCTGGGCGTGAAGGACCTGGCGCCCGTGCTGCGCGGCATCAAGGACCTGAACCCTGACGCCTTCATCGGCATCACCTACCCGCCCGACACCATCCTGGCCAGCCGCCAGGCGCGCGAGGTGGGCCTGAACCCCAAGTTCTTCTACGCCTCGGTGGGCACCGCCTTCCAGTTGTACAAGAACGTGATGCAGGCCAACACCGAAGGCGTGATCGGCATGGGATCGTGGAGCGTGAAGACCAGCCCCGAGGCCAAGGCGTATTTCGACGCCCACGTGAAGAAGTTCAGCAAGGAGCCCGACCGCTGGGCCAGCGGCCATGCCTGGGCGGGCCTGCAGATCCTGCAGCAGGCCGTGGAGAAGGTGGGCCTGGACCGCAAGGCGCTGCGCGAGCACATCGCCAAGAACGAGTTCAAGACCATCCTGGGCGGCATCCGCTTTGCAGGCAGCGAGAACGCCTCCATCCCCGGCACGGTGAGCCAGTGGCAGGGCAGCGACTTCGAAGTGGTGTGGCCCAAGGACCGCGCCACGGCGCAGCTGAACACCGCAAAACCAGCCTGGAAATAACACAGTGTCTTTGACTTCCTGGGCCGAACTGGTCGCCAGCGGCCTGATTACCGGCGGCATCTACGCGCTGGTGGCCATGGGCCTGAACCTGCAGTACGGGCTGATGCGCATCATGAACATCTCGCATGGCGAATTCCTGATGCTCGGTGCCTTCATCACCTGGTGGGCGCACACCGCCTGGGGCTGGTCGCCGTTGCTGCTGATGCCCATCGCCTTCATCGCGCTGTTCGCGCTGGGGGTGGCGGTGCATGCGCTGTGCTTCAAGCGCCTGGCGGCGCGCGCACCCAACGTGGACGTGTTCGAGGCGCGCAGCCTGATGGTGGGCTTCGGCCTGATGTTCCTGGTGCAGAACACCGCCCTCTTGATCTGGGGCGGCGACCTGCGCGGCTACGAATACCTGGCCGACCCGGTGCAGGTGGCAGGCATGCGCTTCACCGAGAACAAGCTGGTGCTGTTCGGCGTGGCACTGGCGCTGTCGGCCGCGCTGATCGCGCTCCTCAAGCTCACCTTGCTGGGCAAGGCCGTGCGGGCGCTGATGCAGTCGCCCACGGGGGCGCAGCTCGTGGGCATCAACACCCGGCGCCTGCACCCGATGATGTTCGGCATCGGCCTGGGCCTGTCGGGTGTGGCGGGGGCGCTGCTGTCGATGACCTACGAGATCTCGCCCTCCATGGGCGAGCCCTACACCGTGACCTCGCTGATCGTGATCACGCTGGGCGGCTTCGGCAGCCTGGCGGGCAGCCTGGCTGGAGGCCTGCTGCTGGGTGTGGTCGAAGCCCTGGGCATGCACCTCAGCAGCCCATCTCTCAAGATGCTGCTGAGCTACGCAGTCTTCATCGGCGTGCTCATCTGGCGCCCCAACGGTTTGTTCAGCAAAAAATGAAACTCCATTCCAACAAGCCCTGGCTCGCGCTCGCCGTGGGCACGGCCGTAGTCGGCACCCTGCCCTGGCTGGTGTCCGAGTTCATGGCCTCGGTGCTGCTCAGCTGCCTGATGTACATCGCACTCGCCACCAGCTGGTCGCTGTTCTGCGGCGCTACGCGCTATCTCTCGCTGGCCACCTCTGCCTTCTTCGGCATCGGGGCGTATGCCAGCGCCACGCTGCTCGGTAGCCTGCCCTGGCCGCTGGTGATCGTGGCCGGCGCGCTGATCGCCGCCGTGGTGGCCATCGTGATGGGTGCGGCGGTGCTGCACCTGCGCGGCACCTATTTCGCGGTGCTGACCTTCGGCATGACGGAGCTGATCCGCCATGCGGTGACCTTTGTCGAAAAGCAGGTCTCGGGCACGGTGGGCCGTGTGCTCACGGTGGTGCCCAGCAACGAGACGGTGTACCTCACGGTGCTGCTGATCGCGGCGGCCACCATTGCCACATCGATTGCCATCCAGCGCAGCCGCTTTGGCCTGGCGCTCTCGGGCATCGGCGCCGACGAGCAGCGCGCGCAGACGCTGGGCGTGGACACGCGCCTGGCCAAGATCGCGGGCTTCGGCATCACCGCCGCGTTTGCCGGCGCCGTGGGCGCGGCCATGGCGGTGCGCTGGACCTACATCGAACCGGCGGCCGTGTTCAGCCCCTTCATCGGCTTCCAGACGGTGCTGATCGCGCTGATCGGCGGCGCGGCCAGCATCGGCGGCCCGGTGCTCGCGGCCATCGTCTTCAGCCTGCTGGCCGAGACGCTGCGCCTGCAGCTGCCCTATGGCTACATGATGGTGCTGGGCCTGCTCCTCATCCTGTGCGTGATGTACCTGCCCAACGGACTGGCCACGCTGTGGCAGCGCAAGCGGGCGGCCACGCCCGCCGCACCTGCCACGGAGGCTGGCCATGTCTGAGGCCCTGCTGACCATCGACAGCGTGACCGTGCGCTTTGGCGGGCTGACCGCCGTGGACGGCGTGAGCGCCACGCTGCATGCGGGCGAGCTCATCGGCATCATCGGCCCCAACGGCGCGGGCAAGACCACGTTCTTCAACGCGATCTCGGGCGTGCAGCCACCGACCTCGGGCACGCTGCACTGCGGTGCCGACAACCTCACAGGCAAGGGGCCGCACCACTATGCGGCCCACGGCATCGCGCGTACCTTCCAGACACCGCGCGTGTTCCCGGACATGACGGTGCGCGACAACGTGCGCTTCGGCATGCAGTTCGCGGGCCGCCACCGCCAGGGGCCCGTGGGCCTGCGCAATGAGGACGAGATCCTGGCCATGCTGGGCCTGTCGGCCCTGGCAGACCGACCCGCAGCCGACGTGACGCCTTCGCAGCAGCGCCTGCTGGAGATCGGCATGGCCCTGGGGACGCGCCCTCGCCTGCTGCTGCTCGACGAGGTGGCCGCTGGCCTGACCGAGGCCGAGGTGGACGCGATGGCCCAACGCATCCGCCGCCTGCGCGACGACTGGGGCCTCACTGTGGTGTGGATCGAGCATGCGGTGACCACGCTGCTCAAGTACGTGGAGCGCGTGCTGGTGCTGCACCAGGGCCGCAAGATCGCCGACGGCACCCCGGCCGAGGTGGTGCGCAACCCGGAGGTCATCGAGGCCTACCTGGGCGACGAGATGGGCACACAGGCCACGCCCGAAGGAGCTGCGGCATGAGCGGCGCACACCTCTCGGTACAGGGCCTGACCACGGGCTACAACGGCTTCCAGGTGCTGCAGGACCTGTCGCTCGAAGCCCAGCCCGGCATCACCGTCATCGTCGGCCCCAACGGCGCGGGCAAGACCACGCTGCTCAAGGCGCTGGCAGGGCTGCTCCCGCGCCAGGGCGCGGTACTGCTCGACGGTCAGGCCATGCCCGCAATGAATGCGACGGCCTGCGTGCAGCGCGGCCTGGCCCTGGTGGCCGAGGGCCGCCAACTATTCCCGCAGATGACGGTGACCGAGAACCTGGAACTCGGCGGCTGGCTGGTGCCCTCGCGGGTGCGCGCCGAGCGCCTGGCCCAGGCCTTCGAGGACTTTCCGCGCCTCAAGGAACGCGCCCAGCAACTGGCCGGCACCATGAGCGGCGGCGAGCAGCAGATGGTGGCCGTGGCCCGCGCCATGATGAGCGGCCCGCGCCTGTTGATGCTGGACGAGCCCTCGCTGGGGCTGGCACCGCGCATGGTGGACGAACTGCTGGCCATCGTGCAGCGCATCGCGGCGCAGGGCGTCACCGTGCTCATGGTGGAGCAGAACGTGCGCAAGGCGCTGCAGGTGGCCCAGCGCGGCTATGTGCTGGAGCGCGGGCGCATCGTGGCCTCTGGCGAGGCTGCCACGCTGCTGCAATCCGATGCGGTACGCCAGGCCTACCTGGGCGTGGCCTGAATCTTTTCGACCCACTCGTATCCGACTTTTTCCCTTGTCCTTCAGGAGACTGATTCCATGACTGCCATTTCCATGCTGATCCACGGCGAGCGCGTGCAGGCCACCGGCGGCGCGACTTTCGAGCGCCGCAACCCGCTCGACGGCTCCGTGGCCACCACGGCCCCCGCTGCCACCGTGGCCGATGCCCAGGCCGCCGCAGACGCCGCCGCCAAGGCCTTCCCGGCCTGGTCGGCCCTGGGCCCCAATGCGCGCCGCGCGCTGCTGCTCAAGGCGGCGAACGCACTCGAAGCCAAGGGCGACGCCTTTGCTGCCGCCATGGCCGCAGAGACCGGCGCATCGGGCCTGTGGGCGGGCTTCAACGTGCACCTGGCGGCAGGACTGCTGCAGGAGGCTGCGGCCCTGACCACGCAGATCGCAGGCGAGGTGATTCCGTCCGACGTGCCCGGCAGCCTGGCCATGGGCGTGCGCCAGGCCGCAGGCGTGGTGCTGGGCATCGCGCCGTGGAACGCGCCCATCATCCTGGGGGTGCGCGCCATCGCCACACCGCTGGCCTGCGGCAACACGGTCATCCTCAAGGGCTCCGAGCTGAGCCCCGCCACGCACGGCCTGATCATCGAGGCCCTGCAGGAAGCCGGCCTGCCCCCGGGCGTGGTGAACTTCGTGACCAACGCACCCGCCGACGCCGGTGCGGTGGTCGAGGCCATCGTGTCCCACCCGGCCGTGCGCCGCGTGAACTTCACCGGCTCCACCAAGGTGGGCCGCATCATCGCGCAGACGTGTGCCAAGTACCTCAAGCCGGTGGTACTGGAGCTGGGCGGCAAGGCCCCGCTGCTGGTGCTGGACGATGCGGACGTGGATGCCGCCGTGGCAGGCACCGTGTTCGGCTCGTTCGCCAACTCGGGGCAGATCTGCATGTCCACCGAACGCATCATCGTGGACAACGCCGTGGCCGACGAGTTCGTGGCCAAGCTGGGCGAGCGCGCCAAGGCCCTGCCCCTGGGCGACCCGCGCAAGGGCCCGGTGGTGCTGGGGTCGGTGGTGGACATGGCCACGGTGCACCGCTGCAACGCGCTGATCGACGACGCGCTGGCCAAGGGTGCCACGCTGGTGTGCGGCGGCAAGAGCGAGAACACGCTGATGGCCGCCACTATCCTGGACCACGTGACGGCCGAGATGGACATCTACCGCGAGGAGTCGTTCGGCCCGGTCAAGCCGGTGGTGCGGGTGAACGGCGTGGAGGAGGCGATCGGCTGCGCCAACGACAACGAGTTTGGCCTGTCATCTGCCGTGTTCAGCCGCGATGTGGCGAAGGCGTGGAATGTGGCGGCGCGCATTGAGTCGGGGATTTGTCATATCAACGGGCCGACGGTGCATGACGAGGGGCAGATGCCGTTCGGGGGCGTGAAGAGTTCGGGGTATGGGCGTTTTGGGGGGATGGCGGGGGTGCGGGAGTTTACGGAGCTGCGGTGGATTACGGTGCAGACGACTGCGCGGCACTATCCGTTCTGAAGCGGTGCTGTCTGTGGATTGAGGTTGTCCTGCCGCCCATCCGTTCGGGCTGAGCTTGTCGAAGCCTGGGCACATCGATCCACGTCCGTTCGGGTTGAGCTTGTCGAAACCTGGGCGCATCGACCCATGGCCGTTCGGGTTGAGCTTGTCGAAACCTGGGCGCATCGACCCATGGCCGTTCGGGTTGAGCCTGTCGAAACCAGGGCACATCGATCCACGTCCGTTCGGGTTGAGCTTGTCGAAACCGGGGTGCGCTCGCAGGCTCGCTGGTTTGTACCGCGTGCCTGGTTCAAGGGCGGAGGCCGGGAGTCGCCC